>JBMSKG010000287.1:0-3414 GCA_049419625.1 Paracoccaceae bacterium | reverse complement strand
GGGATTGAGGATATCTCGGCCATGCTGGGGGTTCCGGCGCAGGAGATGGTGGTGATCGGCGATGACCCCAAGCTGGAGATTGCCATGGCGCGCAAGGCCGGGGCTTTCGCGGTGGGCGTGACGACCGGCACGGTGGATGCGGCGGGCTTTGAGGCCGCCGAGGCGGGCTCGCGCGCGCAGGTCGTGCTGCCGGGGCTGGAGGGGCTGATGGCCCAAGGCTGGTGGGAATGATCGCAGAAGGCCAGCTTTTGTGGCAGGCGTCAGAGGCCCGAAAGGCGGGGCTGAACCTGACGCAGTTCATCGGCTGGCTGAATGCGCGGGGGCATGACTTTACCGGTTATGCCGAGCTGTACGCTTGGTCGATTGCCGATCTGGCAGGGTTCTGGGGTGCGGTGCGCGACTATTTCGGGCTGATCCTTGAGGGGGAGGCCGACCCTGTCTTGACCGATGCCTTGATGCCCCGCACGCGCTGGCTGCCCTGCGCGCGGTTGAACTATGCCGAGCATGTGTTGCGGCATGAAGGGTCGGGCGATCCGGGGCGGGTGATGCTGCACCATGTGTCGGAACTGCGCCCGATGGCTGAGATGAGTTGGGCCGAGGTGGGCGGCGCGGTGCGCAAGCTGGCCACGCGGCTGCGGGCCATGGGGATTGGCCCCGGCGACCGGGTGGTGGCCTATATGCCGAACCTGCCCGAGACCGTGATTGCCATGCTGGCGACCACGGCGATTGGGGCGGTGTGGTCATCCGCCGCGCCGGAGTTTGGCGCGCAGACGGTGATTGATCGGTTTTCCCAGATTGCGCCGAAGCTGGTGTTTGCGGTGAACGGTTATCGCTATGGCGGCAAGGATTTTGACCGCCGGGCGGATCTGGAGCGGATTTTGGCGGCACTGCCGACGGTGGAGACGGTGGTGATGCTGGACTATCTGCCGGGGGCCGGTGTGCGGGAGGGCGCGACCCCGTGGGAGGCGCTGCTGGACGGGCCAGATGTTCCAAGAGAAGGGTTTGAGTTTGCCCGTGTGGACGGCGATCATCCGCTGTGGGTGCTGTTCACATCGGGCACCACGGGCCTGCCAAAGCCCATCACCCATGGGCATCATGGGATTGTGCTGGAGCATCTGAAAACCGCCGCCTTTCATTATGAGTTGAAAGAAGGTCAGGCGCTGTTGTGCTATTCCACCACCGGATGGATGGTGTGGAACACGCTGATGATGGCGCCGCTTATGAATGGTCGTTCGGTTTTGTATGACGGCCACCCGAGTTTCCCCGATGCGCGGCGCATGTGGCAGATTGCCGAGGCAACGCGGGCGTCGGTCTTTGCCACCTCGCCGACCTTTGTTCAGATGGTGCGGGGGCAGGGGATTGATCCGGGGAAGGAGTTTTCCTTGCCCGCGCTGGAGACGTTGTTGTTGGTTGGCTCCCCCGCCACGCCGGAAACCTTTGACTGGGCGCACAGGGCGGTGAAGGCGGATCTGTGGGTGACGTCTCATTCCGGTGGGACGGAGTTTTGTTCGGGGACGCTGGCGGGATCGCCGCTGTTGCCGACGCGGGCGGGGGAGATTCAGGCGCCGGCCTTGGGGGTGGATGTGCGCGCCTTGTCGGATGAGGGCGAGGTGTTGGTGGATGCCGAGGGGGAGTTGGCCATTCTGCGGCCCATGCCGTCGATGCCGATCTATCTGTGGGGCGACAGCGATTTTGCCCGCTATCTGGATAGCTATTTCGACACATGGCCCGGCATCTGGCGGCATGGGGATCGGCTGCGGATGCTGGACCATGGCGGGAGTTTTGTGCTGGGCCGGTCGGATGCCACGCTGAACCGCTATGGCGTGCGCATCGGTTCGGCGGAGGTTTACCGCACGCTGGAGGGAATTGCCGGGGTGGCCGACAGCCTGATCATCTGCGTCGAGGATGGCAAGGGCGGGTTCTGGATGCCCTTGTTCGTAGCTATGGCGAAGGGGGCGGTCTTGGATGAGGCCAAGCGGGCCGAGATCGTGCGGCGGCTGAGGGTGGAGCGGTCGCCGCGCCATGTGCCGGATGAGATTGTCGAGGTGCCGGAAGTGCCTGTCACGCTGACCGGCAAGAAGATGGAAGTGCCGGTGCGCAAGCTGATGCTTGGTATCCCCTTGGCCAAGGCGGCGAGCCGGGATGCGGCCCGCAATCCGGGCGCATTGGACTGGTTCGCCGATCTGGCGCGAAAGCGGCTGGGATGAACGTTTCGGAGATGTTTTCGGTTGCGGGGAAGGTGGCCTTTGTCACCGGAGCGGCTCAGGGCTTGGGCCGGGCGATGGCCGAGGCTTTGGCGGAGAACGGGGCGCATCTGGCGCTGTTTGACCGCGATGCGGGGCGGTTGAACGAGACGGCCAGGGCGCTGCGCGGGTTTGGTGGGCGGGTGTTGGCGCTGCCCGGCGATGTGACCGACGATGCTGCGGTGCGGGCGGCGATTGCCGAGACCGTGGCGCAGTTGGGGGGCCTTGATATCTGCATTGCCAATGCCGGGGTATCGGATGCCCGGCCTGCGCTGCTGCATGAGGTGGCGGATGCGGATTGGCAGCGCGTGATGGATGTGAACCTGAACGGACTGTTCCTGACCTGCCGTGCGGCTTTGGCGGTGATGGTGGCTGAAGGACGGGGCAAGGTGATTACGGTCGCCTCGATGTGGGCGCTTGCGGCGCCGGCGGGGGCGTTTCCGCGCCCGGCCTATGCCGCGAGCAAGGGGGCGGTGGTGAACCTGACGCGGGAAATGGCGCTGCACTATGCGGATAAGGGGATACAGGTGAACGCGCTTTGTCCCGGCATTTTCCAGACCGAGACGCGGCCGCGCGACCCGGCGGCGGCGATTGCCTATACGCCGATGGGGCGGCTGGGGCGGCCGGAGGAGATCAAGGGGGCGGTGCTGTTTCTGGCGTCATCCGCGTCGGATTTTGTCACTGGCACCACGCTGGTGATCGATGGCGGCGTGTTGGCGCGTTAGCAGGGCACGAC
The DNA here is from genome assembly GCA_049419625.1 of Paracoccaceae bacterium. GTDB lineage: Bacteria > Pseudomonadota > Alphaproteobacteria > Rhodobacterales > Rhodobacteraceae > Tabrizicola_A. The sequence goes on along the minus strand of JBMSKG010000287.1, from coordinate 435 downwards.
GATGAGGCGGGGGCCCTTCGCGCCCATCGCCTTGGCGAAGGCGGTGTTGAAGGCCTCGGCGGTTTCGACCCGGACGGCCTGCACGCCATGGCCTTGGGCCAGTGCCACCCAGTCAAGGGTCCGGTCCACCATGTCGAACATCCGCGCCACGTTGCGGCCGGGGGTGGCGCCGACATTTACCAATTCGCCATGCAGGATGCGGTAGGTGTCATTCGCGAAGATCACGGTGCAGACATCAAGGTTTTCCCGCGCCATGGTCCACAAGGATTGCAGCGTGTACATGGCTGATCCGTCGCCGGAGAGGCAGAGCACCTTCCGGTCGGGGCAGGCGACGGCGGCGCCGACGGCGGTGGGCAGGCCTGCGCCGATGGCCCCGCCCATCGTCACCAGCCAGTCATGCCCGCGCGCAGATGCCAGCGGCCCGGCGACCGGCGC
>JBMSKG010000286.1:0-3469 GCA_049419625.1 Paracoccaceae bacterium | reverse complement strand
AGGCCCCGGTCGGAAAGGCCGGGGAAAGCCATTGCATCAGGGTCAGACGCGCGCTCACCTTGCGGGCTTTGGCGCGTGGAAATGCAGATGCCCATCGCCGTGGTCATGCCAGCCGAATGTCTCTGCACTTGGCTGGGGCTTTACCAGATCGGGCTTTTCCAGATCGGGCCCATGCGAATGGCCCATGGTGCGGCCATGGCCATAGGCGCCACCCTCGGGCTTGAAGGGCTGCACGGCCCGGGTGATCGTGGCCCCAAGCCCCGCGAGCATGCGTTCAAGCACATGATCTTCGCGGATCACAAGGTGGTCGGCCATGATCTGGCAGGGCGTGTGGCGGTTGCCGATATGCCAGGCAAGCCGCGTCAGATCACCCCGGATCACCATGACCGTTTCGGGTGCCGCGTCGATGCGGACGGTCAGCCCACCGTCAAGCTCAAAGCCCCAAAAGTCATCCAGATTGGTGACACTGGCCAACGAGACCAAAACGTCACGCCCGCCAGTCGTGGTCAGGAGTTTGCGCCGCATGAGACGGGCATCATAATCCAGCACCACCGTGTCATCGGTGCGCGCAGGTGCCGCGCGCAACAGCCGGGCCGAGACGGGTTCTTGCAGCATGATCCCCCCTTTCAATACAGGAAATAGCGCTGCGCCAGCGGCAGTTCACTGGCGGGCGCGCAGGTCAGCAGCTCACCATTGGCGCGGACTTCGTAGGTTTCGGGGTCGATCTCGACCTTGGGGGTCGCGGCGTTCAAGACCATGTCGCGCTTGGCAATGTCGCGGGTGTGTTCGACGGCCAGCGTGGATTTGGCAAGGCCAAGGCGGGCGCGCAGATCATCCTCCTCAGCGGCGCGGCTGACAAAGATCACTGCCGACCGTTCCACCGCCCGCCCCAACGCTCCGAACATCGGGCGCGAATACATCGGCTGCACTGGGATAGACCCGTTCGGATCGCCCATCTGCGCGACAACAATCATCCCACCCAGCAAGATCATGTCAGGCTTGGCGCCGAAAAAGGCCGGGGTCCACAGGACCAGATCGGCGCGTTTGCCGACGGAAATGCTGCCGATGTGCTGGCTGATCCCATGCACGATGGCGGGGTTGATCGTGTATTTGGCGATATAGCGGCGGACGCGGAAATTGTCGTTGTCGCCCGTCTCCTCGGCCAACCGCCCGCGCTGCTGGCGCATCTTGTGCGCGGTTTGCCAGGTGCGGGTAATGACCTCGCCCACCCGGCCCATGGCTTGGCTGTCGGACGAGATCACCGAGAACGCGCCCATGTCATGCAGGATGTCTTCAGCGGCAATGGTTTCACGGCGGATGCGGCTTTCGGCGAAGGCCACATCCTCGGGGATGCGTTTGTCGAGGTGGTGGCAGACCATGAGCATATCCAGATGCTCTTCCACCGTGTTGACGGTATAGGGCATGGTCGGGTTGGTCGAAGAGGGCAGGACGTTTTGCCAGCCCACCACCTTCATGATGTCAGGCGCGTGCCCGCCCCCTGCCCCTTCGGTGTGAAAAGCATGGATGGTGCGGCCCTTGAAGGCCGCGAGTGTGTTCTCGACAAAGCCGGATTCGTTCAGCGTGTCGGTGTGGATCATCACCTGCACATCCATGTCATCGGCGACACCAAGGCAGCAATCAATCGCACCGGGGGTGGTGCCCCAGTCTTCATGCAGCTTCAGCGCCGCCGCGCCCGCGCGGACCTGTTCAACCAGCGCTTCCGGTAGGCTGGCGTTGCCCTTTCCGGCAAAGGCAAGGTTCATCGGCAAAGCGTCGGCGGCTTGCATCATCCGGCCCAGATGCCAAGGCCCCGGCGTGCAAGTGGTGGCCAGCGTGCCATGCGCAGGCCCCGTGCCGCCGCCCAGCATCGTGGTGATGCCCGAATGAAGGGCATGGTCCACCTGTTGGGGGCAAATGAAATGGATATGGGCATCCATGCCGCCGGGGGTCAGAATGCGCCCCTCGCCCGCGATGATCTCGGTGCCCGGGCCGATGATGATCGTGACGCCGGGTTGGGTGTCGGGGTTGCCCGCCTTGCCGATGGCCGCGATGAGCCCGTCGCGCAGGCCGACATCGGCCTTGTAGATGCCGGAATGGTCGATGATGAGCGCATTGGTGATGACCGTATCCATCGCGCCGCCCGCGCGGGAGATTTGGCTCTGCCCCATCCCGTCGCGGATGACCTTGCCGCCACCGAACTTGACCTCTTCGCCGTAGGTCGTGAAATCACGTTCCACCTCAACGATCAGATCAGTATCGCCCAGCCGCAACCGGTCTCCGGTGGTGGGGCCATACATGGTGGCATAGCTGTCGCGCGCGATCTTGTGGGCCATGTCAAAGCGTTCCCATCACCTGTTGGTTAAAGCCGTAAACGATGCGCGCACCGCTATAGGGCACCAGATGCACCTCGCGGCTTTGGCCGGGCTCAAAGCGCACGGCCGTGCCTGCGGGGATATCCAAACGCTGGCCACGCGCAGCGGCGCGATCAAAGAGCAGGGCAGCATTGGTTTCGGCAAAGTGATAATGGCTGCCGACCTGCACCGGACGGTCGCCGGAATTGGCGACCATCAGCACGGTAACAGGCAAGCCTTCGTTCAGCGTGATGTCACCGGCGGCTGCGAAGATTTGCCCCGGGATCATGACCGGCGCCACAGCTTGACCGCCACCAAAACCACCACCGCAATGCCCAGACCAATCATCGCCAGATGGTCGGGTTGGGTCAGCAGATGCATCAGATCGGCCGGGCTATGGTCGCCCGTGTGGGCGCGGGCCGGGGTGGCCAGACCCACAGCCACAACGGAACAGTGAAAGAGCGGGTGTTTGGCGGTTTGGATCATTTCGGCCTCTCAGCGTATCGGGTGGTGAACGGTGACAAGCTTGGTGCCGTCGGGAAAGGTGGCTTCGATCTGCACCGAATGGATCATCTCGGGCACGCCGGGCATGCAGTGATCGGCGGTGATGACATGGGCACCAGCCGCCATCAGATCGGCAACGCTGCGTCCGTCCCGCGCGCCTTCAACGACAAAATCGCTGATCAGGGCCACCGCTTCGGGGTGGTTCAGTTTCACCCCTCGCGCCAGCCGGTTTCGTGCCACCATGGCGGCCAGGCTGACCAACAGCTTTTCTCTTTCGCGCGGTGTCAGATTCATGGCGCTCCCTTTTACATGTGCCAAACCCGAGGCAGCGGCCCCGGGCGCAAGACGGCCAAAAGCCGCAAGATCTGACGACGGAGCGGCCAGCCATCCACGGCCAAAAGCCGTACCATCAAGCGACCGTCAAAAGCTGAAGCCCCACCTGTGACACCCGGTTCGTCCAAAAGCTGCCGAACGGTTGCCAACACCGCCTCAGCGCCCTCGCGCACCAGGGCAAGACTGGCAAAGGCGCGCGCGCCGTGCAGCACGCCTGCCCCGGCGCTCAGCGATGCCGAGGTCAGCCGCAGTGGTTCAACCAGCACCGGTACATCGCCGCG
>JBMSKG010000285.1:0-3469 GCA_049419625.1 Paracoccaceae bacterium | reverse complement strand
GCCCCGCCCGGCCGCCCGCCTTGAAGGGTGCCACCGCGACAAGAAGGGGCCAATCGGCTTCGGGTTGGCCAGTCAGCAGGCGGCGCATGTTGGCGGCCTGTGCTTGGGCCAAAAGCTCTTGCGCCGGAGACCAGCCGATGAGCGCGAAGTAAGAGTGCAGGGGCCCGGCGGTGAGGCCGACCGGCTGATCCGCCGCCGCGCGCATGCTGGCCACGTCTTGCTTGACCAGTGTGGCAAGCGTGGGGTCGGGCTTGACCAAGGGTTGCAGCCTGCCCAACGGGCCGACCCTGCGCGCGACGGGGCGCAGGCTGGTGTCAAAACGCTCGACCCGCCAGCCCTGCGCTGTGCGGCACAGCGCAAGGTCAATCACCCCGAGGTGCGAGCCGTGGAAGCCCGGCATCACGATGGGTTTGGCCAAGGCCCCGGCAGGGTGGTGCGTGCCTTCTGGCAGGCCCGGTCCCGGTGGCGGGGGGAAGAGTTGGTGGGTGTGACCGGCCACCACCGCATCGATCCCCTCGATCTGGGCCAGCCGGTCAGAGACGATCTCATCGCCGCCGCCGTTCGGTTCAGTACTATCGGCCGCGCCAATCCCGGAATGGGAGAGCGCGATGATCAGATCCGCTCCCGCGCGGCGCAACCGTGGCACGGCGGCGCGGGCGCTGTCCAAAATGGAGCGCACGCCCAGCTTTCCTGCAAGGTGATGGCGTTCCCAGACCGTGGTTTGGGGCGGCAGGAAGCCAAGGATGCCCACCACAACCTCATGCGGGGTGCCGTCTTGGTGCCACAGCTGACGCCGCAACAGGATGTGGCGCGGCACAAAGGCTTTGCGTGGCTGGCCGCTGGGGCCAAGACGGTCAAGATTGGTGCAGACCGTTGTAAAGCGGGCCTGCCGCAGCGCGTGGCGCAAAAGGTCGAGCCCTTCGCTGAATTCATGATTGCCCAAGGTCACCGCATCATAGCCAAGATGGTTCATGGCCGCTATCATCGGGTGGGGTGGCTTGCCCCGTTTGTGCCGATGGGGCGGGTCGGACCGGGCCGCCTGTGCCACATGGTCGGCCAGCGGGCTGCCGTTCAGGAAATCACCGTTGTCCAGCAAAAGGCTGCCCGGCACCTCGGCGCGGGCCTGTGAGATCAGGCTGGCAATCTGGGCCAGACCCCGGTCTGGCGCGGGACGGTCGCTCAGATCATCCCAAGGCAGGATATGGCCGTGAAGGTCGGTGGTGGCCAGAATTCGCAAGGTAACGCGCGGGCGTGACGCAGGGGCGTCTGGTGCAGGGAGTTCGGTGGAAAAGCGCAGGTCATCGCTCACGGCGATCTCCGCGATGGGCCAGCGATGTTTGACCTCTCATGCCGGTTCCTTGCGAGTGCCGTCGCCCAACCACAGGGCCAAAGCGGTGCGCGGGTCTTGCTTGTTTTTGAATGTATAGTGCTCGAACCCGGCAAACTAAGGGTAAATTCCCGTATTGGTTGTATTTTGTATCGAATAGTCGCTTTTGTGTGGGTGTGGGCGGGGTCTTGCGGGAAAAAGCCGCCCCATCCGGCCCCCGTGCAAATTGCGTTCTTCCCCGTGGTCATGCCAGATAGCCCGCCAGCAGTGCGATCTGCGGGCCGAATGTGGGACAGGAGGGCGCGCCATGCGCGGGGGCGAAGAGGTGACCTTTGGCACATCCGGGCTGGACCGGGCTGCGGCCCTGCGTAGTCAGCCCGAGGCTTTGGCCCGGTTGCAGGCGCAGGGGCGGGTTTTGCCGGTTTGGCGCGGCAAGCCTTTGTTTCGCGCCGAGGGCGGCTTGGCGTGGCTGCCTGCCGATCACAAGGTTTTGGCCGATGCAGCCCCCTTGGTCTTTCTGGGGCTGGAGGAAGACGGGCAGGCAAGCTTTGCCGCCGATCTGTCGGCTTGGGAGCCGGAAAGCGGGTCGGGCGCGGAGCAATCGTTCTTTGACCAAAGCCGCCAGCCCCATCCGGCCTTGGGCGCGTCAATGGCCTTTGAGGATTTGCGCAATGCGATGATGCGGCTCTCGCCGCGCGATGCGGAACTGGCGGCGACGGCCCGCGCGCTGGTGCATTGGCACCGCAGCCACGGCTTTTGCGCCGCTTGTGGCGCAGCGTCGGAGGTGGAGCAGGCAGGATGGCAGCGCAAATGTCCGGCCTGCGGCGCGCATCATTTCCCGCGCACCGATCCGGTGGTGATCATGCTGATCACCAAGGGAAACCGCGTGCTTTTGGGCCGCAATGCGGTTTGGCCTGAGGGGATGTATTCCCTGCTGGCCGGGTTTGTGGAGCCGGGTGAGACCGTTGAGGCCGCCGTGCGCCGCGAAGTGTGGGAGGAGGCGGGCGTGCCTGTGGGGCCGGTGCGCTATCTGGCCAGCCAGCCTTGGCCCTTTCCCGCCAGCCTGATGCTGGGCTGTCATGGCGAGGCGCTGGATGAGGCGATCACCGTGGACCCCAGCGAGTTGGAAGATGCGCTGTGGCTGGACCGCCAAGCGCTGTTGCGGGTGTTTTCCGGCCAGCACCCGCAGGTGCGCCCGCCGCGAAAAGGTGCGATTGCGGAATTTCTTCTGCGCAACTGGCTTGCAGATCGGCTGGATTGACCCCAAGTTCGGCGCGAGACTTTTTTACGTGCGACAGAGCTGTCGTGCGACATGTCATTTTACAGCGGATAGGCACAGCATGAAACTTGCCAGCAAGAAAGACGTTGAGGCCCCTATCGCCACTGTCTGGGCCGCGCTTGTCGATTTCGAATCTTGGGAACGGGCCGCGATGCGTCGCGGGGTTGAGGTGGCGCGCACCGATCAGTTGCGCGCGCCCGGTCTGGGGATGTCATGGCACGCGCGGTTTTCCTACCGTGCCAAGCAGCGCAAGGTGGATCTTTCACTGACCGAAATGGCCGCGCCGGGGGCTTTGGGGTTTTTCCTTGTCTCGCCCGCGGTTGAGTCGACGACGCGGATCGAGTTGATGGAGATGAGCGCCAAACGCACGCGGATGCATGTCACGACCGAGATCAAGCCCCGGTCGCTGGGCGCGCGGTTGTTCTTGCAATCGCTGCGGCTGGCGCGGGCCAAGGTGGACCGTCGGTTCGATTCTCGCATCGCGCAATTTGCGACCGAGTTGGAAGCGCGGGGCAAGCCGCCGGTGCGTCAGGCCGGGGCCTAGCCGCGCACGCGGTCCGACGGATAGACGCCCAGAATTTGCACCTGCGTGGTGAAATAGGCCAATTCCTCCAGCGCCAGTTTGACGTTGGTGTCATCGGGGTGGCCTTCGATGTCGGCGTAAAATTCGGTCGCGGTGAAGGTGCCGCCGACCATATAGCTTTCCAGCTTGGTCATGTTCACGCCATTTGTCGCAAAGCCGCCCATCGCCTTGTAAAGCGCCGCCGGAATGTTGCGGACGCGGAAGGTGAAGGTGGTGACCATGCGGTCCGCCCGGCGGGAATGATCCGCCTGGCGCGACATCACCAGAAAGCGGGTGGTGT
>JBMSKG010000284.1:0-3480 GCA_049419625.1 Paracoccaceae bacterium | reverse complement strand
TGGGCGAACATCCAGCCCGTAAAGGCGCGGCTGCGGCCGATCTGGTTTTCATAAATCCGGCTTTGGCTTTCGTGGACACCCATCGAACAGCCATGGCCGATCGGGGTCATGGCATAGTCGGGGTCGATGGCCAGCTCATAACTGGAATGGCCGACCTCGTGGATGGTGGAGTAAAAGCAGTTGAAGGGGTCGGTTTCCACCACGCGGGTGGTGATGCGGCTGTCGCTGCCGCCGCCCGAAGAGAAGGGATGCACCGCAAGGTCGATGCGGCCACGCGACCAGTCATAGCCAAAGGCGGTGGCCAGATCGCGGGACATGCGGAGTTGGCTGTCGGTGGAGAAATGGCCTGACAGTGCGGCAGGCGCAGGTTTGGCGAGAACAGCCTCGCGCAGGGCCACGAGACGCGGGCGCATGCGGTCAAACATCGCGCCAAGGCTTTTGGCGGTGGCGCCGGGTTCATAGTCATCGATCAGCGCGTCATAAAGATCGCCGCCCGTGGCAAGGGCTGCGGCCTCTTCGCGTTTCAGGGCCAGCACTTCGGAGAGTGTGGGCAGGAAGGCCGCTACATCATCACGCGCGCGGGCCTCGGCCCAGATGCCTTGGGCGACTGAGGTGAGCCGCGCCAAAGCCTCGGCCAGATCGGCGGGGACTTTGGTGGTGCGGTCATAGGAGCGGCGGATCAGGCGCAGTTGCGCCGCGCCCGCCGCATCAGGCGCCTCGGCCGCGGCCAGCCAATCCGCGATGCGGGGATCGGTGCGGCGGGCGTGCAGGACGCCCTCCATCGCCGCCATCTCCTCGCCGCGCTGATCGGCCGCACCGCGCGGCATCATGGTTTCCTGATCCCAGCCCAGCCGTTCGGCCACGAGGGACAGCGCCTCGGTCTGGCGCTGAAAGGCCATGAGATCGGCGAAGGCGGTGTTATTGGTCATGCTGTGCCCTTCGCGATGGAACCTGCGACCGGATAAACCGACAAGTGCCGCGCCCGGATAATGAGAACCCACAGGATCACTGCGCCGATCTGGTGCGTGATGGCGATGTGCATATGGGCCGCCGTCAGGACGGTGATGATCCCCAAGACCATCTGCGCCACCATCATCGCCATGACAGCATGAAAGGCCCCGCGCGTCGCCGCATGGGCCGAGTGCCGCCCGCGCAGCCAGACCACAATACCGAAGGCAAACAAAAGATAGCCTGACATCCGGTGGATAAACTGCACAAGTCCCGGGTTTTCAAAGAACGCATGCCAGACCCCGCCGCCGCCGGGCACATAGAAGGCATCCGCCGGGAAGAACTGGCCGTTCATGTCGGGCCAAGTGGGAAAGCCGCGCCCGGCGTCAATGCCTGCGACCAAGGCCCCCAAGAGGATTTGCAGGAAGGCGAAATGCATCAGCCCGGTGGACAGGCCCACCAGCTTGCGCTCGGAATTGCGCCGCGCCTGCATGAGGTTTGTCTCAGACCGGCCCAAAAGGAACACATACCACGCGATCACGCCCAGAATGATGAAGGCCAGCCCCAGATGTGTGGCAAGCCGGTAGGATTTGACATCCACCTGCTCGCCGACCAGCCCCGATGACACCATCCACCAGCCGATGGCCCCTTGCAGGCCCCCCAGCGCCCCAAGGCCCAAAAGCCGCCCCGTCCAACCCGGCGGAATGGCGCGGGCGACAAGGAAGCCTGCAAAGCCCAGAGCCCAGACAAGCCCCACCACGCGGCCCAACTGCCGATGTGCCCATTCCCACCAGAAGATGACCTTGAAGGCCTCCATCGACATCTGGCTGTTTTGCAACTGGAATTCGGGGGTGGCCTTGTATTTGTCGAACTCCACCACCCAATCGGCCTCGGACAGCGGCGGGATGGCGCCGGTGACGGGCTTCCATTCGGTGATCGACAGGCCCGAGTCGGTCAGCCGGGTCAGACCGCCGACGGCGATCATCATGGCGACCAAGAGGAACAGCGCCACGAGCCAAGCCCGGATGCCGCGCCGCGCGCCCTTGTTCCCTTCGATCAGCCCGCCCTGCGGGGCGACCTGTGCGGTTGCCCCAACCTCTTCAAACAGCTTGCGCTTTTCGGCCATGCCCGTCCCCTTCACGTCTTGGCCAGAGACTAGGCCCGGCGCGAGGGGGCTTCAAGGGCTGCCGCCGCGAAACCGCGGCTTGTCCTGCGTCATTCCGCCCCGGATCGGGCAAGGCCAAGCGGGATCAGCGGAACCGGCGCAACAGCTCCAGCGAAGGCTCGCCCGTTACCGGCAGACCTGCCGCCTGCTGATAGGCCGAGATCGCCGCCTTGGTCTTGGTGCCGATCACCCCATCGGTGCCACCGGTGTCATAGCCTGCATCGGTCAGCGCGCGTTGCAGCGCCTGACGGTCGGCCATGGTCATCCCGGTCTTATCGGGCCCCCAATCGGCCTGCACCGCCGGGCGGCCCAAAAGCCGGTCAGAGAGATGCCCGACGCCGATCGCATAGCTTTCGGCATTGTTGTAGCGCAGGATCACGTTGAAATTCTGCGTCAGAAGAAACGCCGGGCCACCGACGCCCTTTGGCGCGATGATCGAGCCCCCCGCAGGCACCGCGCCCCCGGTCGCCGAGGTGACGCCAAGGGCTGCCCATTCGCCCGCCGACTTGCCCTTGCCGCGCCCCAGTAGGGCGGGGTTAAAGCCCTCAGGCAGCCGCACCTCGCCACCCCAGGGCAGACCACGCTGCCAGCCCGAGTTCTTCAGATAGGCGGCGGTGGAAGCAAGGGAATCGGTTGGATCCTCGCTCCAGATATCGCGCTTGCCGTCGCCGGTGAAATCAACGGCATAGGCCAGATAAGAGGTCGGGATAAACTGCGTGTGGCCCATGGCCCCGGCCCAAGACCCGGTCATACCCCGTGCCGAGACATCGCCATTGGCAATGATCTTCAGGGCGGCGATCAGCTGGCTTTCAAAGAACTCACCGCGCCGCCCGTCATAGGCGAGCGTTGCCAAGGCCGAGATCACCGGCACATTGCCGCGCCTTGTGCCGAAAAAGCTTTCCAGCCCCCAGACGGCGGCCACAACATGGGCTTCAACCCCATAGCGCGCCTCGATGCGGGACAAGACGGCCCCGTACTGGCGCAGCTTGTCCTGACCCATGGTCACGCGTTCGGGCTTGGCGGCAATGGCAAGGTAATCTTCCAACGTGCGGGTAAACTCGGTCTGGTTGCGGTCACGCTCTACCACATCGGGCAGGAAGCCGGCCGATCCTATCGCCTCACTGATCACCCCGGCCGGGATGCCGCGTGCGGCGGCGCGGGCGCGAAAGCCGTCCACCCAGGCATCAAACCCGGCATTGGGCACCGCGCGCATCACAGGCTCGGCCTGGGCCGCGCCCACCGGCCCGCCGCCACCGCCGCCCACGCAGGCCGAAAGCCCGGCTGCCACCAACCCCATCACCGTTACGCGCCGTGTCACCGCCTGCATCGCTTGCCCCATGCCTTGTCTGCTGTGTCCTTGCCTGCAG
>JBMSKG010000283.1:0-3493 GCA_049419625.1 Paracoccaceae bacterium | reverse complement strand
TGATGCCCTTCCGCTTTGGCTTCATGCAAAATGCGTTTCTAATCTCGATCATCGTGTCGGTACCCACAGCCCTTTTGTCCTGCTTTTTGGTTCTGAAAGGCTGGGCCCTGATGGGCGATGCGATCAGCCACGCCATCCTGCCCGGCATTGTGCTGGCCCACGTGATCGGGGCGCCCCTGATCCTTGGGGCCTTTGCCGCCGGCATGTTCACCGCTGTGGCCACCGGGTTCTTGGCGGGCAACAGCCGCATCAAGCAAGACACCGTCATGGGCGTGGTGTTTTCGGGCATGTTCGGCTTGGGGATCGTGCTTTTTGTCGCCGTGGATAGCGGGGTGCATCTCGATCACATCCTTTTTGGCAACATGCTGGGGGTCAGTGCCACCGAGCTTTGGCAATCGGGGTTGATCGCAGGCGGGGTTGTGCTGATCCTTCTGCTCAAATGGAAAGACTGGCTCTTGCACAGCTTTGATCCGGCGCAGGCCAAGGCGGCGGGCCTGTGGGTCAACACCCTGCATTACGGGCTTTTGGCGCTGATTTCGCTGACCATTGTGGCCACGCTGACGGCAGCGGGGCTGATCCTGGCGATTGCTCTTTTGATTGCGCCCGGGGCGATTGCCTTTCTTTTGGTGCGCCGGTTTTCCACGATGCTGTGGGTGTCGGTGTTGCTGTGCATGGGGTCCATGCTGATTGGCACCTATGCCAGCTTCTTTGTGGACAGCGCGCCCGCGCCCACGATCGTTCTGGTGCAGACCGCACTTTTCCTCGCGGCCTTTCTGCGCCGCCAGATTCTGAACCGCCGCGCCAGTCTGCACGCTGTTGAGTGAGGCAAAGGGCGTCTCCGCTCAAGGGATTTCGCCCGAAATGCGGGTCATCATGGCCCGTTCGTGCCATCTTCCCCGGGCTGAGCTTCCGGCTCTCAAGGTCCGCTTTCGCCCAGAAAGAACAGGGGCGCAGCGTTAGGCCAAAAGCGGGCGGCGCGGGCTGTGGGCGGTCAACAAGCTCGCCGTATCAGTCGCCTCGGTCAGCATCAGCCGATGCGCGGGGATCCGGTCTGCCCATTGGGGTGCAAGACCCATGGCACGGGCGGCATGGGTGGTGATCAGCGGCAGATGATCGGCCAAGGGCGGGTCCAGATGCAGCGCAGGGATGGCGGTGGCCAGCGTCAGCATCGGGTCATGACGGCCAAGCGGGTAAAAGGCATCTTGCACATTGTCGGTGCCAAGGCAGGTCGTGACGCCTGCCGCGGTGGCCTCGGCCAAACGGGTAATGCCGCGCCGGTCAGGCGTGCCAGCCCCGCGTGATTGCAGGTAAAGATTGGTGGTGGGCAGCGCACAAAGACTGATGCCCGCCCGCGCCATATCGGCCAAAAGCCGGTCCAATGTGGGTCCGGCGCGGTCCATCAGGCTGACCGCGTGACCGCACAGGATCGGACCTTGGAACCCGGTCCGCAGTGCCTGCGCGACGATCAGCGCCAAGCCATCAAGCCCCGGGTCTTGCCCCTCATCAACATGAAAATTCAATGCGAGGCCATGGCGGGCGGCCAAATCAAAGGCGGCGGCAAACCCGGCGTCGCGCTGGGCATGTCCCAAACACCACGCGCCAAGGCTGCCACCCACCCGCGCGACATCGGCACAGATGCGTGCGGCAATGTCCGGGTCGGCGAAGGCGTCAATCTCGGGCAGACATGACAGGCTGAGCGTGACCCGCCCCGCCCATTCCTGCGCCACTTCAGCCAGCACGTCCCAGGCGCGCGGTGTGGCATGGGGGTCATCCGCGCGGCCCCAATCCACATGGCTGCGGGCATGAGACACGCCAGCCGCCTGCAGCTCGGCCATTGCCCGGCTTGCGCGGGCGCGCAGGTCCGCATCGCTCCAATGGGCCTTGTCAGCCTCTTGCGCATGGATCGCGGCCATCAGATCGCCACCAACAGCGGCCATGCGGGGCAGGGTAAAGGCCTTGTCCAAATGCAGATGCGGCTCCACCAAAGGCGGCAAGACAAGCCGTCCCGCCCCGTTGATCACCCGAGCACCCTCGGGCGGCGTCTGGGTGAAGCCGATCACCTGATCGCCCAACACCAACAGATCACCGCGCTGCAAATCACCGTCCGCCTTGCCGCCAAAGCGGTCTGGGTTGACCAAAAGGCTGCGCGGTATCGCGATGTTGCGGATCAGCGTTGGCATGGCTCACCCCGGCGAAAAACGGGAAAAATCGCCGATCAGCCGCGCCAGATTGCGCGCGGCGCTGTCCAAAAGCGCCTCGCCCTTGGCAGGTGTCGCGGCGGCGGCATTGCCAATCGCCCCGGCGGGGTTCAGATCGGCCATCAGCCAGCCGGGCCGCAAGGCCGCAACCCCAAGCCCCAGTTCAGGATGCGCCCCGCGCCAGCCCAGATGCGCCGATCCGAAATCCTGCGCCAGCCCCAGCCGAATCTTGCCCGGATGCGCGGCCAGCATGGCCGATGTCTCGACATCGCCCGCATGCAAACCGTTATCCGCCTCATCCGCACCAACAACCGCAGCCGCATCGGCCAGATCATCCCACGCCACATGCGCCGTGATCAGCCCCAAGCTTGCACGCAGATCGCGGCAGGCCAGCTCCAACAACGCACGATTGCCGCCGTGGCCATTCAGGATCATCAGCCGCGCCACCCCCGCCCGCGCGACCGAAGCCGCAATGTCCTGCAGCACCCGCAACAGCGTGTCCGCCGACAAGGACAAGGTGCCGGGCCATGCTTCATGCTCGGTGCTTTTGCCAATCGCCTGCACCGGCAGGCTCAGCACAGTCAGCCCCGGCGCCACCAAGGGCAGGGCGCGGTCCAGAACCGCCAGCGTCAAATCCCGGTCCACGCTCATCGCCAGATGGGGCCCGTGCTGCTCGATCGCGCCAATCGGCAGGATCGCGACGGCGCCCTTGCGGTCAAGGGCAGCAAACTCGAAGGCGGTCAGGTCGGACCAAGCGCCGATATGGGCCATTGTGGTCTCCTACACGGGGATAGATTTGATCTTTGCCAGACTGCGGGCAGCCTTCACCGCCGCCATGCACAGCTCAGAATTGCAGCTTTCCGGCACCAGATGGGCATGGATGAACAAAAGGCCCATCAACCCACCCCCTGCGGTTGCGACATCCGCCGCGCGGTGTGCAAGCTGACGGTGATGACAATCACTGCGCCGCCGATCAGCGTCATCTGGCCGGGGTTTTCACAAATCACCGCCCAAACCAAAAGCGGCCCCAAGATCACCTCCAACAGCGTGATCATCGACACTTCGGGCGCAGGCAGATAGCGCGGGCCCAGCATCAACAGCCCGGCCGCACCGGGCAGGATGACCGCGCCGGACAGAAAGATCAAAAACGCCGTGCCAGCATCCACCGGGACAAAATCGGCAAAGGGCAGGGCCAAAATCCCCCCCAAGATCGCCCCCAGCGCCAGATGCGGCAGCATGTTGCGCCGCCCCGTGGTGCGCGGCGTGACGTAATAGGCGGCAATCGCGGTGGCGTT
>JBMSKG010000282.1:0-3522 GCA_049419625.1 Paracoccaceae bacterium | reverse complement strand
AACAGATCCTTGTCACCGCCTGCCAGCATGGTGATCTTGCCCTGATAGGCCAGATGCACCCCGCCCGTCACCGGAAGTTCCAGCATCCGCACCCCAGCCTCGGCCGCCACGGCGGCAAGGCTCAGCACCTCGTCACGGCCCAGCGTCGACATCTCGACCCATGACGCGCCCTTCTTCATCCGAGGCAGGATGTTGCGCAACACGCGCTCGGACACCGCCGGAGACGGCAGGCAGGTAATGACGTGATCGACCGACCCCGCCAAATCCTCGGCGCTGGTCGCCAGTGTGGCCCCCATGGCCACCAAGGGCTCGGCCAGTTTGGGGTTCAGGTCATAGACCGTCACCTTGAAGCCCGCCTTCACCAAGCAGCCCGCGCAGGCCGCGCCAAGATTGCCAAGCCCGATATATCCGTAATGCATCATGTCTCCCTGCCCCGCGCGTGGCGGTTTCTCTTCCTGTCTGATCCGCGCTCAAGCGCCCCAGCCGACCACACCCTTGACCTCGCAGAAGTCATGGATGCCCCAGTCAGCATATTCGCGCCCGTTGCCTGATTGCTTGTACCCGCCGAAGGGGGCGAAGGTGTCCCAGTCGGGGTAATTCAGATTGACCGTCCCTGCCCGCAGGCGACGCGCCACCGGCTTAGCCTCTTCAACCGGACCCGCGATATAGGCGGCCAGCCCATAGGGCGTGTCATTGGCCATGCGCACCGCGTCATCGATGCTGTCATAAGGCAAGATCGCCAAGACGGGACCAAAGATTTCCTCTCGCGAGACGGTCATCTCGTTGGTCACATGGCCAAAAATCGTAGGCTTCACAAACCAGCCCCGGTTCATCCCAGCCGGACGGCCGAGCCCGCCACAGACCAGCGTCGCCCCCTCGTCAATGCCCGCCTGAATCAGGCGCTGCACCTTATCGAACTGCAGTTTCGAAATCAGCGGGCCCATGGTGGTGGCCGTGTCTCGCGGGTCGCCCACCACCACCTCGTCGGCGGCGGCGCGGGCGAACTCCAAGGCCTGATCATGCTGGCTGCGGTGGATGAACATGCGCGTCGGCGCGTCGCAGGACTGGCCGGTATTGCCAAAGCAACCCGCAACTCCCGCCTTGACCGCCGCCTCCAGATCGGCCGAAGGCAGGATGATATTGGGCGATTTGCCCCCCAATTCCTGCGCCACGCGTTTCACGGTCGGGGCGGCGGCCGCCGCCACAGCGGTGCCAGCCCGGGTTGACCCGGTAAAGGACACCATATCCACGTCCGGATGCGACGACATCCGCGCGCCCACATCGGGACCCGTGCCGTTCACAAGGTTGAACACGCCCGCAGGCACGCCCGCATCGTGGCAAACCTGGGCGAAGAAAACCCCCGACATCGGTGCTATTTCCGACGGTTTAAGCACCATGGTGCAGCCCGCGACCAAGGCCGGGGCCACCTTGCAGGCAATCTGGTTCATCGGCCAGTTCCACGGCGTGATCAGCGCACAAACCCCAATCCCCTCGCGGATGATCCGGGTGGTTCCGCGCATCTCCTCCCAATGGAAGTTTTCCGCCGCCTTCAGGGTCGCCTCGATATGCACCTGCCCCGCCCAAGCCTGAGCGCCCCGCGCCCATTCAATCGGCGCGCCCATTTCGGTGGACATGACTTGCGCAAACTCTTCGTAGCGCTCGTTGTAAATCTCAAGCACTCGACGCAAGACGGCGATGCGTTCGGCGACGGGCCGCACAGTCCAGCCATCAAAGGCCGCCCGTGCGGCCGCGATGGCCGCGTCAATATCAGCCTGATCGCCCAAGGCAACTTCGGCAACGATCTCTTCGGTTGCAGGGTTCTCCACCCCCATCCGCGCCGACGAGTGGGGCGAAACCCACTGGCCATTGATATAGAACTTATCCATATTTGACGGGATCATAACAACCTCACTTAAAGTAAATGTTGAACCGCGCCCGGATCATGCGATCGATCTCGGCATCGACAACACAGCCCGCTTTGGACAGGATCTCATTCTTGCGCGCAATGGCAGTGTCCAGCAGCAAGGGCTTTCCGGCCTCGTTCCATTCCTTCGGGCTCATGCGGTTGCCGACCTTGGGATAGATGTATTCGGTCTGCATCAGCTTCAGCGTCTGATCCGAACCCAGGTAATGGCCCGGGCCACCCAGACAAACCTCCTTCATCGCATCCAATGAGGTACTGTCAGGCGTCACATCAATGCCGCGCACCAGACGCATGGTCTGACCCAAAAGGTCATCGCCCAAGACCAGGCTTTCCAGACAAAAGCCCAGCAGGCTGGCATGCATGCCGACGGCCTCATAGCACATGTTCAGACCCGCCAGACCAGCCAACGAGTTGGTGATGCCCTGCTCCCATCCGGCTTGCATGTCGGGCAGCTTGCTGTCGGAAATCCCCGACGCAGCCCCGCCGGGCAGGTCATAAAAGCGGTGCATCTGCGCGCAGCCGGCGGTCAAAAGCGCCTGCTCGGCCGACCCGCCCGACATGGCCCCCGTACGCAGATCCGACACGAAGGGCCAAGTGCCAAAAATCGCCGGCGCCCCCTTCTTGATCGCGTTGACATAGACCACACCTGCCAGACATTCCGCCACCGCCTGCACGATGGTCAGCGCAATCGGCGCCGGTGCCGTGGCCCCGGCCTGACCCGCCGACAACAAGAGCATCGGCATGCCACGGCGGATGCAATCCTCCATCGTGATGCAGCTTTCCTCGGCAAACTTCATCGGCGGCACGACGAAACAGTTGGAGTTCGACACAAAAGGCCGCTCCAGCCACTTCTCCTCGCCACCCGCCACCATATGCAGCATCTCAAAACAATCGGCGACATGCGAGGGGTCCGAGAAGCTGGTGCCCACATGCTTTGTCGTGCCAGCAAGGCACCCATAGAGCGTGTTAAGGTCCATCTCCTTGTTGTCCATCACATCGCGGCACACCATCGTGCGCTGATAAAAGTGAATGTTGTCAAGGTTATCGACAAGCCGCGCCGCGTCATACAAATCCTGCGCGGTGCTTTCGCGATACTCCAGCGTGACGGGATCCACGATATGCACCGCCGCACCCGCGGTGCCATAGTGCACGTTGGTGCCGCTCAGATGAAGGTCTTGCTTGGGGTCGCGGGCGTGCAGCGTGATGTTACGCGCCGCCACCGCCAGCATATCCTCGACCAAGGCGCGCGGGAACCGCATACGCCCGTCCGAACCATAAATGGCCCCAGCCGCGGTCATGATTTCCACGCCCGAGGGTGGGGCCTGGCTCAGACCGATCTGCTCCAGCGCATCCAGCGCCGCCTCATGGATCTGGCGCACGCCCTCTTCACTCAGCGGCTTGTACTGCCCTCCCGGCATGCCTGCGCGCACCGGGCGCACATCATCGGCCAAAGGCGCTGCGCGCATCGCAACCCGCGCCTGCCGACCGCCCGACCGCCCTGCACGTGCGCGGGCCGGTTCGCAAATCTCACCAATCTCGGTCATGTCTTGTGCCTTTCATCTTGGCCTAAATACCCCGGGGGGTGCGGGGGGGGGGCC
>JBMSKG010000281.1:0-3538 GCA_049419625.1 Paracoccaceae bacterium | reverse complement strand
CCTCGTGAATCAGGTCGCCCGCGCCGGGGCCGATGATATGGGCGCCAAGGATGCGGTCGGTGGCGGCATCGGCGAGGAGTTTCACAAACCCATCGGCCTGAAACACCGCCTTGGCGCGCGCGTTGCCCATGAAGGGGAACTTGCCCACCTTATAAGCGCGGCCGGCTTCTTTCAGTTGCTCTTCGGTTACCCCCACGGATGCCACTTCGGGTGTTGTGTATACCACACCGGGAATGACCGAGTAGTTAACGTGGCCCGCTTT
Organism: Paracoccaceae bacterium; assembly: GCA_049419625.1. GTDB lineage: Bacteria > Pseudomonadota > Alphaproteobacteria > Rhodobacterales > Rhodobacteraceae > Tabrizicola_A. The sequence goes on along the minus strand of JBMSKG010000281.1, from coordinate 3,276 downwards.
GCCCGCCATGATTTCGGCAACGGCCATGCCTTCGTCTTCGGCCTTGTGGGCCAGCATCGGGCCGACAATCGCATCGCCGATGGCATACAAGCCTTTGATATTGGTCTGGAAATGCGCGTCGGTTTTCACCTGGCCGCGCGGCAGCATCTCGACTCCCAAGGCCTCGAGCCCCAGACCGGCGGTATAGGGTTTGCGGCCTGTGGCGACGAGGACGACATCGGCCTCAAGCGTGACCTCGGAGTCGTCTTTGCGCAGCTTGTAGGTGACTTTCGCGCCCTTTTTGCCCGCATCCACCTTTTGCACAGCCGCACCCAACACGAAGGTAAGCCCCTGTTTCGTGAGGATTTTCTGGAAGGCTTTGGCGACTTCGGCGTCCATGCCGGGGGTAATGGCGTCAAGGTATTCGACGACCGTCACCTGGGTGCCCAGACGGGCATAGACCGAGCCCATTTCAAGGCCAATGACGCCCGCGCCGATGACGACCATGGATTTCGGGATGGCGGGAAGGGTCAGCGCGCCGGTGGAGGTGACGACGATCTTTTCGTCAACGGTGACGCCGGGAAGGCTGGATGCCTCGGAACCCGTTGCAATCACGATGTTTTTCGCGGTGTGAACCTCATCCCCGACCTTGACTTGGCCCGGTGCCGGGATGCTGCCCCAGCCTTTCAGCCAGGTCACCTTGTTCTTTTTGAACAAAAACTCGATGCCTTTGGTGTTGCCGTTCACCACGTCTTGTTTGTAGTCCAGCATCTTGGCCCAATCGACGGTGGTCTTTGACCCCATCAGGCCCATTTTTTCAAAGTTTTCATGGACTTCGTGCAGGTGATGGGTCGCGTTCAACAGCGCCTTTGACGGGATGCAGCCGACGTTCAGGCAGGTGCCGCCCAAGGTGTCACGCCCCTCGACCACGGCGGTTTTCAGGCCCAGTTGGGCGCAGCGGATAGCCGACACATAGCCGCCGGGGCCAGCGCCGAGGATGATGACGTCAAAGTCTGCCATGGGTCTGTTTCCTTTGGTTTTTCGCGTCTGGTTTGCGTCGGGTTTGCGTCGGATACGCGTATGGCATGCGTCCCGACACCGTCGGGCAAAGTTGGGGTCAGATCAGCGCGGCGATGAGCAGGGTGAGGGTGGCGAGGAAGCCCACGAACCAGATGGCCGAGCGCCAGGGGCGCAGGCCGAGGGCATAGGCGGGGACATAGAGGATGCGGGCGCCAAGGTAGACCCAAGCGGCGGTTTGGGTGATGGCGGTGGATTGCTGGCCAAGTGTCACCACGAGGACGGCGATCGTAAAGAGGATCAGCCCTTCGAAATGGTTGTTCATCGCGCGTTGCAGGCGGCCCGTTACGGGGGACATCTGCCGCGAGGGCGGCCGGTCGCGGGCGCTGGAGGTGTAGCCCGCGCCAAGTTCACGGTTCGCCGGGATGGCGAAGAGGACGAATTGGACGACCTGCAGGAGGGCGGCGAGGGTGAGGGCGGTGAGTTCGGGGGTCATGGGCGGCCCTTGTCGCTTTGGTGGCCGCTTTGGTGGCCGCTTTGGTGGCCCCCCACCCCCAGCCCCTCCCCACGAGGGGGAGGCGAGGCGCTGGCGTCGAGGGTGAGGGCAGTGAGTTCGGGGGGCATACTTTATGTCAACCGTTGCCGAGGGATTTTAGCAAACCGCCTACGAAACCACCGCCAAGGTCTCCTAGCCCAGTATAGAAGGACGTATCTTTACTCGCCTTGGTCACGGCTTCTCCAACAGTGATTGTCGCTTCTCCTAACTTCATCGATTTTCCCATCAACTGGAAACCAAAGGCAGTAAGAGTAGGTCCGCTTATGTAGGCGCCACCGGAGAACTTTTGGATTTTCCTAGTCCGAATTATTCCCTCAGCTTCTAGCCATTCAATGCTGGTAGCGAAGAATGGCAAGTAGTCTTCATCGAGACCAAGCTCAGGGAACTCCATACTACTCTCTGATAGGCCCCACTCCATCAAGAGCCCAAGTATTTAGGCAATCACCAGTTCGCTTTTCTCTAGGTTGTTCAAAAGGGCACTCCACAAGCGGTCCTATGCGTATGGCGGGGTGAACCCCGCCCTACGCGAATGTAGGTCGGGCTTCAGACCGACTCAGTTACAGATCCATCAACAACCGACGCGGATCCTCAAGCGCTTCTTTCACGCGCACGAGGAAGGTCACGGCACCTTTGCCGTCGACGATGCGGTGGTCATAGCTCAGCGCCAGATACATCATCGGGCGGATGACGATTTGGCCGTTCACCACCACCGGGCGGTCTTGGATCTTGTGCATGCCCAAGATGCCCGATTGCGGCGGGTTCAGGATGGGCGAGGACATCAGCGAGCCATAGACCCCGCCGTTCGAGATGGTGAAGGAGCCGCCCTGCATCTCGGCCATGGAAAGCTTGCCGTCGCGGGCGCGGATGCCCAGTTCGGCGATTTTCTTTTCAATCGCGGCAAAGCCCATTTGGTCTGCATCGCGCAGGACCGGCACCACGAGACCCGAGGGCGTGCCGACGGCGACGCCCATGTGGACGTAGTTTTTGTAGACGATGTCTTGACCGTCGATTTCCGCGTTGACCTCGGGGACTTCTTTCAGGGCGTGGGTGCAGGCCTTTACGAAGAAGGACATGAAGCCCATTTTGACGCCGTGCTTTTTCTCAAACGCGTCTTTGTAGGTGTTGCGCAGCTCCATGATGCCGGACATGTCCACCTCGTTATAGGTGGTCAGCATGGCGGCGGTGTTCTGCGCGTCTTTCAGGCGGCGGGCGATGGTCTGGCGCAGGCGGGTCATCTTGACCCGTTCTTCGCGTGCGGCGTCATCGGCCGGGACGGGCGCGCGCGGGATGGCGGCGGGAGCCGGGGTGGCTGCCGCGGCGGCGGTGACCGAGGCGGCGGCGCGGGCCACATCCTCTTTCATCACGCGGCCATCGCGGCCCGAGCCTTGGACCTGATCGGGCGACAGGCCCGCTTCGGCCATGGCTTTCTTGGCGGCAGGGGCGTTTTCCACGTCCTTGGCGGCGGGGGCGGGGGCTGCTTTGGGGGCCTCAACCTTGGCGGCGGGGGCTGCGGGGGCGGCCCCGGCGGCCCCTTCGGCCACGATGGCCAGACGCGCCTTGGCGTCTACGGTCGTGCCTTCGGGGGCGAGGATTTCGGTCAGGACGCCGGACACTGGCGAGGGCACTTCGACCGAGACTTTGTCGGTTTCCAGTTCGCACAGCATTTCGTCCTGCTTCACGCTGTCGCCGAGCTTCTTGAACCAGGTCGAGACGGTGGCCTCAGA
>JBMSKG010000280.1:0-3541 GCA_049419625.1 Paracoccaceae bacterium | reverse complement strand
CATGTCGAACGAGATCAAGCGGATTGGCGTTGGCGCGCGCATGTCCGAAGCTGTCTGCTACAATGGCATCGTCTGGCTGGCCGGTCAGGTCGGCAACCCGGGCGACAGCGTCGAGGCCCAGACCCGCACCTGCCTGGCCGAAGTGGACCGCATCCTTGCCGAAGCGGGCACCGACAAGACCCGCATCCTGTCAGCGCAAATCTGGCTGGCCGATATCTCGACCTTTGCCGAGATGAACAAGGTCTGGGACGCTTGGGTGCCCGCTGGCCACACGCCCGCGCGTGCAACCGGTGAGGCCAAACTGGCAACGCCGGATTACAAGGTTGAGGTCATCGTGACCGCCGCGCTGAAATAAGCGCGTTTCAGTCATAAATCGAAAAGGAAGGGGGGCTGTCTGCCCCCCTCGCCCGTTCCGGGCCATGCCATTGGCTTCTTGGACCAATGACGAACCAATGGCATTGCCCGAGGATATTTGCTCCGCATTGAAGGCAAAATTGCTCGGAAAGCCGATGGGCTGAGATCAAGGTTTCAAGAACGCGACCAGCGCGGCGGTGGAGCCGTCTTTGCCCTCGGTCCCCGCTTTGCCCTCCAGAACCGGCTGCAACGCCAGCGCCAGTTCCTTGCCCAATTCCACACCCCATTGGTCATAGGAATTGATGCCCAGAATCACGCCTTCGACAAAGACCCGGTGCTCATAAAGCGCGAGGATCTGGCCCAGCGTGAAGGGCGTCAGTTTCGGATAGGCCAGCGTCGTCGAGGGCCGATTGCCCGGAAACACCCGGTGGCGCGCCTGACGCTCCAACTCCGGTCCGGTCAGACCCTTCTTTTCCATGATCGCGCGCGCCTCGTCCAAAGAGCGGCCCCGCATCAAGGCTTCGGACTGCGCCAGACAATTGGCGACCAGCAACAGATGCTGATGCGCCAGATCGCGTTCATGTCCTTCACGGGCCACCAGAAACTCGCAGGGCACGACGCGGGTTCCTTGGTGGATCAACTGGTAGAACGCGTGCTGGCCATTGGTGCCGGGCTCGCCCCAGACCACGGGGCCTGAGTGCACCGGCAGGTCCGAGCCATCCACCGCCACGCGCTTGCCATTGCTCTCCATCTCCAGCTGCTGCAGATAGGCCGGCAGCCGTGACAGGCGCTGGTCATAGGGCAGCACGGCGCGGCTGGCATGGCCGGCAATCTGGGCATGCCAAATGCCGACCAAGGCCAGCATAATCGGCATATTCACCTCAGGCGCTGCGCTTAGGAAATGGTCATCCATCGCCCGCGCCCCGGCCAGAAAGCGGTCAAACTGCTTGGGCCCAATCGCGATCATCAGGGCAAGGCCAATCGGCCCCCACAGGGAATAGCGACCACCAACCCAATCCTCAAAGCCAAAAACTCGTCCCGGATCAATGCCATAGGCGGCGGTCTTGTCATGGGCAGTTGACACGGCCGCGAATTGCCGGGTGGGCTGAGCCACCTGTCCAGCCATCCACGCCTTGGCCGTGTCGGCATTGGTCATGGTTTCAATGGTGGTAAAGGTCTTGGAAGCCACGATCACCAGCGTCGTCTCGGGGTTCAGACCTTTCAGCGTGTCGGCAATATGCGCACCATCGACGTTCGACACAAAATGCACCCGCGGCCCGTCGTGATAGGGCGCCAGCGCCAGCACCGCCATCGCCGGGCCAAGGTCCGACCCGCCGATGCCGATGTTTACCACATCGGTGATCCGCCCGCCCTGCCCGCGGATACGGCCCTGCCGCACATCCTCGGCGAATACGGCCATGCGCGCCCGTGTCGCCCGCACGCCGGGCATCACATCGGCCCCGTCCACCGTGATCACCGCCGCGTCACCCGCCCGCAGCGCCACATGCAGCACCGCCCGGCCTTCGGTGTCGTTGATCTTTTCCCCGGAAAACATCGCGGCGCGGCGCTCGGCCACGCCCGAGACCTCTGCCAGATCGAGCAACAATGCCCGCGCCTGCGCATCAATGCCCGTTTTCGAATAGTCGAACAGCATCTCGTCCGCACGGACCGAAAACTCGGCCGCCCGTGCCGGGTTGGTGGCGAAAAGATCCAGAATTCGGTGATTGGCTGTTGCGGCCTGATGGTCCTTCAAGGCTTGCCATTTGCTGGACATGGCTTACTCCGCCCAATGTACGGTTGCGTTGTTCAAAACGGCGCGGATCGGCGCCTCTTCGGGGGACAGATCGCGCGCACGCTCAATCGCGGCGCGTTTCTCAGGCCCAGTGATCAGGATATGAATGGTTTCAGCCGCTTGCAGCACCGGCGCGGTTAAGGTGATGCGCGGCTCACCCGCGGCCTCGGCACGTAGGGCCATCAAGGGGGGGGCATCGGCGGCCAGTGCCTGTGTCAGAAGGTCGGCACCGGGAAAAAGGCTTGCCGTGTGCATGTCCGCCCCCATCCCCAACAAAAGAACCGATATCGGCAGATGCGGCGCCAAGCCCTTGGCCAGCGCGTCCAGCTTTTCTTCAGGCTTGCCGGCGGGGCTGTAAAGCGGCACAAGCTTGGCCTTGGCTGCCGGACCACACAAAAGCCGCGCGCGCAAAAGCCTTGTGTTCGAACGCGGGCTGTCTTCGCCAACCCAACGCTCATCGTTCAAGAACACCGCCACCTTGGCCCAATCCAGCGGCATCTGGGACAAAAGGTCGAACACCGGCCCCGGCGTCGTGCCACCCGGAACGGACAAAGAGGCCTGGCCACGCGCGGCAATGGCCGCCGCAAGTTCCTCGGCCAGAACCTTGGCCAACCCATCATAAAGCTCTGTCCGATCGGGATAGGCGATCAGCCTCATTCGCGAATGTCCCGCCAGCGCCGCCCGTCGCGGTGCATCAGCATCAGCGCATCTTCTGGCCCCGAGGACCCTGCATCATAGGGCTGTGGCTTGTCGCCGCGCGCTTCCCAGCCCTGAATGATCGGGTCGGCCCAAGCCCAGGCCGCCTCCACCTCATCCCCGCGCATGAAAAGGGTCTGGTTGCCCCGGATCACATCCATGATCAGCCGCTCATAGGCGTCGGGCACCTCGTTCAGATCGGCGCCCACGGTTTCGGCAAAGCTCATGTCCAAGGGCACCTGCATCAGGCGCATGCCGCCCGGACCGGGTTCCTTGATCATCACCATCAGGTTCATGCCCTCATTGGGCTGTAGCCGGATCACCAGCACATTTTCGCGCCAGCCGCGCTCGTCGTCAAAGATCGAATGAGGCGGTTCGCGGAAGGTGATGGCAATCTCGGACGAGCGCGCGCGTAGTTTTTTGCCGGTGCGCAAATAAAACGGTGTGCCCTTCCAGCGCCAGTTCGAGATCTGAACCTTGAGCGCCACATAGCTTTCGGTGCGGCTTTCGGGATTTTCAGCATGGTCACGGTAGCCGTCCTTGCCTGCCGCTGTCGACCGATACTGGCCGCGCACGATATCTTCCGGCTTAACCGGGTCCAGCGCGCGAATGACCTTCAGCTTTTCATCGCGCACAGCGTCCGGGTCAAAGTGATAAGGCGGCTCCATCGCGATGAGGCACAAAAGCTGCATCAGATGG
>JBMSKG010000279.1:0-3557 GCA_049419625.1 Paracoccaceae bacterium | reverse complement strand
AACGGCCCCTTGGACAGCCCGCAATCAACCCAGCCGGAATATCAGTGCTGCCCGTCCGGCATATGATGCGGGCATATCTGTTTGCATCGGTTGTGGCTATTGGCCACGCTTCTTGCAGGTTAGGGTCAAGGCAGGATTGCTTGCAGAGCTGATATGACACAAAGCCCAGACACTTATCCCGAAATCCGTGACGCCGTCGCGCGGCTCTGCGCCCGGTTTCCGGGTGACTATTGGCGGGCGCGGGATCGGGATATGTCATATCCCACCGAGTTTGTCTCAGCCCTGACCGAGGCGGGTTGGCTGGCCATGCTGATCCCCGAAGAATATGGCGGCGCAGGTTTGCCTTTATCGGCCGCGGCGGCGGTTCTGGAAGAGATTCAACGCGCAGGTTGCAATGGCGGGGCATGCCATGCCCAGATGTATACGATGGGCACGCTGTTGCGCCATGGGTCGGCCGAGCAAAAGGCGCGCTACCTGCCAAAGATTGCCAGCGGCGCCTTGCGCCTGCAAGCCTTTGGGGTGACTGAACCGACCAGCGGCACCGACACCGGCGCTTTGCGCACGACCGCCCGGCGCGAGGGGGATCATTTCATTGTCAGCGGCCAGAAGATCTGGACCAGCCGCGCAGAACATTCTGATCTCATGCTGCTTTTGGCCCGCACTACGCCTTTGCGCGAAGGTATGAAAAAGACAGACGGTCTGTCGGTCCTGTTGATCGACATGGCGGCAGCGCGCGGCAATGGGCTGACGATCCGCCCCATCCGCACCATGATGAACCACGCCACAACCGAAGTGTTCTTCGACAACCTTCGGGTGCCTACCGAAAACCTGATCGGTGACGAGGGTAAGGGGTTTCGCTATATCCTGACCGGCATGAATGCCGAGCGCATCCTGATTGCCGCTGAATGTGTGGGCGACGCAAAGTGGTTCCTTGACCGCGCCACCGCCTATGCCCGCGAGCGGGTGGTGTTTGGCCGCGCCATTGGCCAAAATCAGGGCATACAATTCCCCATCGCCAAGGCCTATGCCAACATGCGCGGCGCCGAATTGATGGTGCGCGAAGCGCTTCAGCTTTACGACAGCGGCACCAATCCGGGGCCCGAGGCGAACATGGCCAAGATGCTGGCGGCGGATGCCAGCTTTGAAGCGGCGAATGTCTGCATCCAGACACATGGCGGCTTTGGCTTTGCCGAGGAATATGACATCGAACGCAAGTTCCGTGAAACGCGGCTTTATCAGGTCGCGCCGATCTCGACCAACCTGATCCTGTCCTATCTGGCCGAGCATGTGCTGGGCCTGCCTCGGTCCTACTGACATGGCCGGGGCGCTGGACGGGCTTTTGGTGGTGTCGCTGGAACAGGCGGTCGCGGCCCCCTTTTGCACACAAAGGTTAGCCGATGCCGGGGCGCGGGTGATCAAGATTGAACGCGAAGGTGGTGAGACGGCGCGGCATTACGATGCCGCTGTGCAAGGCGCATCGGCCTATTTCGTCTGGCTGAACCGCGGCAAGGAAAGCGCAGTTCTGGATCTGAAATCACCACAGGACATGGCGCTGTTTCTGTCCATGCTGGGTCGCGCCGATGTATTGGTGCAAAACCTGATCCCCGGTGCGCTGGAGCGGATGGGGCTGGACAGTGCCGCACTGATGGTGCGCTTTCCCCGCCTGATCGTGGCCAACATCGGCGGGTACGGGCAGGACACTCCCTATGCCGGCAACCGCGCCTATGACATGCTGGTGCAGGCCGAAAGCGGCATCGCAGGGCTGACCGGGACTGCCGAGGAGGCCTGCAAGATCGGCGTCTCGGCAGCCGATATTGCCACCGGTATGACAGCCTATTCCGCCGTGCTAGAAGCGTTGATCGCGCGTGGCATCACAGGGCGCGGGCGTCACATCGACATCGCCATGTTCGATGTCATGGCCGACTGGATGGCAGTGCCGCTTTTGCATCTGGAACAGGCCGGGCGCGAGACCCAGCGCCAAGGTCTGAACCACGCAGTCATCTGCCCCTATGGGCCGATGATCTGTGCCGATGGCACCTTGGTCATCGCGGTGCAGACCAATGCCGAATGGCAACGCTTTTGCACAACCGTCTTGCTCAAGCCAGATCTCGCCCAAGACCCCCGGTTTGCCACCAATCCCGAGCGTGTCGCAAACAGGGTCGCCTTGGACGATGCGATTGCGCCAATCGTGGCGCAGATCAGCGTGGCACAGATGATCGCCCGGCTGGAGGCTGGCCAGATCGCGTGGGGACGGCTTTCCACTGTGCAAGATGTCTCAAACCATCCTGCGCTTCGCCGGATGTCGGTGCCGATGTCCACCGGCACGACCGTATCCTTGCCACGCCCCCCGGCGCGCGACGCTGGCTTCACAAGTGGCGCGGTGCCCGACTTGGGCACCGCAACCACCCGACTTCGGGCCGAGTTTGGCGGCTGACCCTTACGGCAGCGACCATTTCGGATCTGTCAGCCCCATCGGATAGGCATAGCCATAGTCCAAAGGCGGCTGGATGACATATTTGCGATCAAACGCCATCCACGGATACTCAGCACCGCTGCGCACCAGATACGCCCAATCGGGATGCGCAAAGATCGGTCGGCCAACGGCCACCATATCCGCCGCCCCGCTGGTCAGCGCGGCTTCGGCACCCGGTCCATCAGCAATGCCACCATTGGTGATGACAGGCAGACCCGAGGCACGGCGCAAGACAGTTGCCATCGGGGTTTTGTCATTCGGGTCACGGTTGTCGAGATAGTTGAAGCTCGACCAATGCAGCACATCAAAGGCCGAACCTTTCAGCGCCTTGCCCACGGCTTCGGCATAGGTGACACCACCCGGCCAAGCCCCCACAAAATCATCCACCCCATCTTGCGACAGGCGCAGCGTGATCAGCTTGTTCGGACCAATCGCCGCGCGGATCTTGTCACCAACAAGCCGGGCAAAGCGCACATTGTTTTCGGGCGAACCCCCGAACTCATCGGTGCGCAGGTTGGTTTTCGGCGTGATGAACTGCCACAAAAGATAGCCGTTCGCCCCATGCACCTCGACCCCATCAGCCCCGGCATCGACCGCGCGCTTGGCCCCAGCGGCAAAGCCATCCGCGATGGCGTGTAACTCCTCGACCGTCAGCGCACGCGCGGGCGGAAAGGTGACCTTGGGCCAGTCGCTCGAAATGTTGCGGATCTGCTTTTCATCGTCGCTGTCGGTGTAAAGCACCCATCCGCCGCTTTGCGTGGCCGAGGCACTGACCGGGGGCTGGCCATTCAGCGTCCGCGGATCGCAGACCCGCCCGCCGTGCATCAGTTGCACGATGATCTTTGCACCATGCGCATGCACCGCATCGCAAACCTTGGCCCAACCTGCCTGATGACGATCATTGGTGATGCCGGGCTGCGACAGGTAGGCGCGCGATTGGAAGGCATCTTGTTCATAGGTGCCCTCGGTGATGATCAGCCCCAACCCGCCACGCGCGCGCCGCGCGTAATAGGCCACCATCTCATCGGTGGGGGTGCCATCGGGTTCGGCCATCTGGCGCGTCAGCGGCGCCATCGCGATGCGG
>JBMSKG010000278.1:0-3578 GCA_049419625.1 Paracoccaceae bacterium | reverse complement strand
CGCTTGCGGAGGAATGTCATGGCCGAACCCCAAACTCAGGTTGTCGGGCTGGTTGGCGAGATCGAAGCCTTGGGCAGCAGGCTGGGCGAGGCGCGGGCCTCGGTCGCGCGGCGGTTCATTGGGCAGGAGAGGGTGGTCGATCAGGTTCTGGCGGCCATGCTCTGCGGGGGCCATGCGCTCTTGGTCGGTTTGCCGGGGCTGGGCAAGACCATGTTGGTCGATACGCTTTCCACCGTGATGGGCCTGAAATCCAACCGAATCCAGTTCACGCCCGATCTGATGCCGGCCGATATTCTGGGCTCGGAGGTGTTGGAAACTGCCGCCGATGGCAGCCGCGCCTTTCGCTTTCTGGAAGGCCCGGTCTTTTGCCAGCTTTTGATGGCCGATGAGATCAACCGGGCCAGCCCGCGCACGCAATCGGCGCTGTTGCAGGCGATGCAGGAAAAAGAGGTGACGATTGCCGGGCAGCATCGCCCCTTGGGCCGCCCGTTCCATGTGTTGGCGACGCAAAACCCCATCGAGCAGGAAGGCACCTATCCGTTGCCCGAGGCGCAGTTGGACCGCTTTTTGTTGCAGGTGAATGTTGATTACCCCACCCGTGCGGCCGAGCGTGACATCCTTTTGGCCACAACGGGCGCGACTGAGGCCGCCGCCCATGCGGTGTTTGATGCCGATGGGCTGTTGGCGGCGCAGTCGGTCTTGCGGCGGATGCCGGTGGGCGATGCGGTGGTGGAGGCGATTTTGGATTTGGTGCGCGCCTGTCGTCCGGGTGAGCCGGAGGGGGCCGATCTGGCCGGATCTTTGGCTTGGGGGCCGGGGCCACGTGCGGCGCAGGCCTTGATGCTGACGGTCCGGGCGCGGGCCTTGTTGGATGGGCGGCTTGCGCCGTCGATCGCTGATGTCGCCGCTATGGCGCGGCCCGTGTTGGAGCACCGGATGGCGCTGTCCTTTGCCGCACGGGCGCGGGGGGAAACCCTGACCGGGTTGATTGACCGCGTGACCAGCCGCACCTTGCGCCTTGAGGCTGCCGCTTGACACTGGCCGCCGACCCAAAAGCGCCGTTGCGCGCCGAGGCCGAGCTTCTGGGCCAGTCTTTGCCCGCGCTTTTGGCCGAGGCTGAGATGCTGGCGCAGACGGTGATGCTGGGCGAACATGGCCGCAAGCGGGCGGGGCAGGGCGATGAGTTCTGGCAGTATCGCGCCGCCCATGCGGGGGATTCTGCGCGGGCGATTGACTGGCGCCGGTCGGCGCGGGCTGACACGCCGTTTGTGCGTGAGCGTGAATGGCAAGCTGCGCAATCGGTGACGCTTTGGGCTGATCCGTCGCGGAGCATGGGGTTTTCAGGCGATGCCGCGCGGCCGACCAAGGGCGGGCGGGCCAAAGTGTTGGCGCTGGCCTTGGGGATTTTGCTGTTGAAGGGCGGCGAACGGGTGGGGCTGGCAGGCCAGCCGCCGCGCCCCGGCCGGGCGCAGATTGTCACTTTGGCCAATGGCTTGGCTGAGGGGGCCGAGGATTATGGCCTGCCCGATGCCACTGGCCTTGTTGCCCATGGTCGCGCGGTGTTCCTGTCAGATTTTCTGGGACCGCTCGAGGGGTTGGAAACCGCGTTGGCCTTTGCCGCAGATCGCGGAGTGCGCGGGGTCTTGGTGCAGATCCTTGATCCGGCGGAGGAGGAATTTCCGTTCTCGGGTCGCACTGTGTTTGAATCCATGGGCGGCAGTCTAAGCCATGAAACCCAAAGTGCCGCTGCCCTGCGCGAGCGGTATCTGGCGCGGCTTGCCGAGCGCAAGGATCGTCTGACCGCGCTGGCCCGTGCTGTGGGGTGGCATTACGCCTGCCACCACAGCGGTGATCCGGCGCAATCGGCGCTTTTGTGGGCCTATCAGGCGCTGGCGGGGGGCAAGCGATGACCTTTGGTCCCTTGGCCTTTGCCGCGCCCGGGCTTCTTCTGGCGCTGATCGCCTTGCCGATCCTGTGGCTCTTGTTGCGCGCCATTCCACCCGCCCCCATTCGCCGCCGCTTTCCGGCTGTCGCCTTGATGTTGGGGCTGAAGGATGAGGATCGCCAAGCCGACAAGACGCCGTGGTGGCTGTTACTGCTTCGGATGCTCGCGGTGGCGGCGGCGATTATTGGCTTTGCCGGGCCGGTTCTAAACCCCGATGCGCGCCAGCCGGGCACAGGGCCTTTGCTGGTACTATTGGATGGCAGTTGGGCCGATGCCCGCGACTGGCCGCGCGCCCAAGCCCGTGCGGCGGCGGCCTTGGAAGAGGCCGCGCGCGCGGGGCGTCCGGCGGCCGTTGCGCGCCTGACTGATGCGCCACAGCCGATTGTGTTTTCCAACCCGACCGAGTGGCAGGGCCGACTTGCGGCGCTGCAGCCTGCGCCATGGGCGCCGGATGTCGCCCCTTGGGTGGCCGTTTTGCCTGAGGGGGAGTTTGACACGCTGTGGCTGTCGGATGGGTTGGACCATCCGGGCCGATTGGCACTTGGCGATGCATTGGCCGAACGCGGTCAGGTGACGGCCGCGCTTTCGCCGCGCCCGGCCTATGGTTTGCGCCCGGCCACGCTGGCCGAGGGAAAAATCACCCTGACCGCGTTGCGCCTGCCCGATGCTGCGGGGGCCGAGTTGGAGGTGACCGCCCATGGCCCCGACCCGGCCGGGATTGACCGCGAGTTGGGCCGCGCGCGGCTGGTCTTTGCCCCGGGCAGCGGCGAGACCGCGACCGAGCTGGACGTGCCACCCGAATTGCGCAACCGGATCAACCGCTTTGCCCTTTTGGGGCAGCGCAGCGCGGGTGCGGTGGTGCTGACCGATGACAGTCTGAAACGCCGCAAGATTGCGGTGATTGACAACAGCGCCGACCGTGAGGGGCTGCAACTGTTGTCGCCCACCCATTACCTGCGCCAAGCGCTGATGCCGGTGGCTGACCTTGTCGATGGCACCTTGACCGATATTCTGCCTGCCAAGCCTGATGTCATCATCCTTGCCGATGTCGCCCGGCTGACCGAGGCGGAAGAGGATGGGATTCTGGATTGGCTGGATGGGGGCGGCCTGTTGCTGCGCTTTGCCGGGCCGCGGCTGGCGGCCAGCGATGTGGCGCGCAGCGAGGAGGACCCGCTGTTGCCGGTGCGGCTGCGGCAGGGGGGCCGGTCGGTGGGCGGCACCATGAGCTGGGGCGAGCCGAAGCCCTTGGCTGATTTTGCCGAAGATAGCCCGTTTCACGGGCTGGTCATTCCGCCCGATGTGACGGTGTCAGAGCAAGTCTTGGCCCAGCCCGACCCTGAACTGGGCGCGCGCACCATTGCCGCCTTGGCCGATGGTACGCCTTTGGTGACGCGCAAGGCGGTGGGGGCGGGGCAGGTGGTGCTGGTGCATGTCACTGCCAATGCGGAATGGTCGAACCTGCCCCTGTCGGGCCTGTTCATGCAGATGCTGGAGCGGTTGGCGGTCTCGGCCCGCATTGGCGGCGGCAGCGACGGCGCGGTTGAGGGGCTGCTCTGGACGCCCGAGCGGCGAATGGACTTAAGGCGAGTCATCGGGATACCTGTCTGGCAAAGTGGGGGGCGCAGGCCGAAGG
>JBMSKG010000277.1:0-3658 GCA_049419625.1 Paracoccaceae bacterium | reverse complement strand
ATAGTCAAAGGGCGCCACCAGTGAGGCATCCGCCTCGCGGTAGCTGGAGGTCAAAAGGATCTGCCCCACACCGCCCAAAAGCCCCGCGCCGACCAATGTGGCAGCCTCGGTCCCCGTCGGGATCACCCAGCCAAAGGGCAGCGTGGTGAGCGACAAAAGCGTGGCGGTCAGCGAGAACCAGAACACGATGGCCGAGGTGTTTTCGGTCATCACCAGCTTGCGCACAAAGACCTGAGCAAGGGCGGCAAAGACGGCGCCGCCCAAGACCAGCATCGCGCCAAAGGCCTCACGGTGGCCAGCGGCGTCGCCTGACAGGATGCTTAGATGCGGCGAGAGCACGATCAGAACCCCGGTCAGCCCCATGGCCACCATGCCCAACCGAAACGCGCGCACGTTTTCGCCCAGAAACATCGCGGCAAAGACCACCACCAACAACGGCGCCGCATAACCAATCGCTGTGACTTCGGGCAGCGGAAGATAGGCCAAGCCTGCAAAGCCCATCCCCATCGCCAAGGTGCCCATCAACCCGCGCCAGACATGGCCAATGGGGTTCTTGGCGCGAAAGCCGGTGGTCAGTTCGTGCCGCCAAGCGAGCCAGATCACGATCACCGGAATCGCAAAGGCCGAGCGGAAGAACACCGCCTGTCCCGCAGGCACATGCTGGGCCGTGGTCTTGATCATCGCCGACATCACGATGAACACCAAAACCGAGCCGAGTTTCAGGGCAATGCCGCGCAGGGGTCGCATCGGAGTTTCCATGGCCCCAGATGTTCCACCCTTCGCCCGGCGCTGCAAGAGGCTTGCGGGCAGGCGGCCATGATGTTCCTTTATGCCAAAGGAGTTTTCGCCATGACATTCCCCTCGCCCAAAGCCGACCTTGCCGACCGGATAGATCAGGGCCGGGGCGTCGTGCTTGCCGATCTGGTGCTCAAGGGGGGCCGCGTCTTTGACCTTGTCACCGGTGATCTCGTTGAAACCGACGTGGCGATCTGCGGCGATACCATCGTGGGGGTGTTCGGCCGCTATCAGGGCCGACGCGAGGTCGATCTGTCGGGCAAGGTTCTGGTGCCGGGCTTCATCGACACGCATCTGCACATCGAAAGCAGCCTCGTCACCCCCTTCGAGTTCGACCGCTGCGTCACGCCCCGCGGGGTGACCACCGCCATCTGTGACCCCCACGAAATTGCCAATGTCTGCGGTCTGGCGGGCATCCACTATTTCCTTCAGGCCAGCGCGCTCACGCTGATGGACATCCGGGTGCAGCTGTCGTCCTGCGTGCCCTCCACCCATATGGAGACCACCGGCGCGCGGCTGATGGCTGCCGATCTGGTGCCGCTGATGGACCATCCCCGCGTGATCGGTCTGGCGGAATTCATGAATTACCCCGGTGTCTTGCACAAAGACCCCGGCTGCATGGAAAAGCTTCGGGCCTTTCAAGGCCGTCACATCGACGGCCACGCGCCGCTTTTGCGCGGCAATGACCTGAACGGCTATATCGCCGCCGGCATCCGCACCGAGCATGAGGCGACGACCTATGATGAGGGGCTTGAAAAGCTGCGCAAGGGCATGCGCGTGCTGATCCGTGAGGGCTCGGTGTCGAAAGACCTGCACGCGCTGGTGGGGCTCTTGACCGAACGGCACGCCCCCTACCTCTGCCTCTGCACCGATGACCGCAACCCATTGGACATTGCCGAACACGGCCATCTCGACTGGATCATTCGCACCGCCATCGCCCTTGGCGCGCCGCCCCTTGCCGTCTACCGCGCCGCAAGCCTTTCGGCGGCCGAGGCTTTCGGGCTCAAGGACCGCGGCCTGATCGCTCCGGGCAAACGCGCCGATATCGCGGTGATCGACAGCCTTGCAGGCTGCCATGTGTCACAGGTCTTTGCTGGCGGTGTCGAGGTGACCGAGGCCGCCTTTGATGCACGCCAAACCATCCCGCCCGTCGCGCGCCATTCGGTCAAGGCGCCCAAACTCGCGCCGCATGACTTCCGCGCAGGCGGCAATCGGGCCGAAACCCCGGTGATCGGCATCCTGCCCGGCAAGATCATCACCCCGCACCTGACCTTCGACATCGCCCCCGAGGATGGCGACAAAAAGCCCGACCTTGCCCGCGACCTGATCCGCATCGCCGTGATCGAACGCCACGGGGTGAACGGCAACCGCGCCACCGGCTTTGTGCAGGGCTTTGGCCTTCAGCGTGGGGCCATCGCCTCAACCGTTTGCCATGACCATCACAACATCGCCGTTGTGGGGGTCGATTACGCCGACATGGCGCTCGCCGCCAATCGGCTGGGCGAGATCGAAGGCGGTTTCGTAGTTGCCCAAGGCGGCAGGATCCTTGCCGAACTCGCCCTGCCGGTGGCGGGGTTGATGAGCCTCAAGTCCTTTGAAGCGGTGCATCAGGATCTGATCGCCCTTCGCGCGGCGGCCAAGAGCCTGGGCGTGGTGCTGGAAGAGCCCTTCCTGCAACTGGCCTTCCTCGCCCTGCCGGTGATCCCGCATCTGAAGATCACCGATCACGGCATGGTCGATGTCGATCGCTTCGAGGTGATGCCCTAGGGCGCGCGTGCCCCATCCTTGCGGATCATCAGCACCAACAGCCCGCCCGTAGCAATCAGCGCCATTCCGGCCCATGTCCACAGGTCCGGCACTTCGCCAAAGAACACATAGCCCCAGAACACCACAAAGATCATGTAGCAGTAATCAAAGGTCGCAATCACCTCGGGGCGGGGCGATTGATAGGCCCGCGCCAGACCAATGGCGATGCCGATGATCAACACGCACAGCGCCCCGATCAGTGCCCAATCGCTGCCCGCCATGCTGTGCCACGGGCCAAAGATGAACCCCGCCCAATCGGGCGCTGCGATCACCCCGCGAACCGCGCCAATCGCCAGACCAAAGATCAGGCACAGGATGTTCAGCCACAGCGCAAGGATCAGCGCTGGCGTGTCTGCACATTTGGCCCGCGTCATCACGGCGGCGATGGCATAAAACAGCGCCGCCGCAATGGGCATCAGGATCAAGGGCGTAAACCCCGCCGCAAAGGGCCGCACAATCGCCAACAGCCCGGCAAAGCCGATGGCGGTGGCCAGCCAATGCGTGGGCGTGATGCGCTTGCCCAAGACCAGCGCCGACAATCCGACAATGAAGAAGGGCGCGGTGTAAAAGGCCGCCCCCGCCAAGGCCATGTCGATCAGCGGCAAGACCGCGTAAAGGCACAGATACTGCACCACCAGCGCCGCGCTCCGCGCAATGACCCACGGCACGCCGGGCGGAAAGACCCGCCCCCGCGTGGCCACAAGCAGGATCGGCACCACGATCACCGACCGCAGGACCCAGATCTGCCACAGCGTCATGCCCGAACTTGACAGCTTGATGATCGCATCGGTCAGTGCCATCGCAAAGACCGTGGCGATAATGGTCCCAACTCCCTGAGGCAAGCCAAGGCGCAAAGGGGCGGCGGCGCGGATTGCCACGGCTCAGGCCAGCGTCTTGGTCATCAGGATCCACTCGGACGCGTCCACCTGCCAATCCCCTTTCACCACCGGGCGGCGGGCGACCTCGACATAGCCCTTGGCGGCATAAAGCCTGCGGGCATCGGCATGGGTATCGGCAGCGATCAGGCTGATCGTGTTGCGCCCCGTGGCCCGCGTGA
>JBMSKG010000276.1:0-3668 GCA_049419625.1 Paracoccaceae bacterium | reverse complement strand
GGGTCGGGCAAGGGCCTCGTCGACCCCGCCCTGCGGAAGCGCGGGGCGAGCCTGCCGGCGAACGTCGTCATTCACCTCGGCACGAACGGCACCTTCACTGCGGAGAACTGCTCAGACATCATCGATGCTGCCGGACCCACCCGCCGGGTCTTCTTTCTGACTATCTCCGTGCCCCGCAAGTGGGAGGCGACGAACAACACGGTCATCCGCAACTGCGTCGCGTCGCAGCCCGGCCGCGCCTTCGTCATCGACTGGAGGGCACGCTCGACGCCCCCAAGGCCAAGGCGATCAGCCTGAAGACCAGCCGCGTCATGGGGCTGGTGTTCCGAGATTTCCGCGACGATGACAGCTTGCGCGTCTGCATCATCCGGGCAGCGGGCGAGAAATTCTTCTGCCCCGGCTGGGATCTGAAGGCCGCTGCCGAAGGTGATGCCGTCGACGGCGACTATGGCGTCGGCGGCTTTGCGGGCTTGCAGGAACTGCCGAACCTCAACAAACCGGTGATTGCCGCCGTCCAGGGCATCTGCTGCGGCGGGGGCCTTGAGTTTGCCCTGTCGGCCGACCTGATCCTGTGCTCCACCAACGCCACCTTTGCGCTGCCCGAAATTCGCTCGGGCACCGTGGCCGATGCGGCTTCGATCAAACTCCCGAAGCGCATCCCCTATCACGTCGCGATGGATCTTCTCCTGACCGGCCGCTGGTTTGACGCTGAAGAGGCGCACCGCTGGGGCATCGTCAAGGAAATCTGTGCGCCTGAGGATCTTTTGGCAAAAGCCTGGGATCTGGCGCGGCTCTTGGAATCCGGCCCGCCCCTGGTGTACGCCGCCATCAAGGAAGTCGTACGCGAGGCGGAAAACATGCGCTTCCAAGACGCGCTGAACCGCATCACCAAGCGGCAGATGCCGACGGTCGATCGGCTTTATTCCTCCGAAGATCAGCTGGAAGGCGCCAAAGCCTTTGCCGAAAAGCGCGATCCGGTCTGGAAGGGGCGGTAATCTCGCGACATGATCTGTCGGAAACAAACGCGGAAAACCGGCTTTCCGGGCTTATCAACGTGCTGACCCTTTGCCTTCAATGCGGCACAAATATCCCGGGGTCCGGGGTGGCGCCCCGGGGCATCAACAGGCGGACGGCATGCAGGATACCGACTATATCATCGTGGGCGCAGGATCGGCCGGATGCGTTTTGGCCAATCGGCTGTCCGAGAACGGCAAGCATCGCGTCACATTGATCGAGGCGGGCGGCAGCGATACTGCGCTCAGCCTCATCAATTTTTTCATCCATCTGCCGCTTGGCTATGGCAAGCTCTTTTACAACCCTGCCGTCAACTGGATGTATGGCACCGAGCCTGATCCTGGCCTGAATGGCCAGCGCGACCACTGGCCGCGCGGCAAGGTTTTGGGAGGTTCTTCCAGCATCAATGCCATGGTCTGGATCCGTGGCCACCGCGCCGATTACGAAGAGTGGGGCGCGGAGAACGTAGGCTGGGGTTATGATGACTGTACTGCAGCCTACCGCGCGATCGAGGATAACGAGGCCGGGGCAGATGCCTTTCGCGGCAAGGGTGGCCCCTTGTTCATTTCGGCCAATCGCACGGGCCTGCACCCTTTGGTCGATGATTACATTCGCGCCTGCGGTCAGGCCGGGCTGCCCTATACTCCCGATTTCAATGGGGAAAATCAGGAAGGCGCCGGGCATTACCAGATGACGATCAAGAAGGCGCGGCGCAACTCCACCGCGCGGGCTTTCCTGCGCCCGGCGATGAAGCGGGCGAATCTGAAGGTCATCACCCGCGCGCAGGTCACGCGGGTGCTGTTGGAGGGCAAGCGGGCCGTTGGCGTGGAATACGTCCAAAACGGTCAGCGCCATGAGCTGCGCTGCAATGCCGAGGTGATCTTGTCCGGCGGCGCGATCAACTCGCCGCAGCTTTTGGAACTGTCAGGCATTGGTAACGGGGCCCATCTGCAAGGTCTTGGCCTGCCTGTTGTCCTCAACAACCCCAATGTGGGCGAGCACATGTCCGACCATCAGGGCATCAACTATACCTTCCGCATGAAGGTGCCGACCTATAACAACATCCTGCGCCCGTGGTGGGGCAAGCTGATGGTGGGGATGCAGTATTTCCTGACCGGCGGCGGTCCTTTGGCCAAGTCGATCAACCACGGCGGCGGGTTCTTCCGCACCCGGGCTGACTTGGCCCGCCCCAATATGCAACTGTACTTTCAAGCTTTCTCTACCCTCTTGCCCAAGGCGGGCGAGCGCCCGCTTCTGACGCCCGACCCCTATCCGGGCCTGTCCATCGGCCTGTCGAACTGCCGCCCCACAAGCCGTGGGCACATTCACATTGCAACGCCCGATCCCTTGGCGCACCCCAAGATCGAGGCCAATGTGTTCTCGACCGACCATGACGTGCAGGAAATGCTGGAAGCGGTGAAATACCTGCGCCACATCGCCGCCCAACCGGCCATGGCAGGGCTGATCGAGGAAGAGTTGCGCCCCGGTCTTGAGGTGCAGTCCGATCCCGATCTTATCAACGATTTCCGCAACCGCTCGGGCACGGTCTATCACCATTCCTGCACTGCCCGCATGGGGGCGAGTGCGGCGACCTCGGTCGTGGATGCGCGCTGCCGGGTGCATGGGGTTCAGGGCCTGCGCGTGATTGACGCCAGCGCCTTCCCGAACCTGATTGCCGGCAACACCAATGCGCCGTCGATCCTGATGGGCTGGAAAGGTGCTGAAAAGGTGCTTGAGGACGCCCGCTAGGCCGCCTCCGTCCCGCCGATGCCGAAAAAACCCGGCCAAAAGGATGTGCCGCCCCGCGCTTTGCCCTAGATAAACCCGTGGGCGGCATTTCGGCCGCACGGGGGATTGCATGCTTTTGGTGGCATCCGGGGTGACCAAGACCTACCGCACCGGGGACGAGGCGGTGCGGGTCCTTGACGGTGTTGATCTGACACTGGCGGCGGGCGAAAGCCTTGCGCTGACGGGTGAATCTGGGTCGGGCAAAAGCACGCTTTTGCATCTGGTCGCCGGGCTTGACAGCCCTGACAGTGGCAGCCTTGTGGTGGATGGCACCGATATGGCGCGGGCCACGGATGCTCAGCGCGCCGCGCTGCGCCGCGATGGCGTCGGGCTGGTGTTTCAGCAGTTCAACCTGATCCCCTCGCTCGACATTGCTGCCAATCTGGCCTTTCAGGCCCGTCTGGCCGGGCGGTATGATGCCGCTTGGGCCCATGAACTGGCGCAGGTCTTGGGGCTAGAGCCCTTGTTGCAGCGCTATCCCGAACAGCTTTCTGGCGGCCAGCAACAGCGTGTGGCCATTGGCCGGGCACTGGCCGCGCGCCCGCGTCTGGTGCTGGCTGATGAGCCGACGGGCAATCTGGATGAGACAACGGGCGATGCCGTCATGGCGCTTTTGCTGCGGCTGGTGGCACAGACGGGCGCGGGGCTTTTGATGGTCACCCACTCGCCCCGCCTTGCGGCCCGGCTGGACCGCCGCGTCCATCTCAGCGCTGGGCGCCTGCACCTTGGGCCTGTCGTATGAGGCCAGCCGTCGGTCTGTCGGCGCTCTTGTCACATTGGGCGCGTCATCCCTTCCAACTGGCCATGCTTTTGGTGGGTCTGTCGCTGGCCACGGCCCTGTGGTCGGGCGTGCAGGCGATCAACGC
>JBMSKG010000275.1:0-3706 GCA_049419625.1 Paracoccaceae bacterium | reverse complement strand
AGTCCGCCATCCTCCAAGGGTGCATGGCGCGACTGCGGGCCTATAGCGGGGAATCGCCACAAGGGAAAGCCCAAAAGCGGCGCAGTCGGGGAATCTGGTGTCGGCAAAAGACGCGCCAAGCCCGCAGGACAGGGTTAGCAGGAAGCCAGCCCTTGCGCGAGAATTTCATGTCCTTTCTGTCTCTTCTGGTGATCTCCCGCCCGGCGGTTGCCGCCTTTGCCGTTATGGGAATCCTGTGGGGCACTTTTGCGGCATCCCTTCCAGACCTCAAGTCGATGCTGAGCGTCGATGAGGCGCAGATGGGCCTGCTTATGTTCATGACCCCGGTCGCGGCGGTCATCGCCATGTTGTTTGCGCCTGCGGTCGGGGTGGCTTTTGGACGTATCGCGCTGCCAGTGGCCACTTTGGTGATGTGCGCGGGCTTTGTGCTGCCCGGTCAGGCCAGCGTGATCTGGATGTTCCCGATCGCGATGATGGCGGCGGGCTTTGGCACCGGCATGACCGATGTCTTGATGAACGCCCGCGTCGCCGCGATGGAGGCCAGCCGTGGGCTGCATTTGATGAACCTTGCCCATGCCGCCTATTCCTTTGGCTATGCCGGCGGCTCGATTGCCACGGGTCTCATGCGTCAGGCGGGCTGGTCTCCGGCATGGGTCTTGGGAACCATGGCAGCGGTGGCTGGGGTGATGGCGCTTTTGACCATCGAGCGGGACGGCCGAATTGAAGGGTTGGCGCGGCCGAAGACGCGCGCCGGACGCGGGCTTGGCTGGGTGCCGGTCATCGGCGGCGGTATGGTGTTCATTGCGTTTCTGACCGAAAACGCGGCTGAAAACTGGTCAGCGCTGCATATCGAAAAAACCTTGGGCGGCTCGCCCGCCCATGGCGCGATGGGGCCCGCGACACTGGCGCTGACCATGGGGGTCGCGCGGCTGGTGGGGCAGGGGATTGCGGGGCGGGTGCGGCCCGTGGTTTTGTTAACCGCGGGAGCCATCGTCTCGGCCGTGGGGGCCTTCGCCGTGGCAGCGGCGGTCACGCCTTGGATGGCCTACGCCGGGTTCATCGTCATGGGTATAGGTTCGTCAGTTATCGCGCCCACCGCCTTTTCGCTGGTGGGCACCCATGCCGCGCCCGAAGCCCGCGCCCGCGCCGTGGCCCGCGCCACGCTGTTCGGCTATCTGGGCTATTTCATTGGCCCGCCCGGTTTTGGCTTTATCGCGGGCAGCCTTGGCCTGCGCTATGCCTTTGTCTTTGCCGCCGTGATCTTGCTTTTGGTTCCGGTTTTGGCCCGCATCATGGCCCGGCGCGGTTAACCGCGTCGGCATAGGTGCAGAAAATGTCGCGCAGCGGGGTGACCTTTGCCCGCGCCCGGGCTAACTGAGCCTGCGCGCGACAGGAGTTACTCGATCATGGCCTATTTTCTCGGTGTTGATACCGGCGGCACCTATACGGATGCCGTGATTGTCGATGAGGCGGCTGATACCGTGATCGGCAAGGCCAAGTCGCTGACTACGCGGCAGGATCTTGCGCTGGGCATCGGCCGCGCGGTGGATGCAGCCCTCGAAGGCGCCGGGATCGCCGCGCGCGATGTGGCGCTGGTGTCTTTGTCCACCACGCTCGCCACCAACGCGTTGGTCGAAGGCCAGGGGGGGCGCGTCGCGCTGATCTTTATCGGCTTTGACGCGGGCGACATGGAGCGCGGCGGGCTGACCGAGGCGCTCAAGGGTGATCCGGTGGTCCTTTTG
Source organism: Paracoccaceae bacterium (assembly GCA_049419625.1). Classification (GTDB taxonomy): domain Bacteria; phylum Pseudomonadota; class Alphaproteobacteria; order Rhodobacterales; family Rhodobacteraceae; genus Tabrizicola_A. The sequence goes on along the minus strand of JBMSKG010000275.1, from coordinate 1,964 downwards.
GACGGCGGCCACACCCATGCCGGAACCGAAGCCGCCACGCTCGACATCGCCGGGCTTGAGGCGCAACTTCTGGACCTGCGCGACAGCGTCATGGGCTTCGCGGTGGCCGCCCGCTTTGCCACCCGCAACCCAGCGCATGAAATCGCCGCACGCGACGTGATCCGCCGCGTCACGGGCCGCCCGGTCACGTGCAGCCACGAGCTTTCGGCCAATCTGAACGGCCCCAAACGCGCGCTGACTGCCGTTCTGAATGCCCGGCTGATCGGCATGATCGACCGTCTGGTGACCGCCTGCGAGCGGCATCTGGCCCAAGTCGGCATTGATGCGCCTTTGATGGTGGTGCGCGGCGATGGCGCGTTGATCTCGGCCGCGATGGTGCGCGAGCGCCCGATTGAAACCATTCTCTCTGGCCCCGCGGCCAGCATCGTCGGCGCGCGCTGGCTGACAGGGGCCCCCGATGCGCTGGTCAGCGATATTGGCGGCACCACGACCGATGTGGCGCTATTGCGCGGCGGTTTGCCTGAGATTGATCCGGCTGGGGCCCGCGTTGGCGGCTTTCGCACCATGGTCGAGGCGGTGGCGATGCGCACCACCGGACTTGGCGGTGACAGTGAGGTGCATCTGAAAACCGAGGGTCTGCAAGGCGGCCTGCGCCTTGGGCCGCGGCGGTTGATGCCGGTCTCGCTGCTCGCGGTGGATCACGGCGAGATGGTGCATGCGACGCTGGATCGCGCGCTTTCATCCGAAACGGCGGGCGAGTTTGACGGCCGCTTTGTCGTGCCGATGGGCGGCAATGCAGGCGGGCTGAACGCCCGTGAGGCCACGGTTCTGGCGCGCATCACCCAGCCTATGCCGCTGGCCGGCGCCCTGACCAGCCGCATTGAAGTCGCCGCACTGGAACGCCTCGTCGCGCGTGGGCTGGTGATGCTGTCGGGCGTGACGCCCTCGGACGCCAGCCACGTCTTGGGCCGCCTGGACAGCTGGGACAGCGCCGCCGCCGTCAAGGCGCTGAAACTGCTCGCCCGCCGCCGCAACGGCGCAGGTGACCGCTTTGCCACCGATGGCGAAACCCTTGCCGCTGCGATCATCGACCAACTGACCGCCCAAACCGTCGATTGCCTGTTGGAAGCGGCCTTTGACGAGGATGACGCGTTCGACGGCCAAGCCTCCGAAGTTCTGGCGCGCCATCCCCTGATGACCGCCGGGCTGAAACACCACCGAGGGGTGGTGGAGTTGACCGCCCGCCTCGGTGTACCTGTGATCGGGCTCGGGGCGTCGGCCCCGTCTTACTATGGGGCCGTGGGCAAGGTGCTCGGCTGCGAGATGATCCTGCCCGAACATGCCGGGGTCGCCAATGCCATCGGCGCCGTGGTGGGGCAGGTGTCGCAAAAGGTGACCGGCATTGTCACCTCACCCGCTGAGGGGCGCTATATCGCCCATCTGCCCGATGCGCTGCAAACCTTCTCAAGCGCCACCGATGCGCTTGCCGCCTTGGAAATCGCCCTGCGGCACGAGGCGGAAAGCCGCGCCAAGGCCGCCGGTGCTGAAGATCTGCGCATCACCGCCAAGCGCGACCTGCGCGAGGTGGACATCGAAGGGCGCAAGATGTTCGTCGAAGCCTCGGTCTCCGTCACCGCCGCCGGCCGCCCCCGCGTCGCGCACAGCTGACCGCAGCAATGCCCCTGCATCCCCCGTGGAACGCCTCCGGCGGGGGAGTATTTCAAAAGGCGCAAATCCTTCAGCCTTTCTTAACCTTGATGTGGCAAACTCGCGGGGCGGTACAGGGAGGAGTCCCGATGACCGCAAGGCGCAAGTCGTCCCGACGGGTGTGAGAAGCTCTCTCTGCGCACTGGACCGGGCCCTTGTCGGGGCGCATTGCGGCGTGTTCATGGGCTTGCGCCTTGTGAAACACTCCACGGGGGTCCGGGGGTGTGAAACCCCCGGCGCTTGGGGCAAAGGAAACC
>JBMSKG010000274.1:0-3716 GCA_049419625.1 Paracoccaceae bacterium | reverse complement strand
GGCCGAGGGCAGCATGCCCAAAGACCCGGTCAGCATCGCCGCCATATCCGACAGCACATCGCCAAACAGGTTGTCGGTGACGATCACATCAAACTGCTTGGGCCAACGGCACAGCTGCATCGCGCCGTTGTCGGCATACATATGGGTCAGCTGCACATCGGGATACTCCCGGTCATGCACTTCCTGCACCACTTCGCGCCACAGAATCCCCGACTCCATGACGTTGGCCTTCTCCATCGAGCAGACCTTGTTGTTGCGCTTGCGCGCCAACTCGAACGCAGACCGCGCCACGCGGGCAATCTCAGATTCGGTATAGCGCTGGGTGTTGATGCCCACCCGCTCATTGCCTTCCTTGAAGATGCCGCGCGGCTCGCCAAAGTAGACGCCGCTGGTCAATTCGCGGACGATCACAATGTCCAGACCCGCGACGACCTCTTTCTTCAGGCTCGAGAAATCCGCCAGCGCGTCAAAGCACTGGGCCGGGCGCAGGTTGGAGAACAGGTCCATCTCCTTACGCAGACGCAACAGCCCGCGCTCTGGCTTCACGCTGAAATCCAGCGCGTCGAATTTCGGCCCGCCCACGGCACCCAAAAGCACCGCGTCCACCTCTTGGGCCTTGGCCATGGTGTCGTCATGCAAGGGCGTGCCGTGCTTGTCATAGGCGCAGCCGCCGACCAGATCTTCGCTCACATCGAAATGGACGCCGCGCTTGGCCCCCATCCAGCCGATGATCTTTTTCACTTCGGCCATAACTTCGGGGCCAATGCCGTCACCGGCAAGGATAAGGATTGAGGGATTGGCCATCGGGCGCTCCTGCTGAATAGGGTCGCGGTTGGCCTAGCCAAAGGGGCGCGCAGGGTCAAGCGTCAGGGCAACGCCAGATCCACCCAAATCGGGGAATGGCGCGATGCGGCGGCCCTTGTCGCCGCCATTGGGTCATTGTCGGGCGGCCAAAGCACCCCGGCACCCTCCACCGCCAGATCGGCCGAGGGCAAGATCACCTTCACCCGCAATCCACCAAGCCCGTCATACAGCGCCGTATCCAAGGCCGGATCGCCCATCTGCCCCGGCTCCACCCGGCCATGGTCGCCGCGCGGTTGGGGATCTTGCAGGGCAGGGTGGGCCAAAAGCGCGCGCAGTGCCTCAGGCCGACCGTCGCCATCCATCGGATCAAGGCTTGTTTGCCCCAAGATCACGAACGGCCCCGCAGGCGGCGGCATCGGCAGCCCGCCCTCCAACAGCCGCAGCCAGAACGCCGTCTCATCATGGTTGCGCCGCCCGTTGCGGTCCTCGGGTCCATCAAACACCGGGGGGCTGGCGTAGAACACCAAAAGCCGCAGGCTTTTCCCGCCCGGCAGCTCAATCGGCACCTCATAGGCGCCCGTGCTGTGCAGCCGCTGGATATCGCGGGCAGGGTCATCTTCGGGCATCAGATTGCCCGGCGTATCGGCCCAAAGAAACCCGCTGAAATCGCGGATATCCGGCCCAATCGGCAGGCGTGACAGCACCGCCATCCCGCCTTCACCGGGAAAACGCCCCCAGCCCTGGGCATCGCGCGGCTCACCCAACTGGCCGTTGCGGTCCAGATCGCGCCCCGTCGGCACCCCGGTGTTGGGCCGCAGCGCCAGACGATAGGGATAGGGACTGCCCGCCGCCGCCAACCGCATCTCCAACGCGGCCAGCGCCTTACCCCGCAGGTCATAATCCACCCCGGTCAGCACCAGCACATCGGCACCCAAGGCGGCAATCATGGCCACCACGGCGGCGCGTTGCGGCGGCAGTTCCTCTTTCCTTAGATCATGCAGCAAAAGCCCCGGACCGGGGGCGGACAGATCGGCATTATAGGTGGCAATGCGCAGCACATCCGCCTGCGCGGCCAAGCCCCAAAGCCAGACCGCCAGCGCCGCGATCAGGCCGGCGCCAAGCCCTCGCGCGCGATTTGCGCCCGGTTCGCCTTGCGCCGCTCGACAATCATGTCGGCCACCCGCCCCATCGCAATGCCGCGCATGAACAGGCTTGCAGGAAGAAAGGCCCATGCCGTTATCGTCCAGATCAGGGTTTGCGACGAGGTCATCGACAAAGGCTCAAACCCGCTGGACGAGATCATCACCACTGCCGGGGTCAAGAATGGCAGCAGAAAGCCTAACGCAATGTTAACGCGCGCATCCCGCTGCAGGCGCATCACCACATCGCCACCCGTGGTCGGGTCAAAGGTTGGCAGGTTCGTCCACACATTGAACGCCCGCCCGCGTGACGGCCAGTTCCCCGACTTCAGCGCAATCAGGAACACCGCCAGCGACACCAGCGAAATCAGATAGGCCATCCCCGCCGCCGTCCGCACCGAGGCGACCTGCTCGGGTGACGCGCCTTGCGCCATCATCAGCGTGGCCAGCCGCACCGGACTATAGGGAAAATCCATCGACACGCCAATCAACGTGCCCACCGCATCGGTGAACTCGGTCAGGGTCGAGGGCATAATTCTGCCACGTTCGATGGTCGACAGGAAAAACACCGTCGCGAACAGCATGAGAAACCGGATGCGGTTAAAGGGCGGGGCATCCCGGAATTCAACCAGGCTGGGATAGGTCGAATTGTATTCGACAAAGGTCAACAGGCCCAGAAACAGCGCCACCAGCGCCACCATTTGTTTGGTGTCGGTCGTCACGTCCATCAACAGCATCGAAGGCGTTGCCACCAATACCATGATCAGGACCGCGCGCGTCAGCGCACCTGTCAACTGTGAAACCACTGCCTTCTCACCCTCAAACCGGTCGAAGCTGGTGCTTTGCCAACCTCTTGTTCCGATGTTGTCCCGCGCTTTATGGCGGATTGCCTCAATCTTGCCCAATTTGTGCCTTCTTTCGACGAATCCCGCAATCAGTTGTTCCAACATGAAGGCGCAGTTGGGCGATTTCGGGGAAGGGGTGTCGCCGGATTGCATCAAACTTGGGGTCAAAAGAAGGCCGCCCTGATTGTTTCCAACCGGGCGGCCCAAGATGTTGTGGTTATTGGCTTATCACGCCCAGGGGCGCAGCGTCGCAACCTTTGCCTCAAAGCTGTCAATTGCGGCGGCCTTTTCCAGCGTCAGGCCGATATCGTCCAAGCCGTTCATCAGGCAATGCTTGCGATGCGGGTCTACCGCAAAGCCAAAGGACTGCCCGTCCGAGGTGGTGACCGTCTGCGCCTCAAGGTCCACCGTCACGCGGGCATTGGCCCCTTTGCGCGCATCGGCCATCAGCACATCCACCTGCTCTTGCGGCAGAACGATCGGCAGGATGCCGTTCTTGAAGCAGTTGTTAAAGAAGATGTCGGCAAACGAGGTGGAGATCACGCAGCGAACGCCAAAGTCGAGAAGCGCCCAAGGCGCATGCTCGCGCGATGATCCGCAGCCGAAATTGTCGCCCGCCACCAGAATCTCCGCACTGCGATAGGCGGGCTGGTTCAGCACGAAATCGGCAATCTCATTGCCCTCGCGGTCATAGCGCATCTCGTCGAACAGGTTCTTGCCCAAGCCAGAGCGCTGAATCGTTTTCAGGAACTGCTTGGGAATGATCATGTCGGTGTCGATATTGACCAAGGGCATGGGCGCCGCGATGCCGGTCAGTTTGGTGAATTTTTCCATGATCTGATCCTTACACCTTTTCGCCCATCATCTCGCGCACATCGGTCAGATGACCGGTGATCGCGGCGGCGGCGGCCATGGCCGGGCTCATCAG
>JBMSKG010000273.1:0-3717 GCA_049419625.1 Paracoccaceae bacterium | reverse complement strand
TCACCCTGAACGTTCGCAAGGGCGTGAAGTGGTCGAATGGCGATGACTTCACCGCTGAGGATGTTGCGTTCAACATCACCCGTTGGTGCGATGGCAACGTGGAAGGCAACTCGATGGCCGGCCGCATGGCTTCGCTGCAGGACCCGGCCACCAAGCTGGCCCGCGATGGCGCAGTGACCGTTGTTGACGCCAACACCGTCAAGCTGACCACCCAGGCACCCGACATCACCGTGATCGTCGGCATGGCTGACTATCCGGCCGCCGTTGTGCACCGCGCCTACGACGGTGGTGATCCCTCGGCCAACCCGGTTGGCACCGGCCCGTTCAAGCCTGAATCGAACGAAGTGGGCGTCAAGCAGGTTCTGGTTCGCGCTGACAACCCCTGGTGGGGCACCGAAGTCTATGGCGGCCCCTATCTGGACCGTATCGAATACATCGACTTCGGCACCGATCCGGCTGCTGTTGTGGCAGCTGCAGGTTCGGGCGAAATCGACGCGGTCTATGCCTCGACCGGCGATTACATTGCCCAGCTGGATTCCTTGGGCTGGACCAAGTCGGAAGCCGTGACCTCGGCCACGCTGGCTGTCCGCTTCAACCAGCAGCAAGAGCCCTACACCAACCGCGATGTGCGCCGCGCGCTGATCAAGGCCGTGAACAACGCAGTCGTGTTGGAACTGGGCTACTCGAACCTTGGCACCGTGGCTGAAAACCACCACGTCTGCCCGATCCACCCGGAATACTTCGCGCTTCCGGCGCTGGTCGTCGATCCGGCTGCTGCAAAGGCCGAACTGGAAGCTGCCGGCCACGGCGCGACCGAGTTCGAACTGATCTCGCTGGATGATGGCTGGCAGGCTCCGACCTGTGACGCTGTTGCCGCCCAGATCCGTGATGCGGGCATCAACATCAAGCGCACCGTTCTGCCGGGCTCGACCTTCTGGAACGACTGGACCAAGTACCCGTTCTCGGCCACCGAATGGAACATGCGCCCGCTTGGCGTGCAGGTTCTGGCTCTGGCCTACCGTTCGGGCGAAGCTTGGAACGAAAGCGCCTTCGCGAATGCCGAGTTTGATGCCGCACTGGCCGAAGCTCTGTCGATCGCAGACGTTGAAAAGCGCCGCGCCGTGATGGAAAAGGTCGAAAAGATCATGCAGGACGAAGGCGTTATGATCCAGCCCTACTGGCGCTCGATCTACCGTCACTTCGACCCGAAGGTGAAGGGCGTCGACATGCACGCCACCTTCGAGCATCACCACTACAAGTGGTCGATCGCCGCCGCATAAGGCGCGCAATCGAGCATTGATTGGGGCGCGCGGGAAATCCCTCGCGCGCCCCTTCTTCTGAGAAAAGCCGCCCTGAAGGCCGCCGGTATGGTCCGGTTGTCTCTTGTTGCCAGCCCGGACGGGACCACGCCCATGCTGATGTTCATCCTTCGTCGCCTAGGTGTCATGCTGCTGACTGCCTTTGCGCTGACATTCATCGTCTTTTATTTGACCAACCTGCCGCCCAACCTTGAAAAGCTCGCGAAATCCGAAGCCTCGGTCCGCATGAGCGACGAGGACGTGGTGAAATGGATCGACAACAATGGCTATTCGACGCCGATCTTGTCGCGCTACGGGCAGTGGCTGGGTATTCTGCCAGGCTGGGTCAAGACGCTGGAATCGGGCGAAGTGCGCGGCCGCTGCATCGCCAAAGGGCAGGACCCCGCCGAAGCCGAAAGCTTTTGCGGGCTGATGCAGGGTGACTGGGGCAACTCCACAGTGTTCAAAATTCCGGTCACCGATGTGCTGGCCCGTTCGCTGGGCCACACCGGTTGGCTGATGCTGTCGGTCATGCTGGTGATGGTGCCAGCCTCGCTGCTTCTGGGTGTGCTGTCGGGCATGCGCGAAGGCTCGCGCACTGACCGCGTGCTGTCCACCGCCGCCATCGTGACCACCGCCACCCCGGAATATGTCTCGGGCGTGATCTTCATCGCCCTTTTGGCCTCGGCCACGGGCGGCATCTCGCCCATGCTGGCCGAATGGGGCTGGATCGAGGGGAAAACCCTCTTCATGGGCACCGCCACCAGCGCCATGGACAATATCACCTTTTGGAACTTTGCCCTGCCGGTGATGACCATCGCGCTTTATGGCATCGGCTATATCGCCCGCATGACCCGCGCCTCGATGACCGAGGTGATGACCGCCCAATACATCCGCACCGCGCGGTTGAAAGGCGTCAGCTTCCGCCAGGTCGTGATGCGCCACGCGCTGCGCAATGCGCTGATTGCCCCCTTCACCGTCATCATGCTGCAGTTCCCATGGCTCTTGAACGGCGTGGTGATTGTCGAGACCCTGTTCAACTACAAGGGCTTTGGCTGGACGCTGGTTCAGGCCGCCACCAACAACGACATCGAGCTTTTGTTGGGCTGTTCGGTGGTTGCGGTCGTTCTCGTGCTTATCACACAACTGATCTCTGACATCGGCTATGTGTTCCTCAATCCCCGCATTCGTTTGTCGTAAGGAGAACGCCTCATGGAACCGCTCTCCTGGCTTGAGATTATCGCCGCCGTCGCAGGTCGCTTCATGCCCGTCTGGGTGGCACTGGTCGTGACTTTTGCCCTGTCCATCACCTTAAAGCGCCGCCTTGGGCTTTACGGCAAGCTCTTTGACAGCCCCGTCGGAATGGTCGGCTTTGGCATCGTGATGTTTTGGGTGTTCACGGCGATCTTTGCCGATCTCATCATCACCATGGACCCCTTGGCGCAGTTTTCTGGCTCCAAAAACGCCGTGCCGGGCTCGCCTTTGAAGACCCCTGTTGATGGGGCCTTTACCCACCTCCTGCTCGGCGCAGACCACGTGGCGCGGGACGTGTTTTCCCGCATGGTCATGGGCTCGCGTGAGGTCTTGAAAATCGCGCCGGCCGCCACGCTCTTTGCCTTCATGGTGGGCATCACCCTTGGCCTTCCCGCAGGCTATATCGGCGGCAAGCTGGACACGGTCCTGTCCTTCCTTGCCAACCTTGTCTTGGCCTTCCCGGTGATCTTGCTCTTCTATCTCTTGGTCACACCCGAAATCGTGCTGACCGGCATCCCGACCTATTTCGCAGCCTTCCTGTTCCTCTTCCCGATCGTGTTCTTGGTCCTGCTCATCAACTCGCGCTTCTTCACCAACCCGATGCAGCGCAATCTCTATGTCGGCGGCGTCCTCTTGGTCGGGCTTTGGGCCTATTCGGGCCTTGCCTTCAACATGGATCCCTTGGGCGTCTGGTCGATGGGGCCGAACATGCTCAATGTCTTTGTCTCGGTGGTTTTCGTGAACTCCCCCGGCGTGTTCCGCATCGTGCGCGGCATGGTGATGGACATCAAAACGCGTGACTATGTGGCCGCAGGCCAAACGCGCGGCGAAGGGGCATGGTACATCATGCTGTGGGAAATCCTGCCCAACGCCCGCGGTCCCTTGATCGTCGATTTCTGCCTGCGCATCGGCTACACCACGATCCTTCTGGGCACGCTTGGCTTCTTCGGCCTCGGCGTGTCGCCTGAAAGCCCGGACTGGGGATCGACCATCGACGACGGGCGCAAGCTCTTGTCCATCGTGCCGCATCCTGCATTGGTGCCTGCCTTTGCCTTGATGAGCCTGGTCCTCGGTCTCAACCTTTTGGCCGATGGCCTGCGCGAAGAAAGCCTGAAAGACTGATGCCTTCAATGTGGCCCAAATATCCCGGGGGTGCGGGGGCTGG
>JBMSKG010000272.1:0-3731 GCA_049419625.1 Paracoccaceae bacterium | reverse complement strand
GCCGGCGCTGCCGCGGGTGCTGATGGTGGGGTGGCTGGCGCGCGCGGCGACGGGCGGGTCTACTTCGCCTGAAGAACCTTAAGGTATTCGGCCAGTTGCACCAGACGGATCGGGGTCGGCGTCTCGATCCCGTCGCCGCCGTCATAGGGCACCATGTCACCCTGCAACAGCGGTCCGAAATCCGGCATCACGCCCCGGCCTTTTGCCCCGGCATAGCCCCAGATCTGCGCCATCACCTTGGTCGTCGGGAAGTCACCCTTGTTGCGGGCCGAGAGGGTCGTCAGATCGGCCGGCTTGCGCGACAACTCGGCCGGCATCTCGCCGTCCCCTTTGCCCGTGGCCCCATGGCAGGCCGAACAGTAGACGGCATAATCCTCGGCCCCGGTGTCGGGGTTGGTCTTGGTGTCGACACAGCCCGACATCAGCGGCACGGTCAAGGCGGCGATCAAGGCAAGGCGGGTCATGGCAATCTCCTGTTCTTCTGGGCGCGCAGTCTGGACGGCGGGCAATTATGTGGCATTGAGCGCCATCACTCGCCCCTGATCCAGCCGAACGGTTCGGTCCATTCGGGCGGCAAGGTCAAGGTTATGCGTGGCGATCAGCGCCGCCAAGCCCGTTTCGCGCACCAGCGCCATCAAGGCCCCAAACACCTGATCCGAGGTGGCCGGGTCAAGGTTACCGGTCGGCTCATCGGCCAGAAGGAGTTTCGGGCGGTTGGCCAAAGCACGGCAAAAGGCAACGCGCTGCTGCTCGCCACCTGACAGCGCAGCGGGGCGATGCTCGGCGCGGGCGACCACACCCACACGCTCCAGAAGATCACGCGCGCGCGCCTCGGCGTCAGCCTCGGCCACGCCATTGGCCAGTTGCGGGATGACGATGTTTTCCAGCGCGGTAAACTCGGGCAACAGATGATGGAACTGATAGATGAACCCCACCTCTCCGCGCCGCGCCAGCGTGCGCTCGCGGTCCGACAGGCCAACCATATTGCGCCCCGACAGCGCGACCGACCCGGCATCGGGCGTGTCCAACAGCCCCGCGATGTGCAAAAGCGTTGATTTGCCCGCGCCCGAGGGCGCGACCAAGGCCACCACCTCGCCGCGCTTTACCTCCAGCGTCGCCCCGCGCAAGACCGCCACCTCGCCGGGCGTGCCGCGTTTGTAGACCTTTTCAATGCCCGCAAGCTCCAGCGCATAATCACTCATAGCGCAGCGCCTCCACCGGGTTCATCCGCGCCGCGCGCCGCGCAGGGAAAATGGTGACGATGAACGACAGGCCCAAAGACAAGGCAACAGCCGAGCCGACATCCCACCACTGCAGTTTCGCAGGCAGCGCATAGATGCCCCGGATCGACGGGTCCCAGACCCCGCCACCCGCCATATAGTTTACAAAGGAAAAGATCGGGTCGATGTAGATGGCAAAAAGGCAGCCCAATGCCACGCCCAGCGCCGTGCCGACCACCCCGGTAAAGGCCCCGCAGATGAAGAACACCCGCAGGATCGACCCTTCGGTCAGCCCCATGGTGCGCAAGATGCCAATGTCGCGGCCCTTGTTTTTCACCAGCATGATCAGCCCCGAGACGATGTTCATCGCCGCAATCAGCACAAGGATCGACAGGATGATGAACATCACATTGTCCTCGATGTCGAGCGCACGCAGGAACGACCCCGCCGCATCGCGCCATGTCCAGATCAACGCATCCTCGCCCGCCATATCCAAGGCCGGGATCGTGTAGGCATCAATGTTTTCGGGGTCCTTGACCATCACCTCGAATTCATCGGCCAGCCCCTCGCGATTGAAATAGGACTGCGCCTCGGCAAAGGGCATGTAGATGCGGGTCTTGTCGATGTCCCAGCGCCCGGCGGTAAAGACATAGACCACCTCATAGGCATTGACGCGGGGGGAGGAGCCGAAAGCAGTTTTCACCCCCGACGGCGCCACCAGCCGGATACGGTCGCCCACCGTCACGCCAAGCTCGCGCGCAATGCCCGACCCAATGGCAATACCGCGGTCAAAATCGTCCAAGTTGCCATAGGCATCCGCCCCGGTCCCGACGCGCGGAATGGTTTTCAGATCCTCCAGCCGGATGCCATAGACCTCGGCCCCCAAGGCTGGCCCCTGCGCCGAGGTGACCATGACCTGCCCCTTGACCAAGGGCGCGGCCCGCGTCACGCCGGGCAGCGTGGCAAGCTTTGCGGCAATCGCGTCATAATCCTCAAAGGCCTTGATCATGCGGCCATCTTCGGCAACCCGCCCCGCAGAATAGACCGTCACATGCGCATTGGCGCCCAAGATGGTATCAACAAACTCAGCCCGAAAGCCTGCCCGCACGGCCAGCGTGGCAATCAGCGCAAAGACGGCCAGCGTGATGCCAATCAGGCTGATCCAGGTCATCACCGACACGCCACCTTCGGCGCGCTTGGCGCGCAAATAGCGCCAGGCGATCATGAATTCGAAACGGGAAAATGGGGCGGTTGTGGCCAAGGATGCTGCTCAATCTTGTTTTGGCCCAGAGTGGGGCTAAGCGCCCGTCAGGTCAAGAAGGGGCGGGGTTTCCCGCCACCTCTTCGAGCATTTCATGCACGCATCACTGCCTCACGACGAGGCGGCGAAGCCCCCGAGGAGTTTGCCTCAGACGAGTTTGCTTCAGACGCCTTCGTAAATCTCGGCAATCCGTGCCACAGCAGCCTCGGGTGACATCTCGACGCTCTCGCCCGTGCGGCGCGAGGTCAGTTCCACCACCCCATTGGCCAGCCCGCGCGGGCCAACGGTGATGCGCCACGGCAGGCCGATCAGGTCCATCGTGGCAAACTTCGCCCCTGCCCGCTCATCGCGGTCGTCATACAGCGCCTCCAGCCCCTTGGCCGCCAGCGCCTTATACAAGCCCTCACAGGCCGCATCCGCCGCCGCATCGCCCTGTTTCAGGTTCACAATCCCCACCGGGAAGGGCGTAACCCCTTCCGGCCAGATGATGCCCTTGTCGTCATGGCTGGCTTCAATGATCGCGCCCAAAAGGCGGCTCACCCCAATCCCGTGCGAACCCATCTCGACCGGAACCTTGGTCCCATCGGCGGTGACAACCGTGGCCCCCATGGCTTCTGAATACTTGGTGCCGAAATAGAAGATCTGCCCCACCTCGATTCCCCGCGCGACCTTGCGGCGCTCTTCGGGAATGGCGTCGAAGAGCGCCGGGTCGTGGGTCTCATCGGTGCGCGCATACAGCGTGGTGAATTCCTTGCAGACCGCCGCCACTTCCTCGCGGTTGTCGTAATCCACCTCGCGGTTGCCCAGCTTCAACTCGGTCACGGCACTGTCAAAGAACACCTCGGACTCGCCCGTGGACGCCAGCACCAGAAACTCATGCGTGTCATCGCCGCCAATCGGGCCCGAATCCGCCCGCATCGGAATGGCGGTCAGACCCATCCGCTCATAGGTCCGCAGATAGCTGACCATATGGCGGTTATAGGCATGCAGCGCCGAGGATTTGTCGACGTCAAAGTTATAGCCGTCCTTCATCAGGAACTCGCGGCCCCGCATCACGCCAAAGCGCGGGCGCATCTCGTCGCGGAACTTCCACTGGATGTGGTACAAGGTCAGCGGCAGGTCCTTGTAGCTGTTCACATGCGACCGGAAGATATCGGTGATCATCTCCTCATTGGTCGGCCCATACAGCATCTCACGGTCCTGCCGGTCCTTGATGCGCAGCATTTCCTGACCGTAGTCGTCATAGCGGC
>JBMSKG010000271.1:0-3748 GCA_049419625.1 Paracoccaceae bacterium | reverse complement strand
GCGCCCAATGCGCGGGCGGGGATCACGGTGGTTCTGTGCAAGCCGGGCGATTATGTGCCGGGCATCGATGTGACCTTGGGCGTTGGCAAGATTCGTGGCGTGGAAAGCCATGGGATGATGGCGTCCGAGCGTGAATTGGAGCTGTCGGACGAGCACAACGGCATTATCGAGCTTGCCTCGGGTGAGGTGGGCCAGAAGTTCACCGATTGGCTGGCCGCGAACCGCCCTGCGGTTTGTGACCCGGTGATCGAGGTGAAGATCACCCCGAACCGTCCCGACGCCTTGGGTGTGCGGGGCATTGCGCGCGATCTGGCGGCACGCGGTTTGGGTGTGTTGAAGCCTTTGGCCGTGCCGAGCATCAAGGGCGGCTTTGCCAGCCCTGTCACCGTGCAGATCGACGCCGAGTTGAAGGCCAAGGGCTGTCCGCATTTTGCAGGCCGCACCATTCGCGGCGTCAAGAACGGCCCCGCGCCCGACTGGCTGCAGGCGCGGCTGAAGGCGATTGGCCTGCGGCCGATTTCGGCCTTGGTCGATATCACCAACTATTTCACCTTTGGCCTGAACCGCCCCTTGCACGTCTTTGACGTGGCCAAGGTGCAGGGTGGCGCTTTGCGGATTCATGCGGCCAAGGGCGGCGAGGCGTTTCTGGCGCTGGACGGCAAGACCTATACCTTGCGCGCCGGGATGATGGCGATTTCCGATGCGGCGGGGGTGGAAAGCCTCGCCGGGATCATGGGGGGTGAACATTCGGGCTGCACCGAGGACACCACCGAGGTGTTCTTGGAAAGCGCGTTTTGGGACCCGATCACCGTTGCCGCCACAGGCCGGGCGCTGAAGATCAACTCGGATGCGCGCTATCGCTTTGAGCGCGGGGTTGATCCGGCGTTCTCGCTGCCGGGGTTGGATCTGGCGACGCAGATGATCTTGGATCTCTGTGGCGGTGAGGCCTCGGATCTGGCGGTGGATGGGGCGGCGCCGGACACCACACGGGCCTATAAGCTGAACCCCGCACGGGTGATCAGCCTTGTCGGCATGGACATTCCCGAGGCCGCGCAGCGCCAGACGCTGGCAGCGCTGGGGTTCACGCTGAACGGGAACATGGCCACCCCGCCTTCGTGGCGGCCTGATGTGCTGGGCGAGGCGGATCTGGTGGAGGAAGTGGCGCGCGTGGCCAGCCTGACCAAGCTGGAAGGCAAGCCCTTGCGGCGCAGCGTGCCGGGCGTGCCGCGCCCGATCCTGACGCCGTTGCAGGTGCGCGAGCGCACGGCCCGGCGCACGATTGCGGCGCTGGGGTATAACGAATGTGTCACCTACAGCTTTATCGACGAGGCGGCGGCGAAGCTCTTTGGCGGCGGCACCGATGCGGTGCGGGTCGCCAACCCGATTTCGTCCGAGATGAGCCATCTGCGCCCTGACCTTCTGCCGGGCCTTCTGCGCGCCGCGGCGCGCAATCAGGCGCGCGGGTTCATGGACCTTGCGCTGGCCGAGATTGGTCCAGCCTTCCACGGCGGTGAGCCGGGCGAGCAGCATTTGCAAGCGGCGGGCCTTTTGGTGGGTGCCTCGGCGGCGCGCGATCCGCATGGCAGCCGCCGTTCGGTGGATGTGTTCGACGTAAAGGCCGATGTCGAGGCGGTCTTGGCCGCCCTTGGCGCGCCCGCCCGTGTGCAGATCAGCCGCAAGGTGGCCGCTTGGTTCCATCCGGGCCGCTCGGGCGTCATCGGCCTTGGGCCGACGGTCATGGCAACGTTTGGCGAGGTTCATCCCAAGGTTTTGGCGGAAATGGGCGTGAAAGGCCCTGCCATGGCCTTTACGGTGCTGGTGGCCAATCTGCCCTATCCCAAGGTGAAAACCCCAACCCGGCCGGCGCTGGCGATCTCTGATCTGCAAGCGGTGGAGCGCGATTTCGCCTTTGTCGTCGACAAGGGCGTCGAAGTTCTGACCGCCGTCAATGCCGCGCAAGGCGCTGACAAGGCACTGATCGAAAGCGTGCGGGTGTTTGACCAGTTCACCGGCGAGAAGGCCGAGGCGCAGATGGGCGCTGGCAAGAAGTCCATCGCGCTGACGGTGCGCCTGCAGCCGGTGGACAAGACCCTGACCGAGGCAGAGATCGAGGCCGTGTCGGCCAAGATCATCGAAAAGGTCGCCAAGGCAACCGGTGGGGCTTTGCGCGCTTAACGCCGCGTCGACGTCGTCCGACGCGATGCGCGCAACGTCACGTTTGCCTTTCGATGGGGCAGGCTTAGGCTGGCCCCATGGAGTTTGACTATATCATCTGCGGCGGTGGGTCGGCCGGATGCGTTCTCGCCGCCCGACTGTCGGAGGACCCCGGCGTTTCGGTCTGCCTGATCGAGGCGGGCGGCATGGGCCGCGACATTTTTATCCGCGCCCCTGCCCTTGTGGCCGCCATGGTCTCGGGCCGCCCGCCCATTCACAACTGGGCCTTGCACACCACGCCGCAGCCGGGCCTGAACGGGCGGCGGGGCTTTCAGCCAAGGGGCAAGGCGCTGGGGGGATCCTCGGCCATCAACGCGATGCTTTATGTGCGCGGCCATCCGTCGGATTATGACGGTTGGGCGGATCTGGGGGTCGAGGGCTGGGATTGGGCCTCGGTCTTGCCCTATTTCCTGAAATCCGAAGGCAATGCCCGCCCCGGCCCGCTGCATGGGGCGGACGGCCCCTTGCAGGTGGGCGACCAGCGCTTCCCCCGCCCGATCAGCCGCGCCTTTGTGCAGGCGATGGGCGATGTGCAGGTGCCGGAAAACCCCGATTTCAACGGCGAGGTGCAGGAGGGCGCCGGGCTTTATCAGGTCACCCAGTTCCATTCCGGCCCAAGGAAAGGCGAACGTTGCTCGGCCGCCGCCGCCTATCTGCACCCCGCGCTGACCCGCCCGAACCTGACGGTCCTGACCCGCACGCGGGCCGAGAAG
This sequence comes from Paracoccaceae bacterium, assembly GCA_049419625.1. Classification (GTDB taxonomy): domain Bacteria; phylum Pseudomonadota; class Alphaproteobacteria; order Rhodobacterales; family Rhodobacteraceae; genus Tabrizicola_A. Next base: position 821 of record JBMSKG010000271.1, on the reverse strand, counting down.
ATCACCTTCGAGGGCAAACGCGCCACGGGTGTGATCGTCAAACGCGGCTTGACCCGTCGCGCCCTGACCGCACGGGCCGAGGTGATTGTGTCCCAAGGCACCTTCGGCTCGCCCCAGATTTTGATGTTGTCCGGCATCGGCCCGGCGGATCACCTGCGCGCCCATGGGCTGCCTGTCGTCCATGATCTGCCGGGGGTGGGCCAGAACCTGCAGGATCATCTCGACTATACGATCAGCCACCACTCCCCGCGCCGTGACACCGTGGGGCTGAACCCGCGCGGTCTGATGCGGCTGGCCAAGGCGGGCCTGCATTGGCGCAAAACCGGCGAGGGGCTTTTCGCCTCGCCCATGGCCGAGGGCGGCGCCTTCTTCCGCTCCACCCCCGACCAGCCGCGCCCTGATCTGCAAATCCACTTCGTCATCGGCATTGTCGACCAACACATGCGCCACCTGCATCTGGCAGATGGCTTTTCTGCCCATGTCTGCGTGCTGCGGCCCAAATCGCGGGGCAATGTCGCCCTGCACTCGGCCAATCCTGCCGATGCGCCCCGGATCGATCCGGCCTTTCTCAGCCATCCCGATGATCTGGCTGTCCTCATGCAAGGCGCGCGGATCACCGAGGCGATGCTCGAAAGCCCCGCCTTGGCCCCTTGGAAAGGCAAACGGCTTTACCCGCATGATGGTTCGGACAAGGGTCTCGAGGCGGCGATCCGCGGCCATGCCGACACCATCTATCACCCGGTCGGCACCTGCCGGATGGGGCAAGACGAGCGGGCGGTGACCGATCCCGCCTTGCGCGTCCATGGCGTGCAGGGCCTGCG
>JBMSKG010000270.1:0-3753 GCA_049419625.1 Paracoccaceae bacterium | reverse complement strand
CGCCGCGAATGGGATTTTCTGCCTCGCATATCGCCATGGCATGGCCACAGCGCGCCCGGAACGGGCAAGCGGTGGGGGCGTCGTTCAGAATGGGCGGCTGGCCTTCGATCACCTGCAGTCGAGCTTCGCGAGCGCCCGAAATTGACGGAATGGTCTTAAGAAGTGCCCGCGTATAGGGGTGACGCGGATTGGCGAAAATCTCTTTCACCGGGCCATGTTCGGCCACCTGACCGCCATACATCACCATCACCCGGTCAGCCACGGCGGCGATGACGCCCAGATCATGGGTGATCCAGATGATTGCCATCCCAAGCTTTTGGCGAAGTTCCTTCACCAATTCAAGGATTTGCGCCTGAATCGTCACATCCAGCGCGGTGGTGGGTTCATCGGCGATCAGCACATCTGGATTGCAGGCCAGCGCAATGGCAATCATCACCCGCTGGCGCATGCCCCCGGAAAACTGATGCGGATAAGATTTCAGGCGGCTGCGCGCATCGGGGATGCCGACCAGTTCCAAAAGCTCAACCGCGCGGGCCTCGGCGCGGGTTTTGTCCATGCCCATATGCTCGCGCAGCGGCTCCATGATCTGCATGCCGACGGTGAAGACCGGGTTGAGGCTGGTCATGGGGTCTTGGAACACAAAGCCGATCTTGGCCCCGCGCACATGCCGCAGATCTTCGGCCCCGATCTTCAGCAGATCTTGGTCGCCCAGCAGCACCTCTCCACCGCGAATTTCAGCGGGAGGCGAAGGCAGAAGGCCAATAAGGCTCATCATGGTAACCGACTTGCCCGAGCCGCTTTCGCCAACAACGCCAAGAACTTCCCCCCGGTTCAGGTGGAAGCTGACAGAGTTGACGGCATGAATCTCGCCCCCGCGGGTGCGGAAGACGGTTTTCAGCCCCCTGACATCAAGGACGGGCGCGGCCCCATCGGGCATATGTTACTCCCCAGGCATTTGTTTTTATTTTATTTTTGACGGTTTGCCCGCTTTGCATATGCGGTTTTGCCAAACGCGATCTGGCAAGTCTTTCCGATTTTGTTGCACCTATCAACCCTGTTTCTTTGTGCCAATCTGCCCGCAGGGCGCGCCAATCTGTGTGGTTGGTCCGGCGAAATGCCATGGATTGACAGGGACCAGAGGCAGCGCCACCTTCGCCCCAAGATATAGGGGGTCGGCATGGAAGAATTGACGCCACGTCAGGTGTTGGAACGGTTGGTGGCTTTTCCCACGGTGAGCCGGGACAGCAATCTGGCGCTGGTCGATTGGCTTGAGGGCTATTTGACCGGTCACGGCATTGAATGTCACCGCCATTGGAACGAGGATCGGCAGAAAGCGGCGCTCATGGCCCATGCGGGGCCGCGGGTTGAGGGCGCGGTGGTCTTGTCGGGACATTCCGATGTGGTGCCGGTAGATGGGCAGGACTGGAGCTCGGACCCTTGGACTGTTGTCGAGCGGGGCGGTCGGCTTTATGGGCGCGGCACCTGTGACATGAAGGGCTATGTGGCCTTGTCGGTCTGGGCCTTGGTGCGGGCGCAGAGGATGGGCGTCCGGCGGCCTGTGCAATTGGCGCTGTCCTATGATGAGGAAGTGGGATGCACGGGCGCGCCGCCCATGATCGAGACAATGGGCAAGGTCTTGCCCAAAGGGTCCGCTGCGCTGATTGGCGAGCCGTCGAATATGAAAATCATCACCGGGCATAAGGGCGGCACCGGGTTTCATGTGCATGTGAAGGGGTTTGAGGTGCATTCCTCGCTTCTGCCCTATGGCGTATCTGCCATCATGGAGGGCGCGCGGCTGATCGGTTGGGTCAATGAGCGCAACGCCGAAATTCAGACCCGCGAGCCGACGCCAGTGGCGGCGACCTTTTATCCGCCCTTCACCACATTGCATGTCGGCATGATCTCGGGGGGGACCGCGCATAACATCACGGCCGCCGATTGCCGGTTTGCGGTCGAGATGCGGGTGGTGCCGGGCGAGGATGTCGAGGCGCATGCCCGCAGCTTTGAGGCCGAAGCTGCTCGCATGGACGCCGTGTTGAAGGCACAGCGCCCCGAAGCGGGGGTGCATCTGGAACGTTTCTTTGGCGTGCCAGCCTTGGTGCCCGAGGTGGACGGTGAGGCCGAGGCGATTGCCCGCCGCCTGACCGGCGACAATGCAACCGGCGTTGTCAGCTATGGCACAGAAGCCGGGCAGTTTCAGGAAGCGGGCTATTCCGCCATCGTCTGCGGGCCGGGTGACATTGCTCAGGCGCATCAGCCGGATGAATACCTTGAAGTCAGTGAGTTCGAGGCTGGTCAGCGGTTCATGGAGCGGCTTTTGGCCGAATGTGCATGAGCGGCTTTCCGATCTCTTTGGCGCGCCCGGCGCGGTTCACGCCAAACTTGCCCACGGCTGCCGATGTGGTGGTCATCGGCGGCGGCATCATGGGGGTGATGACCGCGTGGTATCTGGCAGAGGCCGGGGTCAAGGTGGTCTTGTGCGAAAAGGGCCGGGTGGCGGGCGAACAATCCAGCCGCAACTGGGGTTGGATCCGCCAGCAGGGGCGGGATCTGGCGGAACTGCCGATCATGGTGGAATCGATGCGCCTGTGGAAGGGGCTGTCGTCCGAGTTCGGCGCAGGCTTGGGCTTTCGTCAAGAAGGGGTGATGTATCTTGCCCGCACCGAGGCCGAGATGGCCGGGTTTGAGGATTGGCGTAAACAGGCGATGGTGCATCAGCTTGATACGGTGATGCAGACCCCCGATCAGATCAAGGCGCGGATTTCCGGGGTGGCGGCGCCTTGGGTGGGGGGCATGCTGACCCCGTCGGATGCCCGCGCTGAGCCTTGGGTGGCGGTGCCGATGCTGGCCGAGGGCGCGGTGGCGCGGGGCGCGGTGATTGTGGAGGACTGCGCGGTGCGGCGGTTGGACCGCGCGGGCGGTCGCATCACCGGGGTTTACACCGAAAAGGGCCGTATCGGCTGCGATCAGGTCGTGGTGGCGGGCGGGGCGTGGTCGTCCCTTTTCCTGCAGGCCGAAGGGGTGAATATTCCGCAGCTGTCGGTGCTGGCATCCGTGGCGCAGACCGAACCGATGCCCGAGGTCTTTGCCGGCAATGCGGCGGATGATCTGTTTGCCTTTCGCCGCCGTCAGGATGGCAGCTATTCGATCGCGCCGGGCTCGCACCATGATTTCTTCCTTGGTCCAGATGCGTTTCGTCACGTTTTCAAATACTTGCCGACGCTCAAGGCTGATTGGCGCAAGACCCGGTTTCGTGCCAGCGCGCCGCGCCATCACCCCGACGGCTGGCGCACCGCGCGCGGCTGGCAGGGGGATGAGGTGTCGCCGTTTGAGCATCTGCGGATCTTGGACCCCAAGCCGAACATGGCCACGCTGGGCCGCGTGCAGGATGAGTTTGCCGCCGCTTTGCCGGGGTTGGGTCGCCCCAAACTGCGCAGCGCTTGGGCCGGGATGATCGACACCATGCCCGATGTGGTGCCGGTGATCGACCGCGCCCCGATTGACGGTTTGGTGATCGCCACGGGTTTGTCTGGCCACGGCTTTGGCATCGGACCGGGTTTGGGGCGGGTGGTGGCGGATCTCGTGCGGGGGCGCAGTCCGGGGCATGATTTGTCGCGGTTTCGGCTGTCGCGGTTCCGTGACGGGTCATCGCTCAAGGTCGCGCGAGGGCTTTAGCCGCGCTTTTCGCTGGACGCCGCTGGAGTTGCCCCTATGAGGGGCGCTTCGCGCGAGGAAAGACCAAGATCGGAAGAG
>JBMSKG010000269.1:0-3766 GCA_049419625.1 Paracoccaceae bacterium | reverse complement strand
CAACCCGGTCGCCGCAGAGGACACGCCTTGCACCGCCACCAAAAGCACGATTGCCACCCCGATCTGTCGCCACAGCCCAAACCGGCTGAACGAGCCCATCAAAAGGGCGGCAAAGCCAATCAAAGCTGCGCCGACCGCCAAAAACGGTTGGGCAAAACGATTGTGGCCGTCATACAAAAACTCTGCCCGCGTGGACCGCGTCTCGGCAATATCCGCCGGGTCGGCCGCCAAAAGTTCGGCCGTGCTCAGCGCATCGATGTTGCGCGCGCCGGGTGTCACTTGCGGGATCAGGCCAGCCAGATCATAGGTGAAATCCGCAAAACGCGTCAGTGACAAACGCTGGCTCTGGCCATCGACCTGTTGCACCAGCCCATTGAACATCAACAACTTTGGCCCGCTGTCTGTGCGGGCAAAAAGTGCCTTTTGCGCGGTATAGGTCGTGGTTCTGTCAGGGTTGCGGTCATCGGTCAAAAACAGGTCCAGCAACTCACCCGAAGGCGCCAGCTCTCGCACATAAAGTGTCAACCCCGGCGCGGGATGGGTGAATTGCCCATCGGTCAAGAACCGCGCTGTGACGTTCTGGCGTATCTCGGCATAGCGCAGGATCAAAGCCTCACGGCTGGCCGGGACAAGGACATTCGACAGCACCAAAAGGCCCGCCGCCACGATAAACCCGAACATCACGACAGGCCGTGCCAGCCGGAACGACGAAAACCCTGTGGCCTGCATCACCACAAGTTCGCTGTCCTGCGTGAGCCGATTGGCCACAAAGACCGCCGCCGCAAAGGCCGCAATCGGCAAGACGACACGGATCACATTGGGCAATGTCAGAACCGAAAACTCCAAGAACACCAGCGCCGTCTGACCATCCCCGATTAACTGATCAAAGAGGCCCACCGCCCGGTTCACCCAATAGACCAGCACCAACAGCAACGCGAAAAAGCCGAAGACGGCCAGAAGCTGGGTCAGCAGATATCGGTCGAATCTGGGCAAGAGACGCTAATCCTTGTGGCGTTTGCATCTTTGACGCTATCAACATTCCCGCACAGGGAAAACTGCTATCTGGCCAAGCCCCGCCCCCTTCGCTAGCTTTGCGCAAAAAGCCGCGCGGATGATCGGGCGGTGCCATGAGGATTTTCGATGAACCAGCCCGTCGCCTTGACCTTCACCGCAACCGACCTTGACCGTCTGGCCACGGCTCCCGGCCTTTTGGCCCTGTTGGCCGAGGGCGATGCCCCCTCCAGCCCGGCCGCGCGCCGACTTGATCGGCTGACCCGGGGCATGCTGACCCGCGCGCTTTCCAGCGCCGATTGGGCGCGCGTCAAGTCCGGCGAAAGCCTGACGCTGGCCTATCCTGCCGGGATTGCTGCCGAGGCGCTGATGCTGATCAAGCTGCCGCGCAAAGCCACGGTGCTTGAGGCGCGAAAGGCCGGTGCCGCCATTGGCCGCGCATTGGGCGCGGTCGGCGCCCATGTGCTGGCCGAGACCCACCCACAGGCGGCGGAGCTTTCCTTTGGGCTTGCCATGCGGGCCTATGACTTCACCCCACACAAGTCGGGCGAGAAAAAAACCCTTGGCCCCGTCGCGCTCGCCTGTGCCCGCCCCGAGGCGGTGGCCGCCGCCGCCGCGCCCTTGGCTGCGCTCAGCGAAGGTGTGTTCTTCACCCGCGATCTGGTGAACGAACCGGCCAATGTCCTGACCACCGAGGATTTTGCCGCTCGGCTGGCCGCGATGCATGAACTGGGCCTTGAGGTGGAAATCCTCGAGGAGGCTGATCTCAAAAAGCTTGGCATGCGCGCGCTGTTGGGCGTGGGGCAGGGCTCGGAAAGCCCTTCCAAGGTTGTCGTGATGCAGTGGAAGGGCGGCAAGGTGGGCGAGGCCCCCTTGGCGCTGGTGGGCAAGGGGGTGTGCTTTGACACCGGGGGCATCTCGATCAAACCTGCCGCCGGCATGGAAGAGATGACCATGGACATGGGCGGCGCCGCCGTTGTGGCGGGGGTCATGCGCGCCTTGGCCCTGCGCAAGGCGCGCGCCAATGTCGTGGGCCTGGTTGGGCTCGTCGAGAACATGCCAGATGGGAAGGCGCAGCGTCCCGGCGATGTGGTGCGCTCGATGAAGGGCGACACGATCGAAGTCATCAACACCGACGCCGAGGGCCGCCTCGTGCTGGCCGATGTGCTGTGGTACACGCAAGAGCGCTTCAAACCCAAGGGCATGATCGACCTTGCCACCCTGACCGGCGCCATCATCGTTGCCTTGGGTCATGAAAACGCCGGCGTTTTTTCCAACGACGATACCTTGTGCAACGCGTTCCTTGCCGCCGCCCAAGCTGAAGGCGAAGGCGCTTGGCGCATGCCGATGGGCGATGGCTATGACGCCAAGCTGAAAAGCCGCGTGGCTGATATCGTCAATTCCTGCGGCCGCGACGGTGGGGCGATCACGGCGGCACATTTCCTGCGCCGCTTTGTCAAAGATGACATGCCGTGGATTCACCTCGACATCGCGGGTACAGCGCTTTTGAAATCCGACAGCACGCTTGCCCCAAAAGGCGCCACCGGCTGGGGGGTGATGGCGCTCAACCGGCTGATCCGCGACCGCTTTGAAGGAAAGGCGTGACCTTGGCCTTTCATCTTGGCCCAAATACCCATGGCAACGCCCGCAACCACGCCTCGGTCGCCTGATGGGCACGGCCATGTTCTACCATCTGACGCGCTCGGGGCCCGAAGAGGTGCTGGCGCTCATCCTGCCCCGCGCGATGGCAGCGGGCTGGCGGGTTATGTTGCGCAGCCCCGACCCCGCGCGGCTAGAACGGATGGAGGCCCGGCTTTGGCTCGAGCCGGATGACAGCTTCTTGCCGCATGCGCTTGAGGGCGGGGACTGGGACGCCGAACAACCTGTTCTCTTGGGCGCGGGTGCCGCTGTGAACGGCGCGCAAGGCGTGGTCTTGATGGACGGGGCCGAGCCTTTGCCGGGCGAAGAGGCGTTGGAACGGCTTTGGATCTTGTTTGACGGCAACAATGAGGCCGCCGTGCAAACCGCGCGCGGCCTGTGGTCCAAGCTCACAACCCTTGAGATGGCGGCGCAGTATTGGTCCGAAGAAAGCGGCCGCTGGCAGATGAAAACCGAACGAAAAAGCGGTGGCTGAGTCGCATCTTTTTGGAAATTTATTTCACCTATGCGACAAGGTGTTTGCCAACTGCGCGCCATGCGTCCCCTGCGGGCCTGTTCTTACCACAACGCGCAACTTGGCCTGACATTGACATACCAAAGTATATTTTGGCCCGCCCCGCCGCTCTTGTCTGACACCCCCCCTTGATTACCCTAATCGCAAGGGTTTCTCAGTGGAGGGCGACATGGCCGACACACGCGTAATCTATTATGATGGCTATGAATTTCAGCTCAACCCGAACGGTGAGGCCCATATCTCATGGAAATCTGGCGCATCGCACACAATGAACGCCGATGCGCTGTGGGCAGGTTACAAGGCCAGCGCCGCCTTTCTGAACAGCGCCTATCACGCTGAATACGCCTTGGCCGATAAGGCGCAGCGCATCTACGGTTCTTCCGGGGTGGACGTTCTCAGTCGCTCCACGGGTGGGGGGCTGGATGCGGGGGCGGGCAATGATCTGCTTTATGCGATCGCGACCTCGGGCATCTCGCAGATCCATGCCTATGCCGGGCGCGGTGACGATGTGTTGACCCTTGATATGGTCAAGATTGCGGCCCCCTATACGCACGGCCACAACGACGCGGGCGATGCCGCAGG
>JBMSKG010000268.1:0-3808 GCA_049419625.1 Paracoccaceae bacterium | reverse complement strand
TCATCGGCCCCCAGATCCAGCCCGCGCACCCGGTCCTCGGCGGTGCCGCGCGCGGTCAGGATCATCACGGCGGCGCGGTTGCCACTGGCGCGCATCGCGCGCAGCACCGACAGCCCGTCCAATTGCGGCAGGTTCAGATCCAGGATCATCAGATCATACTGCTCGGCCGCCACCAGCGCCCGTGCCGCCTCGCCGTCATGCACGCAATCCACGGCATAGCCCGACGACACCAAAAGCGACACCAGCGCCTCGGCCAAGGGCAGATCATCTTCAACCAGCAACAGGCGCATGGGCAAACCTCTCTGCCCCACAGGTTAGGCGCAAAGGCGGCGGTTGTGAACGGCCCGTTCATCGGGCAAGCTCACCGCCATGGCCTTGCGTCTTTTCACCCTTTGCCTGATGGCCCTTCTGGTCCGCCTTGCCGTAACCCCGGCGCTGGGCGAAGTGGTTACCCATGCCGCCCCCGATGGCAGCACGGGGCGGCAGTTGGTGATCTATTCCACGCTCGACAGCCGCCTTGCCGCGCCGCTGATCGCGGCCTTTCAGGCCCAGAACTCCGACGTCGCCGTGCGTTATGAAGACCTGCTCGCAGGCGAGATCGCCGCGCGGGTGATCGCCGAAACGGACGGCGGACAACAGACGGCAGACCTCCTCTTTTCATCCGGCATGGATCTGCAATTGAAACTCGCCAATGACGGCTATGCCCAAGCCACCCCGGTGCCCGCTGCCAAAGGCTGGCCCACTTGGGCCAAATGGCAAGACACCGCCTTTGCCCTGACAGTCGAACCGGCGGTTTTGGTCTATCACAAACCCTCGTTTCCAGATGGCCCGCCGCAGTCGCGGCTCGAGTTGATGACATGGCTGCAAAATGCGCCCAACACGGCGGCGGGCAAGATCGGCACCTATGACATCGAACAATCTTCGGTCGGCTATCTGTTTTTGGCCCGCGATGCCGAACACTTCGCCGATATCTGGTCCATGCTGCGCATCATGGCCCAGGCGGGGCTGCAGACCTTTCCCACCAGTCAGGGGATCATCGACCGGGTGGCCGATGGGCGGCTTCTTCTGGGCTATAACATCTTGGGCTCCTACGCCGCCGATCAGGCCCGATTGGAGCCCAATCTGGGGCTCGTCTTGCTGCGGGACTTTACCGTAGTGGTGTCACGCGTGGCCTTGGTGCCGCGCGCTGCCGCTTCGCCCGACCTTGGGGCAGCGTTTCTGGAGTTCCTGATGGGGGCCGAGGGGCAGACGCTCTTGTCGGAAAAGCTGCGCCTTCCGGCGGTCAGCCTTGAAGTGACAGGTGCCGGAAGCGGGGCGGAAATGCAGGCGGCCTTGGGCGACCAACTCCGCCCCGTGCCAGTCAGCCCCGGGGTGCTCGTCTATCTCGACCAGTCCAAGCGCCAGCGCTTTTTGCGGCTTTGGCATGAGGCGTTGTCCGAGCGCTAAAGCACCTCAACCCGGCTGTCAGCTTCTTGACAGGTTCTTGTGCTGAACTTTCCCCCAAGATGGGCACGAGGAGGTGCCGTCTTGGAAAAATCGCACGAAATTCGTGCATTGGGAGGAGAATCATAATGAAACACACGCTTTTGAGCGCAACGTTCGCCACGCTGCTGGCCATGCCGGCGCTTGCCAATGATTACATGATCATGGCCCCCGCTGCCCCCGGCGGTGGCTGGGATGGCACCGCGCGCGCCATGCAAGAGGTGATGCAGGCCGAAGGCATTTCCGCCTCGGTTCAGGTGCAAAACGTCCCCGGCGCGGGCGGCACCGTGGGTCTGGCGCAGTTCGCCTCCTCCACCGCAGGCGATGCCAGCCAGCTGATCGTCGGCGGCTATGTGATGGTCGGCGCGATCCTGACCAATGAATCGCCCGTGTCCTTGGCCGATGTCACCTCGATTGCCCGCCTGACCGGCGAAGCCGTCGGCATCGCAGTTCCGGCCGCCTCGCCCATTCAGACCATCGGCGAACTGGTTGACATGATGAAGGCCGATCCCGGCTCTGTCTCTTGGGCGGGCGGTTCGGCCGGTGGCGTGGACCACATCACCGTTGGCCTCTTGGCCAAGGCGGCGGGGGTTGACCCGACCAAGATCAACTATGTCGCCTTCTCGGGCGGTGGTGAGGCACTGGCGGCCATCCTTGGCAATCAGGTGACCGCGGGCATCTCGGGCGTTGGTGAATTCCTGCCCCAGGTTCAGGCCGGTACCATGCGGATGCTCGCAGTTTCCACGGCCGAGAAATGGCCGGGCACCGATGCGCCGACGCTGATGGAATCGGGCTTTGACGTGAACGTGCAGAACTGGCGCATGGTCGCCGCCGCGCCGGGCCTTTCGGATGAGCAAAAGGCCACCGTCGCCGCCGACATCGACAAGCTGGTGAATTCGGCGGGCTGGAAGGCTATGCTCGAAACCAAAGGCTGGGCCAACACCTACCTTGCCGGGGCCGATTTTGACGCCCAGCTCGCCAAGGAAATCGAAGCCACCACCGCCGTCCTCAAGGACATCGGTCTGGTGAAATGACCGGCTTTGACCGCGCAACTGGACGTCGCCCCGATGGGGCGGCGTTCATCATCGCCGCAATCCTCGCCGCGCTGGGTGCGCTCCTGATCTGGCAGGGTCGCGCCATTCCCGACAAGGGCGGCTATGCCGGGATCGGGTCGGGCGAGGCGCCCTTGTTCGTCGGCCTATGCCTTTGGGCGCTCGCGCTGGCCCATGTCTGGAAGGGCTTTCGCCACACAGCCGAAGGCGTGCCCCGGCAAAACCCGGTTCCGGTGCTGTTCATCATCGGCGGCCTCGCGCTGCAGCTGTCGCTCTTGCATGTCTTGGGCTTTTCCATCGCCTCGGGCCTTCTCTTCGCCTGCACCGCCGCCGCCTTCGGCAAGCGCAACTTTGCCGTCAGCCTGCCCGCGGGCATTGCCTTCGCCTTGGTGGTCTATGGCGTCTTTGACCAGCTTTTGAAGCTGAACCTTCCCGCCGGGTTCCTTGAAACCCTGATCTTCGGGGGCTGAGATGACCACATTTGATTTCCTGCTGCAGGGACTTGGCACCGCGCTCGACCCGATGATCCTGCTCTACGCCCTGATCGGTGTGACCCTTGGCACCGCCGTGGGCGTCCTGCCTGGCATCGGCCCGGCGCTGACGGTCGCGCTTTTGCTGCCGGTCACCTACGGGCTTGACCCCGCCGGGTCGCTCATCATGTTCGCGGGCATCTATTACGGCGGGATGTATGGCGGCTCGACGACCTCGATCCTTCTGAACACACCGGGCGAAAGTGCCTCCATCGTCACAGCGCTTGAGGGCAACAAGATGGCCCGCGCCGGACGCGGCGGCCCGGCCCTGGCCACCGCCGCCATCGGCTCCTTCGTCGCCGGGCTTCTCGCCACGCTGGCCTTGGCCTTTCTTGCCCCCCATATCGTGAAACTCGCCCTCATCTTCGGCCCACGCGAATATTTTGCGCTGATGATCCTGGCCTTTGTCACCGTGTCGGCCGCCTTTGGCGAAAGCACGATGAAGGGGCTGACCTCACTTTTCGTCGGCCTTGCCTTGGCCATTGTGGGGATTGACGGGCTCACGGGCCAAGCGCGGCTCTCCTTCGGCGTGCCGCAACTCTTGGACGGCATCGAAGTCACCACCCTCGCCGTCGCCATGTTCGCCGTGGGCGAGGCGCTGTTCGTCGCCGCCCAAGGGGCAGGGCTGCAAGACAAGGTCCACGCCATCAAAGGTTCGGTCGCCATGACGCGCGAGGATTGGTCCCGCTCGTGGCGGCCTTGGCTGCGCGGCACGGCCATCGGCTTTCCCATCGGCGCCATGCC
>JBMSKG010000267.1:0-3832 GCA_049419625.1 Paracoccaceae bacterium | reverse complement strand
CAAATGGCTCAAAAGCCATACCTCAGGGAGGACCACTTTTCAGGGGGCAGACCATTGGATCAACTCCATAAGATCATTGCGATAGACCACCGTCCCAGGCGTGCAGGCCAGCACCTTGCCGATGGCAAAGTCTTTGGGCACCGGGCGGTGTTCGCGGGCCAGAATGTGACGGGCGTCATCAATGGCATGCGCGGCACCCTCGATCAGGTTGCGCCCGCCAGTTGCGGTGATCCGGCTCAGGATCTCGGGGTTCGAGGGCGGGAAATTCGAAGGCGAGACCGTATCAAGCCATTGGCGCATTATGAAGCCGATGCGCCGGTCGTTCGGTTTTTGCTGCCCCGGCAGGGGCGCCGTCGCGGCCCGCCACCAGTCCTGCACTGCCAAGTAGCCCTGTTGCCACAGGGCAAATGGCGCACTCTCCCAGCCGGCATGCGACCAGCGCGGATCATATGGCCCCGGCGCAAAGGGCTTGTCCTGCGACAGGCCCATGACTTTGGCCATTGCATATTGTGCCAATTCCAGCGCGTTGGTCCGCGCCTGCTCGGCCAATTCCATCTGGCGACCCGGCGCGCGTGCCAGATGCATCGTCCAATCCGCCCATGCATCCAGCATCGCATGGGAGGACAGGCCGCCGGTCAACTCGGCGAGGCTGGCCTGAATGGCCCGGTCCAGCGCCGCATGCGGATGTTCCCCGACCTCGGTCTTTGCGGGCGGCGGCTCGGCACCTGACAGAGGAGCGACTGCAACAGGAAGCCGGTCGCCCGCCCTGTGCGTGCGCGCCGCCTCTGCGTCATCACCTGCACCTTCGTCAGAGTTTGGGGGCACGGGTCGGATCTTTCGGGTCATGTCGGGCGGGCCTTTTTGCAAAGCGGCGAGCCCCGGACGCCAATCCTAGAACTCTGGGCGGTCCGCACCCATGCCGCGCCGCCGGTCGGCGACCCGCCTGGTGCAGGTCCCAGACTGCCCCGCCGTTTGGCAAATGTCGTTGACAGCCGTCATCACGGCCACGCGCCCTTAGAGCCGTCGCGCCCGGGCTAAGCGCCCGCTCCTGTCTCGCCCAAGCCCGGCAGCTCGGCCGAACCGCTGCGCAGCATGTCCTCCAGTGTCAGCGACTCGATGATCACGAGATAAGACCAGAACACCTCGGCAAAGACCTTGCGGATGCGGCAAGTGGCCTCGTCCGTGCAATCCTCGCAGCGGTGATAGGCACTGCGCGACAGGCAGGGCAGGGGGGCGATCGGCCCGTCAATGGTGCGCAAGAGGTCCGGAATCGAAATGTCAGCCGGCTTTTTCAAAAGCGAATAACCGCCCAGCCGCCCCCGAGTCGACCGGATCGCCCCGGCATTGCGCAGTTCCAGAAGAATATGCTCCAAGAACCGCTTCGGCGTGCCGGCCCGCCGAGCGATCTCCTCAATCGTCAGACCCACAGGCACTGGACGTGCAGCCTCATCGGCCAACACCAGCAGGGCCTTCAGCGCATATTTCATCTTCTGTGTGATCATGAACGAAGCCTAAGGTGCCAAGGGTGCAAGATAGAACTGGGGCGGGGCGTGCTGGTCCTCTGGCACGCGCGTGACGGGCGGCAGCAGCCGCTCAACCCGCTGTGCGGTGCGCCGATAATGATCGCCAAGAAGGGACGCCGCCAAATCAGCATCACGCGCCAGTGCTGCGCGCGCGAGCGCCTCATGTTCGGCCTGCACGTCCCGAGCAGGCTCGCCCGGCGACGGGGCCAAAAGCGGATAGCGGTAGCGTTCGCTTTCCACATAAAGTCGCTGGAAGAACTCCATCAGCCAACCCGACCCGCAAGCCGACAAAAGCGCTGTGTGAAAGCTGTGATGACGCGCCTCCAGCGCAGGGGCATCCGCCTCGGTCGCGCCGCCACGTGCGGCCTGCAGCAACAGCGCATGGAGGCTGGCGACAATGCCCGCCTCCCACTCATCCCCGCCACGGTCGATCGACAGGCGCAGCGCGCGTGTTTCAATCAAGATGCGGGTGTTGGTGGCATCCCACATCTCTTCCATCGACACAGGTGCGACCGAAAACCCCTTCAGTGCCACCGAGGTCACCAACCGTTCGGCCTGCAGCCGGTTCAAGGCCTCGCGCAGCGGCGAAAATCCCATTTCATAGCGTTTTGAAAGCTGGGCCATGCGCAAAGGCGCGCCGGGCTTAAGCTGGCCCGTCACAATGTCTCGGCGCAGGCTGTCATAGGCTTTTTCGGCAAGCGTCATGGTCAGGGCACCCTTTCACACCAGATATGGCGCGGGGTGGGGTGTTTTGCAATTGCAGGATTTTCGAAAATCCGTATTGCCTTCGAAAATCAACCACGCCAGACTGCCTGCCAAACGCATCCTGCATCTTGGAGACGCCCCATGGCCACCGCGCGCGAGAACCACCGGGAAGATGTCATTGGCCGCGCCAATGTCGAGGATACGCCCGAACTTTTGGCCTATTATGATGAGTTGGACAAACATCACGCAGGCGCCCTTTGGACCGTGGCCAACAAGATCGAGCCATGGGAGCCAAAGTCGCAATCCATCCCCGTGGTCTGGCGCTACAAGGATCTGCGCGACCATGTGATCCGCTCGGTTGACCTTGTGACGCCGGAAAAGGCGGGGCGGCGGGTGATCTATCTCAACAACCCCGGCCGCACCGATGTCGCCGCCGCCGTGGGCTGGATCTATGCCGGATTGCAGGTGATGAACCCCGGTGAGGTCGCCTCCGCCCACCGCCATTCGGCATCGGCTATCCGCTTTATCATGGAAGGGCGGGGGGCCTATACGGTGGTCGACGGCCACAAGATGACCCTTGGTGCCAATGACTTTGTCCTGACCCCCAACGGCACCTGGCACGAACATGGCGTCAGCGCCGATGGGTCCTTGTGCCTGTGGCAAGACGGTCTCGACATCCCCTTCGTCAATGCGATGGAGGCGAATTTCTACGAGGTGCACCCCGATCTCAACCAGGTCGTCGGCTATGCGGTTGATGATATGACAAAAACCTGGGGGAACGCAGGCTTGACCCCGTCCACCGGAAAGTGGTCACACGGCTATTCGCCCATGTACAAATACGAATGGGAGCCGACCTATGAGGCCCTGTCCAAATACGCAAGCTGCACCGATGGCAGCGCGTTTGATGGGGTGATGATGGACTACGTGAACCCGGTCACCAACGGCCCGGTCATGAAGACCCTTGGCGCAAGCATGCAGATGCTGCGGGCAGGCGAACACACAAAGGCGCACCGCCACACGGGAAGCTACCTCTACCACGTCGCCAAAGGCCGCGGTTATTCGGTGATCAACGGCAAACGCTATGACTGGTCCGAACGTGACATCTTCTGCGTCCCTTCTTGGGCTTGGCACGAACATGTCAACCTTGACGACCGCAATGACGCCTGCCTCTTCTGCCTCTCCGACATTCCGGTGATGCGGGCGCTTTCGCTCTACCGCGAAGAGGCTTACGGCGACAACAACGGCCACCAGCCGATACTCTGAAGGATCTGATATGAAACTTGTAACCTACCGCGCGTCCATCGAGGATGCCGCCCGCCTTGGTGTGATCGTAGAAGATATGGTGGTCGATGTCGCCGCGTTGGGCGAGGCTTACGGCGAAGACCTGCCAGACAACATGCTGGGCCTGATTGATGCTGGAAAGCCGGGCCTTGCCACGCTGCAAGCCTGCCTGGATGAGGCCGCGGGCCTCTTTCCAATCCACAGCGCCACCGCCTTGGCCAATGTGCGCCTGCTGGCCCCGATCCCCCGGCCGCGCAAGAACATCTTCGGCATCGGGCTGAACTACCTCGACCATGTCATCGAATCCGCCAAGGCACTCGACA
>JBMSKG010000266.1:0-3840 GCA_049419625.1 Paracoccaceae bacterium | reverse complement strand
CGTGTCGGCCTACATCCCGACCAACGTGATCTCGATCACCGACGGCCAGATCTTCTTGGAAACCGATCTCTTCTATCAGGGCATCCGCCCGGCCGTGAACACCGGTCTGTCGGTGTCTCGCGTGGGCTCGTCCGCTCAGACCAACGCCATGAAGTCGGTGGCTGGTAAGGTGAAGCTCGAACTCGCTCAGTACCGCGAAATGGCGGCCTTCGCCCAGTTCGGTTCCGACCTTGACGCCTCGACCCAGGCTTTGCTGAACCGCGGCGCGCGTCTGACCGAGCTGATGAAGCAAAACCAGTACTCGCCGATGACCAACGCCGAGATTGTCTGCGTGATCTACGCGGGCACCTCGGGTGCGCTCGACAAGATCGCCGTCAAGGACATCGGTCGTTTCGAGGCTGGTCTGCTCAAGCACCTGCGCACCACCGGCAAGGCGCTTTTGGAAGACATCACCAAGAACGACCGCAAAGTCGCGGGCGATCTGGAGAAAGCCATCAAAGCCGAAATCGCTGCTTTCGCCAAAGATTTCGCGTAACCGGCCCTGAAGGAGAAGGCACATGCCCAGCCTTAAGGACCTAAAAAACAAGATCGCGAGTGTCAAAAACACGCGTAAGATCACCAAAGCGATGCAGATGGTCTCTGCGGCAAAACTGCGCCGTGCGCAGGACGCCGCCGAGGCTGCCCGCCCCTACGCTGAACGCATGTCCGCCGTGATGGCGGGCCTTGCAGCGGGCGTTGGCAAATCGGAAAGCGCACCGAAGCTTCTGGTCGGCAACGGCTCGGACAAGGTGCATCTTCTGGTCGTCATGACCGCGGAACGCGGGCTGTGCGGTGGCTTCAACTCGACCATCGTCCGCCTCGCCCGCGCCAAAGCGATCGAGCTTCTTGGCATGGGCAAGACGGTGAAAATCCTGACCGTCGGCAAAAAAGGCCGCGAACAGCTGCGCCGCGATCTTGGCGCGCATTTCGTCGGCCATGTCGATCTGAGCGAGGTCAAGCGCGTTGGCTATGCCAATGCCCAAAGCATCGCCCGCGACATCCTCGCCCGTTTTGAAGCTGGCGAATGTGATGTGGTCACGCTGTTCTTCAACCGCTTCCAGTCGGTGATCTCTCAGATCCCGACCGCACAGCAGGTCATCCCTGCGCTGTTCGAAGAAACGGGTGCGGTTGCCCAGTACGACTATGAACCCAGCGAAGAAGCCATCTTGATGGACCTTCTGCCGCGGGGTGTGGCCACGCAGGTCTTCACGGCTCTGTTGGAAAATGGCGCCTCCGAGCAGGGCGCGCGGATGTCCGCTATGGACAACGCGACCCGCAACGCAGGCGAAATGATCACCAAGTACACGACGATCTACAACCGCTCGCGTCAGGCTGCGATCACCAAAGAGCTTATCGAAATCATTTCGGGCGCGGAAGCGCTCTGACGAACCGGAGAAACGTAAATGGCAAGAGCAACGAAAGCGACTGCTGCAGCGGCCACCGCCGCCGGCAAGGTGACCCAGGTCATCGGCGCCGTGGTTGACGTGCAGTTCGAAGGCGCGCTGCCCGCGATTCTGAACGCGCTGATCACGGACAACAACGGCAAGAAACTGGTCCTCGAAGTGGCCCAGCACCTTGGCGAAAACACCGTGCGCACCATCGCAATGGACGCGACCGAAGGTCTGGTTCGTGGGGCTGGCGTCTCCGACACCGGCGCACCGATCTCGGTTCCGGTGGGCGACGCCACCCTTGGCCGCATCCTGAACGTCATCGGCGAGCCGGTGGACGAGAAGGGCCCGGTCGTCGCGAAAGAAACCCGCGCCATCCACCAGCCCGCCCCGTCCTTCTCGGAGCAGGCCACCGAATCTCAGGTTCTTGTGACCGGGATCAAGGTGATCGACCTTCTGGCACCCTATGCCAAGGGCGGTAAGATCGGCCTCTTCGGCGGCGCCGGTGTGGGCAAGACCGTTCTCATCATGGAACTCATCAACAACATCGCCAAAGTGCACTCGGGCTACTCGGTGTTCGCGGGCGTGGGTGAACGGACCCGTGAAGGCAACGACCTTTACCACGAAATGATCGAATCCGGCGTTATCAAGATTGATGACCTGACCGCTTCGAAAGTGGCCCTTGTCTACGGCCAGATGAACGAACCGCCGGGTGCGCGGGCCCGCGTCGCGCTGACCGGTCTGACCTTGGCCGAACAGTTCCGCGACCAGTCCGGAACCGACGTTCTGTTCTTCGTCGACAATATCTTCCGCTTTACCCAAGCTGGTTCCGAAGTGTCCGCACTTCTGGGTCGTATCCCGTCGGCCGTGGGCTACCAGCCGACGCTGGCCACCGACATGGGTGCGCTGCAGGAACGCATCACCTCGACCAAAGCTGGCTCGATCACCTCGGTGCAGGCCATCTACGTTCCGGCCGACGACTTGACCGACCCGGCACCTGCCACCTCGTTCGCCCACCTCGACGCCACCACCGTTCTGTCGCGTGCGATCTCGGAACTCGGCATCTACCCGGCCGTGGACCCGCTCGACTCGACCTCGCGTCTCTTGGACCCGGCCGTTATCGGTCAGGAACACTACGACGTGGCCCGTTCGGTGCAGGGGATCCTCCAGCGTTACAAGTCGCTGCAGGACATCATCGCCATCCTCGGCATGGACGAACTCTCCGAAGAAGACAAACTGACCGTGGCCCGCGCCCGCAAGATCCAGCGCTTCCTGTCGCAGCCGTTCGACGTGGCAAAAGTCTTCACCGGCTCCGACGGTGTGCAGGTTCCCCTGGACAAGACCATCGCCTCGTTCAAGGCGGTTGTGGCCGGTGAATATGACCACCTGCCCGAAGCGGCCTTCTACATGGTCGGCGACATCGAAGAAGTGAAAGCCAAGGCCCAGAAACTCGCTGCGGCTGCGGCGTAAGGGGGGATCATGGCAGGCACCCTGCAATTCGATCTCGTGTCGCCGGAACGTCGTTTGGCTTCGGTCAAGGCGTCCGAGGTGCAGATCCCGGGCGCCGACGGCGACCTGACGGCGATGGAGGGGCATGCCCCCACCATCACCACGCTACGCCCCGGCATCCTGAAGGCGGTCTCGTCCGAAGGCACCAAGGCCTATGTCTTGACCGGTGGTTTCGCGGAAATCTCCGCCAGCGGCGTTTCGGTTCTTGCCGAACGCGCCGTGGCGATGGATGACATGACGCCCGCGCTGATGGAGCAACTGATCGCTGACGCCAGCGAGGCGACGGCTGTCGCCTCTGACAAGGACGCCGCCGACAAGGCGATGGCCGATCTCGTGGCCCTGCGCGCCGCGGTCGCTCAGTAACCGTCTTTCTGACCTGACAAAAAAGGCCCCGGTCGTCCCGGGGCCTTTTCATTTTCTGGCATCTTTCGGTTGTTTTGTGCATAGACTGGCCGAAAGGACGATGAGGCATTTTATGAAACGCATTTCCGCAGGCCGGGTTGGCATCCTGCAAGGCAGCCGCGTGCTGTTTTCCGATTATGCCGATGGTGGGGTGATGTGGACAGGGCAGGGCGACCGCGAAAGCCGCCATGTCATCAGCTTCAAGCCGCCCTTCACCGAGCCGCCCGCCGTCATGGTTTCCATTTCCATGTGGGACACCGACCACGCCCACAACGCCCGCGCCGACCTCACGGCGGAAAAGATCACCGCCAAGGGCTTTCATCTGGTGTTTCGCACCTGGGCCGACACCCGCGTCGCCCGCATCCGCGCCGACTGGACCGCGATTGGGGCGGTGAGGGATGAAGAGGATTGGGATGTGATGTGAGGGCGCCTTAGCCCGATCTCACAACCCCCTCACCCCCGCGGGTAAAACCCTTCATAAATCGGCACCAGCGTATCCGTC
>JBMSKG010000265.1:0-3864 GCA_049419625.1 Paracoccaceae bacterium | reverse complement strand
ACGGGTTTGGCGGGGGGGGGAAGAGATCCGATTGACTGCACGGGAATGGGCGCTCTTCGACGCGCTTTTGGGTGCGCGAGGGCGGGTGCTGCCCAAAGCCATTCTTGAAGAGGTTTTGGGCAGTTTCGAAGCCATCATCGAAGGCAACGCAGTCGAGGTTTACGTCTCACGGCTACGGGGCAAGCTGGGTGCGGGCGTGATCGAGACGCGCCGGGGTCTGGGGTATATCTTGCCATGACAGTTCCGTCGCGCCCCTGGTCGCTGCGTGGCCGATTGACTGGGCGGGCGCTGGCCGTCGTCGCAGCGTCTTGGCTCGTCACTGTGGCGCTGTCAGCCTGGGTCCTCGACTATGAGATGCGGGAGATGTTCGACGAAGAGCTGAGCGTCCTTGTCGAGACGACCGTGCTTTACCTGGATAACAGCCAGACGTCCGCCGCCCCTCGGACACTTGGCGTGCAGACCCATAACGGCGAACGCGTGTTGCGCATTTTGGCACCTGACCGGGCCGCCACGGCTGCACCTTGGCCCGCGCTTTCCGTCGACGGATTTCACGATGCGCCGGGCTGGCGCATCCTGCGACGAACGGCAGAAGGCGTGGTGATCGAGGCGGCACATGCCACCACAATGCGGCGGGAAGGGATGTTCGAGGCCGCCTCGGCGTTCTTGGTTCTGGCGCTTCCTTTGATTGGGCTTTTGCTGTGGGGACTCCGCCGTATCGTCGCTCAGGCCACCGCACCGGTCATCCGCCTTGCTGCTGACGTGGCCGCGCGCGGTCCAGACGATTCATCCCCGATGGCGTCAGAGGGGCTGCCCGCAGAGGTGAAGCCATTGGTCACCGCCTTGGATGGCTATCTTGTCCGCATCGACGCGCTGCGCCGGTCAGAGCGCGATTTTATCGCCAATGCCGCACATGAGTTGCGCACCCCGCTCGCCGCCTTGCGCAACCGGCTGAGCCTGTCCTCTGACGCCGATGCGCAGGCTGCAATCGTGACGGTCGACGCCCTGACCCGGAGGGTTGAACGGCTGTTGCAGATGTCGCGGCTGGAGGCGGGGCTTGGCCTTGGCCGTGGGCCGTCTGACTTGATCCGCATCCTGCAGCTTCTTATTGCGGATGTGGCCCCGCGCGCGCGCCATCGGCTTTCGCTTGAGGATGCCGATCAAGAGCAGCTTTGGGTGGCGGCCGATCCGGATGCGGCGGCGATTTTGCTGCGCAATCTGATCGACAACGCGTTGCAGCATGGCACGGGAGAGGTGCGCATCGCTGTCACTCCCGCTGGTGGCTTGGTCATCGAAAACCCCGCTGACCGTCCCAACCTGCCCGACACGCGCTTTGCGCCCGGCCCGGCATCGCCGGGCGCTGGGCTTGGCTTGTCGATCGTCGAAGATTTGGCCCGCGCGATGCAGGTGCCGTTGGCCCTGACGGCCAAGGACGGCATGGTCAGGGCGCGGATGGCATTTCCGCTGGCGCAGTCAAGGTGATATCCTGATCCTCGGGGGCGTAACGCGCCGCCGCCGAGCTTCACCTGCGATCATGTTCCAAACCTGCAGGACAAAGGGGCGCAGCCATGCAAGACAAGCTTAGACGGCATCCGTTTCTGGCGTTGGGCTTTGTGTTGGCTCTGGCGCTGACAATCTTCTTTGCCTTGCGCATTGCCATGGGGGCGCTCATCTGGTCGCCTTCTGCAACTGGTCCGCTCGAAGGCTGGATGACTGTCGGATATGTCGCGCAGGTCCGGGATGTGCCGCGCACGGTTTTGGCTCAGGCCATCGGTATCGCACCAGGATCACACCCGCGCCAAAGCCTGCAGCGCCTGGCCCAAGAACGGGGAGAAAGCCTTGATGCGCTGATCGCCCGCCTCGAGGCCGCAAGTGCGCAGTATCATGGTGACGTTGATGACTGAGCTTTTGTTCAGACTTGTCAGCGACTGGGGCGCGCCCGCTTTGGCCTTGGCGACATTCTTGTCCTGCCTTGCGGTACCGGTGCCAACCTCGCTGATGCTGCTTGCCGCTGGCGCTTTCGTGGAGGCCGGGGATATGTCGCTTGGCGCGGTGCTGCTGGCGGCACTTGTCGGGGCGTTACTGGGTGATCAGGCCGGTTTCGTGCTTGGGCGACAGGCTGGGGGCCTGCTGACAGAACGAATCCGTCGGCGCCCCGCACGGGCAAGGCTGCTGACGAGCGCCCAAGCTGCGATATCCTCTGGCGGCAGCATGGCGGTGTTTCTCAGCCGCTGGCTCTTCAGCCCGCTTGGTCCCTATGTAAATGCCTTGGCCGGCGCCGCAGGCATGGGCTGGATCCGTTTCAGCCTGATGTCCGCTATCGGAGAGGCCATCTGGGTCTCGCTCTACATTGGTTTGGGCCTGGTGTTTGCACCACATCTTGTGGCGCTGGCGGATCTGCTTGCAAACACAGTTGGTCTTTTGACCTTTGGGCTGTTGTCCATACTGGTGGGCGCAGTTCTTTTTCGGACATTGCCCGGCAGCTCACCTTAGCCAAAATCGGCGCGCCCCTTTTTGGTTCAAGGCAAAATCCCCAACGGCGGTTTCGTCCCACAACGGTCAATAGCATCTCGCCAATTGATCGTGCTGATGCGAATGTGGGGGAGTTCGCGGTCAAGTCGCTGGTGACCGTGAACCGCGCCTTATGACACCCGCAAGATGGCACAGCAGTGCCGAACGCCACTTGCGTCACATCCGCGGATTGGTGGATGATCTGATCGCCGCGCATGTTGATTGGCTTCCCGGCTGGATCACTGGAAAGAAGGCCGCTTGAAATGACCCAGGACAAAAACAAGACCCGCCGCAACCGTGCTTGGTATGGCAAGCTCGACCGCGACGGGTTCATTCATCGCAGCTGGATGAAAAACCAGGGCTTTCCCGATCATGTGTTCGATGGCCGCCCCATCATCGGCATCTGCAACACCTGGTCGGAACTGACGCCCTGCAATTCGGGCCTGCGGGATCTGGCCGAAGGGGTCAAGCGCGGTGTCTGGGAGGCAGGCGGCTTCCCTGTCGAATTCCCGGTGATGAGTTTGGGCGAAACCCAGATGAAACCGACCGCGATGCTGTTTCGCAACCTTTTGGCGATGGATGTCGAAGAGTCGATCCGCGCTTATGGCATGGATGGCGTGGTGCTTTTGGGCGGCTGCGACAAGACCACGCCGGGGCAGTTGATGGGCGCCCTGTCGGTGGATTTGCCGGCCATTGTCGTGTCGTCAGGGCCGATGCTGAATGGCAAATGGCAGGGCAAGGACATTGGCTCTGGCACCGATGTCTGGAAGTTCTCTGAAGCTGTGCGCGCAGGTGAGATGACGCTGAAAGACTTCATGACGGCCGAGGCGGGCATGAGCCGGTCGAAAGGCGTTTGCATGACCATGGGCACGGCCAGCACCATGGCCTCACTGGTTGAGGCGATGGGGATGAGCTTGCCCACCAATGCCGCCCTGCCTGCGGTGGATGCCCGGCGCATGGCGCTTGCGCATCTGACCGGGCGGCGGATTGTCGAAATGGTGGACGAAGACCTGCGCCCGTCGCAGATCATGACCCGTGCCGCGTTTGAAAACGCCATTCTGGCCAATGCCGCCGTGGGTGGATCGACCAATGCTGTGGTGCATCTTTTGGCGATGGCAGGGCGCGCAGGCGTGGATCTGACGCTGAAGGATATCGAGATCGGGTCCGACATTCCCTTGCTCGTCAACTGCATGCCCTCGGGCAAATTCCTGATGGAAGATTTCTGCTATGCGGGCGGCATGCCTGTGGTCATGAAAGAAATTTTGAACCAGTTGCATGGCGATGCGCTGACGGTCAGTGGCAAAACCGTGGCGGAGAACGTCGCCACGGCGCAAAACCCCAACCCGGAGGTCATCA
>JBMSKG010000264.1:0-3877 GCA_049419625.1 Paracoccaceae bacterium | reverse complement strand
GTCGGCAAAGCGCATCTCTTCGGGGAAGGTGTAGCTGTTCAGCCAGTCGATCAGCCGCTTGCCCCATGAGGCGATGATGGCAGTTTGGGGGTAATGCACATGGGCGTCGATGAAGCCCGCTGAAATGAGGTGGCGGCCGTAATCGGTGATCTTTGCGGTGGGGTGAGCGGCTTTCAGCGCCTCCGCCTCGCCCACAGCAAGGATGCGGCCTGCCTCGACCAAGACCGCGCCTTTGGTGATATGGCGCGCCGCATCGGGCCCCAGAACAAAGGGATCGGCGGTGAAGGTCAGGACTTGTCCCAGAATCAGATCGGCCATGGTGTTCCTGTGCTGTCATCGTGTGCAAACCGCATCACCCTAGAGGGTTAAGCCAATTCGGTAAATTTCAAATGCCCCCCTGTTTTGCCGAAAACAGTTTCGCTAAGCATGGGAAAGCGGGAGTGCACCGATGGATGAGAATCTGGCCATCATGGACGAGGACGAGGTGCACGCCGACCGCGTGGCCGCGATTCTGCGTGCCGTAGAGACGGGCGATACCGCTCGGCTGTCTGGGCTGATGGCGCCTTTGCATGCCGCTGATGTTGCCGACCTTTTGGAACAGATCGACCCGCATGATCGCCGTGCGCTTTTGGCGCTATGGTCGGGGGACATTGATGGCGATGTGCTGTCAGAGCTGGATTGGTCGATCCGCGAAGAGGTGATCGACGCCTTGCCCGATGCCGTGGTGGCCGAGGCGGTTCGCGCGCTGGACACCGATGATGTCGTTGATATCCTTGAGGATCTGGAGCCCGAAGGGCAGGAAAAGATCCTTGACGCGCTTGAGGTTGCTGACCGGGTCGCGGTGGAGCAGGCGCTGTCGTATCCCGAAGGGGCCGCCGGGCGTTTGATGCAGCGCGAGGTGGTGGTCGCGCCCGAACACTGGACGGTGGGTGAGGCGATTGACTATCTGCGCGCCGCTGAAGGCCTGCCCGATCAGTTCTACCATGTGATCTTGATTGATCCGCGCATGCTGCCGGTGGGCTATGTTACGCTGGGCCGTATCTTGTCGGCACGGCGCGATGTGGCGCTGCGCGCCATCACCGAAGACAGCTTTCGCACCGTCTCGGCCACCGACCCCGAGGGCGATGTCGCCTATATGTTCAATCAGTACCACCTGATTTCCTGCCCGGTGGTCGATGCGGGCGGGCGATTGGTGGGGGTCATCACCATTGATGACGCGATGAACGTGCTGGACGAAGAGCATGAAGAGGACATGCTGTTGCTGGCGGGGGTGGGTGAGGAAAGTTCGATCGCGGACGGGGTTTGGGATACGGTCAAGGCGCGGCTGCCGTGGCTGGCGATCAATCTGGTGACGGCCTCGCTTTCGGCTGTCGTCATTACGCAGTTCCAAGACACGATTGCCACGCTGGTCGCGCTGGCTGCGTTGATGCCGATTGTTGCTTCGACCGGTGGGATTGCGGGCACGCAATCCTTGGCGGTGGCGGTGCGGGGGTTGGCGACGCGCGACCTGACGCAGGCCAATGCGGCGCGGGTGGTGCGGCGCGAGGTTTTGTCGGGGCTGATGAACGGGTTGGCGCTGGCGGTACTTTTGGGCACGGTCGGGTCGTTGATCTTTGGGGACTGGCATCTGGGGCTGGTCTTGGGGTTGGCGATGATCGTCAATCAGGTGGTGGCCTCGCTGGGTGGGGTGTTGGTGCCTCTGGGTCTGTCGAAGATGGGGCTGGATCCGGCGCTGGCGAGTGGAACGTTCGTGACCACACTGACCGATGTCATGGGGTTCTTTGCCTTTCTGGGGCTGGCCACCGTGATGCTGATGTGACGGCTGTGCCGTGGGGGCTGCTGCCGTTCGGGCCATGCGCGAAAGGCGGGTCCGGGGCGCGCGCGTGGCTTGGGGTGACGCTTTTGCGCAGCGCGGCGGCGCATGTTGCGGCATCTTGGTTGCGAGACAGAACGGGAGCAAAGCGATGACGGATCTGGCACAGCTGAAGGCCGAGGCGCGCGCGACCGCCTTTGCGGCGCGCAAGGCAGCGTTTCAGCGCGGGCAGGGGCAGGCGGCCGAGATCTTGGCAGATGTGCTGGCCGCCCATCGCGGCAAGGTGTTGGCCGGCTACATGCCGATGCGCACCGAGATTGACCCTTTGGCCGCGATGGCGGCGCATCAAGGGGCGATCGGTGTCCCGGTGATCCTTGGCCCCGGTCAGGCGCTGAAGTTTCGCGAATGGAGCCCGGGATGCGCGATGGAGGAGGGGGCCTTTAAGGCCTATATCCCGGTTGAGGGGGCCTGGGTGGAGCCGGAGGTGGTGATCGTGCCTTTGGTGGCCTTTGACGCGCGGGGCTTTCGGCTGGGCTATGGCGGCGGGTTTTATGACCGCACGTTGGAGGGCTTGCGGGCCAAGCGGCCGACGATTGCGGTGGGCTTTGCCTTTGACGCGCAGGAAATGGCGCAGGTTCCGATCGAAGATACCGATCAGAAGCTGGATTTCATCGTCACCGAAACTGGGGTTCGGGCGTTTTGACCGCGACTCCTCGGGCGGCTTTGCCTTCTCGTCGTCACGCGGCGCGCGTCGCAGTTGACGAGGAGGAGTGATCGAGAATATCGATCACTTGGCGATCTTTTCGTCCCGCACGAACATGTTGCCCCAGGCCTTGTCGATCAAATCGGGTGTCATCTGATAGGGGATGCGTTCGAAATCGCAGACCGCGATCATCTGATCGATCAGGAAGGTCGGCTGGTAATTGGCGAAGTTCATGTTGATGGTTGGGTATTTGGTTTTCAGCAGATGCACCAAGGACCGCTCGTCCAGCGCCATTTTCTTCTTGCGCGCCACCATCGCAAAAATCTTCAGGAACATTTCCTGATTGGGCCCGTCGATCTTGATCTTGAAGAAAATCCGCCGCAGGGCCGCGCCGTCGAAGATTTCGTTGGGGTGAAAGTTGGTTGAAAAGATCACCAGCGTGTCGAAGGGCACGGTGAACTTTTCACCAGATTGCAGTTGCAAGATGTCGCGGCCCTCTTCCAAGGGCACGATCCAGCGGTTGACCAGCTTTTGCGGCGGTTCGGCCTGGCGGCCAAGGTCGTCGACGATGAAAATCCCGCCCGAGGCCTTGAGTTGCAAGGGCGCGGTATAGGTGCGCGCGGTGGGATTGTATTTCAGATCCAGCATGTCGAGCGTCAGTTCACCGCCCGTAATCACGGTGGGCCGTTCGCAATAGACATAGCGGTTGTCAAAGCGGTTGCCGGTGCGGCGCAGCGAGTTCGGGTCATCCACGGCAGCCTCAGCCGCCGAATGGACGATCGGGTCATAGACCGTGATGACCTGGCCCGAATATTCAATGGCGCGGGGCACATAGATCTTGTCGCCCAAGGCGGCGCGGATGCCGTTTGAGATCGAGGATTTGCCGTTGCCGGGCGGGCCATACATCAGGATTGATCGACCGCTTGAAACAGCAGGACCGAGATTGTCGATCAGATCATCGGGCAGGATCAGATGGCCCATGCCCTTGAGAAGGTCAGGGCGGGTCAGTTTGATGTCGCGCACCGATTGGCGGCGCATCTGCACCGAGTAGTCGGCCAAGGGCACGGGCAGGGCCCCGTAGTATTCCGACTGCGACAAAGCATCGAGCGCGCGGGCCTTGCCGGCATCGGTCAGCTGATAGCCCATCTCATTGCCGCTTGTGGCATGCAGGGTGCCCGTCGCCTCCAACAGCTTTTGGCCGCGCGACATGTCCACCAGCTCTTGGGTCAGGGGCACGGGCAGGCAGATGACCTTTGACAGGTCTGACACCAGATCAAGGTTCATGCGGAACATGGTTTTTAGCAGGATTGGCCTGCCCCGATCGAGTGGTCTGATTTCAGTCTTAGTGCATAACGGGTCTT
>JBMSKG010000263.1:0-3882 GCA_049419625.1 Paracoccaceae bacterium | reverse complement strand
TGCGCGCTTTATGGCGCGGGCGGCAGTGCCGAAGGTGCGGGCGTTCATGTCAGCGGTACAAGCGAAGTTCTGGGCATCGCCAGCGCCACTGTGCATCCCACGCCGGGCGTGATCGTGTTTGACGAACTTGCAGGTCTGCGCCTGCACGCTGGGCCGACACAGGCGGGCGGAGCTGCCTTGGCTTGGTTCTGTAGTTGGGCGGGGATGAGCGCAGAAGCGGCGAGCGATCTCGTGAGCGCGCATCCCCGCACGCCGCTGACACCGCTGTTCCTGCCGCAGTTACAGGGCGAGCGTGCTCCGCTTTGGGACTCCTCCCTTCGCGGAGTGCTTCTGGGGATGGATTCGGCCAGCAGCCTGCCCGACCTTGCCCGCGCCGTGATGGAAGGGGTGGCCTTATCGGCGTGTCATGTGATTGGCGCGCTGGAGGCCTCGTCGGGGCATCGTCCCGCGCTGCTGACCTGCGGTGGCGGTGGCTTTCGGTCCGACATCTGGCTGCAGATTAAAGCAGATGTGCTGGGCCGCCCGTTGGCGCGGCTTTCGATCAACGAACCAGGCCTTATCGGGGCAGCGGCCCTTGCAGCTTTGGGCGCGGGCCTTGTCCCCGATCTGCGTTCGGCCCAACAGAGCCTTGCCAAGTTTGAGCCGCCGGTGGCGCCCGATCCTGCAAAGCGAACGCTTTATGACGATCTATTTGGGGTCTACACGGACGCCATCACTGCGAATGCAGCCCTGAATGCGAGGCTGCTGACCCTTGCCTCACACCAATCAGATGAGGCCAGAAACGGCAGTTGATTCCGGCCACGCGATAAAGTCATATCGAGAAATCTCGCCACGATTGGCTAACAATAAAACATCCAGGGGAGGATGACGAATGAGACGGACGATACTAGGCTCGGTCGCAGCGCTTGCGGTGTCGGCAGGGGCGCTTTGGGCGGAAACCGTGGCGGTGATCACGCCCTATCTCGCCCAACCGGGGACGCAGGCTTACGTCGAGGGCTTTCAGGCTCAGGCAGCCAAATCAGGCTGGACCGTCAATGTGGTCGATACAGCAGGCGATGTTGCCGCTGTAATTGCACGGATTGAAGATGCGGTGACCCAGAAGGTTGACGCCATCGTGATTAACGTTGATCCCGCGCAGGTTGCGGCGGGCCTACAGGTTGCCAAAGATGCCGGCATTCCGGTGATTGGTATGGATGCCGGCAGCGATCCGTTGCTCATCACCAACGTCACCTCGAACGGCTATGCGATGGCCGCCGAAACCTCCGTCTATGTTGCGAACCGTATCGGGGGTAAGGGCAATGTCGTCATGTTCGTGTTTGACGCCTTTCCGCCCGTGCAGGTGCGCGGCGCGATCGCGGATGCGGTCTTTGCCAACCATCCCGACATCAAGGTGCTGGATCGCGTAACCCCCGATGTGCAGGATGGCGGCATCGCCGACAGCCGCGCCAAGATGGAGGCAATCCTTGCGGCAAACCCGGAGCCTGGCTCGATCTCGGCAGTCTGGGCAGCTTGGGACCAACCCGCTTTGGGCGCTTTGCAGGCCATCGAGGCTGCAGGCCGTCAGGGTGAAGGCATCGTGATCACCGGGATCGACGCCAACCCACAAGCGCGTGAAGCCATCGCTGCCGGCGGCAACTTTGAAGCGTCCGTTGCGCAGGATTTTGCCGGGATTGGTGCCGCCGCCGCTGATGCTGCAGGTCGCGCCATGAAGGGCGAGACGATCAAGGAACCCGTCATCTATGTCTCGACAGTGATGGTGACCGCCGTCAACGCGGCGCAATAACACCCCGAATTCGGCGCGCGCATTGCTGAGCGGCAGGGCGCGCGCCGTTTTGTTTCAAACAGCTTTCGGGGCCAGGATGCAGACCCTTTGCTTTCAGGGCCTGACAAAGGCCTATGGCGGTGTTCCGGCGCTGTCTGATGTGACGCTGTCGCTGTCCTCGGGTCGCGTTCATGCCCTGATGGGGGAAAATGGGGCCGGGAAAAGTACGCTGATCAAGCTGATTGCCGGGGTTGTGGCCGCAGACCGGATGACGGTTTTGCGAGATGGCGCTGGAGTGCCACTGCGAAATGCGGCGGAGGCAACAAAGGCTGGGTTTCGCTTCATCCATCAGGAATTGAACATCGTTCCGCAACTGTCTGTGGCGGAAAATGTGCTGCTGGGGCATCCCGCCCCTCGCCGGTTTGGTGCGTTTATCGACTGGCGGAGCCTTGAGGATAGAGCGGCATCCGCGCTGTCTTTTCTGGGTGCGGACCATATCGACGTGCGCCTGCAGGCGGGGTCTTTGGCCACAGGGGATCGGATGCTAACCCGCATCGCCTCAGCGCTGGTCGCGGACGCGGGCTCGCCAGAGCCTTGCCTCTATGTTTTCGACGAACCCACCGCCGCGCTGACGGCATCGGAATCGAACAAGCTTTTTGACGTCATTGCCCGGCTAAAGGAGCGGGGAGCTGCGGTGCTCTATGTCTCGCATCGGATGAACGAGGTTCTCCAAATCTGCGACGATGTCACCGTTTTGCGAGATGGGCGGCATGTGCTGACAACCGAGATTGCAAAGACCAATCGCGAGAAAATCATTGCGGCCATGACTGGCAAGCCGGTGTCTGACGCGATCCCCGGTCGCACCACCGCTGTAGGTCAAGGCATGGCGTGCCGCATCAGGGCTCTGGCAACCCGTGACCTGACCGGTCTCGACCTTTCGCTGGCTGAAGGCGAAATTTTGGGAGTGGCTGGGCTGGATGAGGCGGGGCAAACGGCGTTTCTGCGCCTGATCCTTGGCCAAGGCCGCGTCCAACAAGGCGTTCTTGAGGTGTTGGGCGGGCCTGCGCCGAAAAGCCCAGAACAAGCTTGGGCGCAGGGCATCGCCTATGTCCCACGCGAACGCCGCAGTCAGGGGCTGATGCTGGGCATGGGTGTGCGGCCCAACGCACTTTTCCCGCATCTGGGCGATTACGGCTTGCTGGCCCGTAAACGTGCCGAAGTGGCTCGGACCCAGACACTTGCAGATCAGGTTCGTCTACGGTTTCAAGGAACAGAGCAGCCAGTGGGCCAACTGAGTGGTGGCAACCAGCAAAAGGTACTTTTTGCCCGCGCCATTGCCAAAAACCCAAAGCTCTTGCTGCTTGAGGAACCGACACGCGGCGTCGATGTCGGCGCGCGCGCGGAAATCCACGGCCTAATCCGTACACTTAGCAATTCGGGCACCGCAGTTATCCTTGCCTCGTCTGATTTGGTTGAGCTTTTGGGCCTGTCCGACCGTATCCTTATCCTGCAAGGCGGACGTCAGATGGCCGTTCTTGACCGACAGGCTATGACGCCTGCCGATCTGTTATCGCGCATCTACGCAGCGGAGGTTGCATGAAGAGCCGGACCCTTTCCACCGCTCTGCGTCAGTGGGGCACGTTCCTCGGACTTCTGGCGATAACTCTCTTTTTCGCCTGGCGTCTGCCTGAAACGTTTCCGACGGCGCAGAACTTTCTGAACATCTCGCAGCAAATTTCCATGCTGGCGGTTGCCGCATTCACCATGACAATCGTGATGGTGATGAACGATTTCGATCTCAGTATTGGGTCAACCGCCAGCCTCGCCGGGATCGTCGCGGCAGTGCTTTTCGCGGCTGGCCAACCGGTCTGGGTCGGTGTCTGTGCGGCACTTGCCGTGGGATTGCTGGGTGGCATCTTCAACGGGTTTCTGGTCGCCTATATCGGCATTTTGCCCTTTGTCGCCACGCTGGGAACGCTGACGATGTTTTCAGGTGCGGCCTTCATGATCAGCGATGGCAAGACGATCTTTGGCCGCGACATCCCAGCAGAGTTTGCCGGTTTTGCACGCTTTGGCATCCCACTTGATGCAATTGGGCTCGAGGGGGCAAAGCTGCCAAT
>JBMSKG010000262.1:0-3896 GCA_049419625.1 Paracoccaceae bacterium | reverse complement strand
GCGATTTGGGCGCTGGCAGAGCGGCCGGTCTTGTTGATCAGCAGCGATGGGCGGCTCTTGGGGTTGATGGGGGATCAGGGGCGGGCCCTTTCGGCCAAAACCGGGGCAGGGTTCACCGCGACGAATTGGCTGGAGAAGGATGGCGATTTGGCCGCGCAGGCCGTGGCGTTTGAGCGTTTGGGTTTTTCGGGACCAAAGGGCATGCGCGGTTTTACCTTAAAGCCGCCGGAGGCTGAGGCGGTTGGCGATCTGCGCGGTGTGGTGCTGTTGGATGAAGACGAGGATGTGGCTGCGGCCTGTGCCGAGGCCGATCTGGTCATCGTGCCCCGCCGGTTGGCTTCTGCGCCGCCCGCGGGGTGCGCCCTGATCGACGCTGGCCTATTGCGCAAAACGGGCGCGCTGGCGCTTTGGCACAGATCAGGCGTCTGGGAGTTTGAACCCTCCGCGCGCCGCGCGCGCATTTGGATGGGGGCGACGGAACCCCCGGTTTTGCCAAGACTGCCGCCTGCAAAAGCGCGGCCGCCGGTGACCGCGGCCGCTGGTGCAGAAATCTCGTCGGATCAATAGTTGCGGATCAGCCCGACAAGACGGCCCTGCACCTTGACCATATGGTCGGGGAAAACGCGGGTTTCATAGGCGGGATTGGCCGCCTCCAGCGCGATCATGTTGCCCTTGCGGCGGAACCGTTTCAGCGTTGCCTCGTGGTCTTCGACCAAGGCCACCACAATATCGCCATTGTCGGCGGTGCCCTGCTCGCGGATTACTACGATATCGCCGTCGTTGATCCCGGCCTCAATCATCGAGTCACCTTTGACTTCCAGCGCATAGTGCTGACCGCGCCCGGCCA
Organism: Paracoccaceae bacterium; assembly: GCA_049419625.1. Classification (GTDB taxonomy): domain Bacteria; phylum Pseudomonadota; class Alphaproteobacteria; order Rhodobacterales; family Rhodobacteraceae; genus Tabrizicola_A. The sequence continues at coordinate 3,049 of JBMSKG010000262.1, read as the reverse complement.
GCATGCTGCCCGGCACGGCCACGTGGTGCGACACGTGGCTGATCGCCTCAATCGGGACACCGGCGGCGATGCGGCCCATAACCGGCAGCTCCATCGCATGAACCGCCTCAAGCGGCATGGCACCGCGTGGCGGATCGACCTTGTCGCCCTTGATGACCTTGGGCGAGAAGCCCTGCTTTTCCATCGCCTCGGGCAGTTTGACGATTTCCAGCGCCCGGGCGCGGTGGGCCAGACGGCGGATAAAGCCGCGTTCTTCCAGCGCGGTGATCAGCCGATGGATCCCGGATTTCGACCGCAGGTCGAGCGCATCCTTCATCTCGTCAAACGAGGGCGGCACACCATCGCGGTCCATCCGCGTCTTGATGAAGTCAAGAAGTTCCAACTGTTTGCGCGTCAGCATTCCACACCCCGTGGCCTGTTGTTTCCCTTATGTTCTGCCCTTGTTCCCGACTTGTGTCAAGTAAAACCCTCTGAGGGCTGTCAAAGCGGGATGTAGTCTACCATCTCGCCCGCGCGCCGCGGCCCGTCGTCCAAGGGGCGGATGAGAAGCGCGTCGGCTTCGGTCAAGATGCGCAGAAGGGCGCTATCTTGCGAGGCGAAGGGGCTGATGCGGGGCAGGCCGTCGGTGGGGGACAGGCGCGCGCGCATGTAATGCACGCGGGGGCCAGCGGGGCCGACATCTTCGGCCAGAACGGCGCGGGCGGTGGGGGCAGGCGCGGCGGGTAGTCCTTGCATGGCGCGCAGCATGGGCAAAAGGAAGAGGTGGCCGCAAACAATGGCCGAAACCGGATTGCCGGGCAGACCCAGCATAAGCGATGGGCCAAGCCGCCCAGCCATAAGCGGTTTGCCGGGCCGCATGGCAATTTTCCAAAACGCCCGCTCAAGACCAAGATCGGCGGCGACCTTGCCCACAAGATCGTGGTCCCCGACAGATGCGCCGCCGATGGTGACGATCAGATCGGCCCCTTCGGCAAGGTGAAAGACTTGGCGCAGGTCGTCCTCGGTGTCGCGCGCGATGGGGAGCATGCGCACCTCGGCCCCTTCGGCGCGGGCCATCGCATCAAGCGCGAAGAGGTTTGAGGCGACGATCTGATCGGGGCCGGGCTGATCGCCGGGCATCACCAGTTCATCGCCCGTGGCGATCAGGGCGACGATGGGGCGGCGGGTGGCCGTGACCTCGGGCGTGTTCATTGCAGCGAGAAGGGCAAGGTCTTTGGACGTCAGGCGGCGCGGGGCAGACAGCGCGTCACCTTGTGCAAAATCCTGCCCGCGTTTGCGGATATTGGCACCGGGGCGGGCCGGCGCGGTGAGGGTGATGTTAGTTGAAGAAACGGTCACATCTTCTTGAATTGCAATGGTTTCTGCGCCTTTCGGAAGGGGCGCGCCCGTGAAAATGCGCACCGCCTGATCGGGGGCAACCGTGCCTGCAAAGGCATGGCCCGCGCCTGCCTCGCCGATCACAGTGAAGGTGGCACCGACATCGCCCGCGCAGCCAAGGGCGTAGCCGTCCATCGCGCTTGCGTCAAAGGGGGGCTGGGTCAGCTGGGCGGTGGCGGCTTGGGCCAACACGCGACCTGCGGCTTGACGCAAAGGAACTGTCTCGGACGGCAGCGGGGTGACAAGAGCAAAGCAGCGCTGCAGCGCCTCCTCAACGGTGATCATGCCTCGGCCTCATAGCGGCCAGATTTGCCGCCGTCTTTCAGGATCAGGCGAATTCCTTCGATCCGCATGGATTTTTCCACCGCCTTGACCATGTCATAGATGGTCAGGCAAGCGACCGAAACGGCGGTCAGCGCCTCCATCTCAACCCCGGTCTGTCCGCCGGTTTTCACCGTGGCCTCCACGACGATGCCGGGAAGGCCCGCGTCGGGGGTCAGATCAAGGGCCACTTTGGTGATGGGCAAAGGGTGGCAAAGCGGGATGAGATCGGCGGTTTTCTTGGCCGCCATGATGCCTGCAAGCCGGGCAATGCCCAAAACATCACCCTTTTTTGCGCGGCCTTCTGTGATGAGGGCGAGGGTCTCGGCCGTCATCACCACATGGCCGCGTGCCACGGCGACGCGGTCGGTGACGGGCTTTTGGGACACATCGACCATATGGGCTTGGCCCTGATCGTCGAAATGGGTGAGGCCAGAGGCGTTGGGCGTGCTCATGCGCCGCCCTCGGCGGTGAGCGGGCGGGAAAGGATGGCTCGGGTGGCGGCCGTGACATCGGCCTGACGCATCAGCGCCTCGCCGATCAGGAAGCAGCGCGCGCCGTAGGCGGCGACATCGGCCAGATCGGCGGGGGTGAAGAGGCCGGATTCCGATACGATCAGCCGATCCTCAGGCACATGGCGCGCAAGGTCGCGGGTGGTTTGCAGCGTGACTTCAAAGCTGTGCAGGTTGCGGTTGTTGATGCCGATCAGGGGTGATTTCAGCCGCGTTGCCCGGTCTAGTTCGGCACGGTCATGCACCTCGATCAGCACGTCCATGCCGTAGGCAAAAGCGGCGGCTTCAAGGTCGGCCGCTTGGGCGTCGCTGACCGAGGCCATGATGATGAGGATGCAATCGGCCGACAGGGCGCGAGATTCGGCCACTTGGTAGGTGTCGTAGAGAAAGTCTTTGCGTAGGCAGGGCAGGCTGACCGCGTCATGGGCGGCCACCAGAAAGCTGTCCTCGCCTTGGAACGAAGGGGTGTCGGTCAGGACCGACAGGCAGGTGGCACCCCCCGCCTCATAGGCGCGCGCAAGGTCCGGCGGGTTGAAATCGGCGCGGATCAGGCCCTTTGAGGGGCTGGCCTTCTTGATCTCGGCAATCAGCCCATAGCCCTTGGCGGCGGCGTCCGACAGCGCGCGGGCAAAGCCACGCGGGGCAGGGGCAGATTTGGCCACAGCTTCGACATCGGCCAAGGGGCGGGCAGCCTTGCGGGCGGCGACCTCTTCGAGCTTGTAGGCCTTGATGCGGTCAAGAATAGTCGACATGAGCAGCTTCCTTCCGGCCGGTTCCTTTGGCTGGCGCGGGGGGGGGGGGGGGGGGGGGGGGGGGGGGGGGGGGGGGGGGGGGGGGGG
>JBMSKG010000261.1:0-3950 GCA_049419625.1 Paracoccaceae bacterium | reverse complement strand
TTTGTGGTGTTCTGCAACAATGAACCGATCCGAAGGCTGCCGTTAGGGAGCCGATTTCGGCGCGCAGAAATCGTAGACGGAGTTTGCGCGCAAACTCCGCTTTCAGAGTTTGGTCCAAACTCTGGCTAGCGACGATGGACGTTCAGCCAAATCCCCTCCTTCGCCCGCACCGTCAGATGCGCCACCGGAACCGGATCGCGCCCAGCAATCCGCTCAAACCGCCAATCCCGGACCAACATCGCCAAAAGAAGTGGCCCCTCCACCATGGCAAATCCCGCGCCAGTGCAGACCCTTGGCCCAGCGGAAAACGGCAGATAGGCATCACGTGCACAGGCGCGGTTTTCCTCACGCTGCCAGCGGTCGGGGTCAAACGCGTCGGGGTTCGGCCAGATCCGTTCATGGCGGTGCAGATGCCACGGCGACAGCACCATCTGCGCGCCCGGTGCCACCTTGCGATCACGCATCGTCTCGGGGCAGCGGTTTTCACGCACCATCATCGGCACCGGCGGGTAAAGGCGCAGCACCTCGCGAAACACATCTCGGGTGTATTTCAGCTTTGAAAGTTCTGAAAAGTCAGGCACTTGCCCAAGGCACGCCGCCTCAGCCGCGACCCGATCCTGCACCTGCGGATAAAGTGCCAAAAGATAAAGCGCCCAAGACAAGGCCGAGGCGCTGGTCTCATGGCCAGCCAGAAAGAAGATCGCGACCTGATCGATCATTTCGTCCGTAGTGAACGCTTCTACCGATACTGGGTCACGCGTTGTCATGATTTTTGTGGCCAGATCATCCGGCGCAGTGCCCACCGCAATCTCATCAGCCCGCGCCTGACAGAGCCGCGCGATCAGCCCCCGGATGACCGCTGCAGACCGCCGGGTCGCGGGTTTGTGGAACCGGGGCATCCAGCGCGGCAAGGGCAGAAAGGCCGCAAGGTTCAAAAGCGGCTGCGTGCGCTGATAGGTGCGAAACTCGCGGAACACCGCCGAGGCGATCTCGTGTTCGATGGGAATAGAGAACAGCGTGCGAAAAATCACATCGGCTGCCGCGTGGCTCATTTCCTCTTCGACTTCGGTCACACCCGGCGAAAGGCGCGCCGCACTCGCCGCCCCGGCCGCCACCATGGCGGGAAAGGTGTCACGCAAACGCCCCCCCTCAAAGGCCGGGTCAATGATCCGGCGCTGGCGCTTCCAAACCTCGCCGTTGGTGACAAAGACTGAATTGCCCAAAAGCGGGCTCAGCCCCTCACGAATGCGGTCGGACTTCGCAAAATCATCCGGCCGTTCCAAAAGGATGCGCGCCACCAGCGCGGGATCATTGCACAGATAGCTGCGAAAAAAGGGGGTGCGAAACTCGGCCATCCAAGCCCGGTACAGCCGAGCAGGCTGCGAGGACAGGATATCCTGACGAAACAGCCGCAGATGCTGCCAAAAACCGGCCTTGTCCGGGCGCGCCTGCGGCTTGGGCGGGATCATGCGACCGACCTAAAGCCTGAAAGTGGTGTCTCGATCCGGCTTTTCGAGGCCGCACGGCCCGCATAGCGCGCACCCAGCGTGACCGGACCGGCGGTAATTTGGAAATAGTCGTAATGCCCGGGCCGATCAAAGGCGCACATATACTGGAAATGCAGCCGAAAATACTGCCGGCGCAGCAGTTGCCAGCGCTCTGGCGACAAAGACTGCGAGAAGGCCGCCGACAAGACCAAGGGCCAGCGCTTGCCCTCGGGTGCGACACCGCTCACCGACACCGGGTCACACAGCGCAAAGGCGCAGCCATCCCCGGGGGCGGTCACATCGACCCAAGTCAGCTCCTCGCGCGTGGACAGATAAGCCAGATCCCGCCGCAGGCGCCGTGCCTCGGGCAAAAAAGACACCATCGGCACCACTTGGCCCAAGGACAGAAGCGAGAGCGCGGGGCGCCTCTCTGGCAGTCCCTCACGGATCAGGTCCGACAGGATCGACACCGCCAAATGCGCTCCCGAAGAATGACCAACCACCAACACCTCATCCACCGGTTCTGCCATAGCCTCGGCAATCCGGTCGCGAAACTCGGCCATCCGCGCCTCTAACTCGGGCGGGTTCGCCCCGCGCGCTTGGGCCGAATAGGCGTAATCATGCATCAGGTAATAGGCCAAAATCCGGGCATCCCGGCGCTTAAATGCCACCAGCACCGCCCAAACAGTCGCCCCACCCGCCAAAAGGCCGAGCCCCCAATGCGACAGTATCGCCCCCAAAAGGGCAACTCCACCGCCCAACAGCAGCGCCAACAAAAGCTGCAGGATCAGCATGACAATTGGGTAAAGCGCAGCCACCATCGGCCCTCCGCGCAGCTTCATCAGACGAAACAGCGCGCCCGTGCCAATATAGGCCCAAGCTGTGCGAACCAATTGCAGATAGGTGCCCAGAATACCCCGCTCCATCGAGGTTTTCACAATGTCAGACCAGACCAACACTTCAACGTCGGCTTCACAGGGGCGATTTTCGATCCGGGCACTGACCTGCCAGCCATAAGACCCAGCGAGGGATTTCGGCTTTAGATCAATCGTATAGCCCTGAATTCGTGCCTGCTGGGCGCCTTCCTTGCGGTAAAGCTCGCGGTAGCGGCGGGGATGCACAGGGTCATAACCGGGGATGTAGAACACCCGCCGGCGGAACACCGCCTCTGCGCCCTGATCCACAGATTCACCCATCACGCCCTCACAGATTCCTCTGCACCCTGCCATGAAACCTTGGCAGAATTAAGGGCGATCATCCCAAAAGCGGCAGGCCAAGTGCGGTCAGAATGTCCAAAAGCCAGCCGGAAAACACCGAAAACGTGCCGGTGAACAAGGTCAACCCAACAATGATCAGCAAAAGCCCCATCGCCATTTCGATCTTGCGCATATGGGGTTTGATCCGCCGCATCAGGCTCATGGATTGCGCGATAAAGATGGCCGACAACAGGAAGGGCAGGCCCAAGCCCATAGCATAAACGCCCATCAAATAGATCGTACGGCCCATGTCATTGCCCTGCATTGCCATGGTCAAAATGCCTGACAGGATCGGCCCGTTGCAGGGTGTCCAGCCAAAAGCAAAGGCCAGGCCCAGCACATAGGCCCCAAGTGCCGATCCGCCGCGATCGCCGGCATCCAGCCGCGCCTCGCGGTCCAAGATGCCAATCCGGAACACACCCAGAAAATGCAGTCCGAACACGACGACCACGGCGCCCGCAATCTGGTTGAAGAGATCAAGGTTCGACAGGAAGAAGCGGCCAAAGGCCGAGGCGGCAAAGCCCAAAAGCAGGAAAATCGTCGACAGGCCAAGGACAAAGAACAGTGCCGGCAAGATAACCCGGCGGCGCGCGGTGCCGGGACTGGTCATCTCGCCCATCGAAATGCCACCCATATAGGCCAGATAAGGCGGCACCACCGGCAGGACGCAGGGCGACAGAAACGACAAAAGCCCCCCGGCAAAAGCCAAGAGGCTGGCCAGAACCAGACCTGCGTCCAAGATGTCGAAACCGAACATGGGCGTCTCCTTGCCGCTGTGATAGCGGGCACGGGCGGGGACGTCACCCCCCTGTGGTGTCACATCCCCGTCAGCGCGGTGTCACAAGCGACGCATATCCGCCACCAAAGGGCTGGCGTCGGGGGGGCAGACGGGGATATCTGGGCTAGGACCAAAGCAAGGCCGGACGATGGACTTTGATGCCGAGATAGACTGCGAGGGCCTGTTGTGCCCCTTGCCGGTATTGCGGGCGCGCAAGCGGTTGTCGACCATGGCGTCGGGTGCGGTTCTGCGCGTGCGGGCCACCGATGCGATGGCGGCAATCGACCTGCCGCATTTCTGCGCCGAAGCGGGGCACGAATTTCTGGCTGCCACGGAAGAGGGCGCGGTCGCGCTTTACCTGATCCGGGTGGGCCGCGGCTAAACCTCAGGCGCTGGGCCAAGGTTCTATAGTGAAAAGGGGGGGGGGGG
>JBMSKG010000260.1:0-3971 GCA_049419625.1 Paracoccaceae bacterium | reverse complement strand
GATCGTGCCAATGTTCACGTGCGGTTTCGTCCGTTCAAACTTTGCCTTTGCCATGTCGGGCGCCCTTGCTTCTGAGGGGGCCCAGAGGGCCCTCGTGTTCTACGGGCGGGCACTTATCTGCCCGCAGAGAAAAAATCAAGACCGCCTGCGCGTCTGCGAGCCGATCGATCAGGCGGTCCGGTCGGTTGATGTCATCGCACTCAAAAGTGGACGATCTTGACGCCTCAAATGGCCATCGATATTCTTAGTAAAAAAATCAACTATTGGAGCGCCCATGTCCCGCAGCCCCCGGACCCCGCGTCAGATCACCCCGCGACTGCTTGGCGGCCTTATGCTTCTCGGCGGCGCCACGGGCCTTGCCGGGCCTTCAGGCGCTTTTCCGGTAAAGCTGCACCCTGCGCTTGTCACCACAGGTTCCCCCGGCCAACCCGGTGCCGAAGCGCGCCTCTGGTTGGCACAGGCAGAGGGTGGCGAAGGCGGTGAGGCTGGCGCCGTCGCTGATGCGCCGGCAGATCTTGCCTATCTGGCGAGGCTGCACATTGTCGAAGGCCATCTGCGTGGGGCGGTGGCACTCTACCATCAGGGCCTGACGGACGAGGCGATCGGCGTGGCCAATCACCCCGAGGCAGAGATGATGGACGAGGTTCGCGCCGATCTTGCCGCGCGCGGCCTAGCCGACATCAGTGCCGAGCTTGCCGCAGTCGGCACGGCAATGGAGTCCGCCGCGACGGGCGAGACGGTTGATGCGGCCATGGCAAACCTGGCGCAGGCTATCGCCCGGGCGGCGGCACCTGAAACTGATTCCAAACGCTTGCAAGCGGATGCGCTTGTGCTCTTGCTGCGCGCAGCTGCCAGCGATTACGCGACCGCCATCGCCTCACCCGAGGCGATTGACCTCGTCGCCTTCGCCGAGGCGCATGGGTTTGTGATGACGGCACGGGATCGCGCCACCAAACTATCCACAGAGGCAGATCCGGCAGTCGCCAAGGCTGGGCAAAAGATGCTTGCCGCACTCGCTGATGCCGAAAGCCTTTTCGAAGGCGCACCCGTACCCGGCGACCCTGCCGTCTTGCTGGCCACTGCGGCGCGGTTCGAACTTGCCGCCAGCGGGGTGAAGTGATGTTTCTTGTGCTGCCCGCGGTCCTCTCCACGCCAGAGGCCGCAGTTCTGGCCGAGGCTGCCGCCAACCTGCCTTATGACGATGGTCGCGCCACGGCCGGGCGCTTTGTGCGCGAGATCAAGGTGAACGATCAGGCCGCTGTCACCCCCGAGCGCGATGCAATCTTGTCGCGGGTGGAACAGAGCCTACGTGCGCATGCGCTGTTTCGCGCAGCGGCCCGCCCCAAGGCCCTTACCCCGATGATCCTGTCGCGCTATCGCGCGGGCCAAACCTATGGCCTGCATGTCGATGATGCGCTGATGGGCGGGCTGCGCACCGATCTGTCCTTCACGCTTTTTCTTGCCGACCCTGCCAGCTATGACGGCGGCGCGCTGATCGTGGAAGACAACCTCGAAGCACGGGCGATCAAGTTGCAGGCGGGCGACGCGATCCTGTACCCCTCAGGCACCCTGCACCGGGTCGATCCCGTGACCAAAGGCACCCGCCTTGCCGTGGTAGGCTGGGTGCAAAGCTTGATCCGCGATCCGGCACAGCGCGAGATGCTCTTCGATCTGGATCAGGCCGTCGAGACAGTCTTTGCCCGTGACGGCAAGAGCGATCTGTTCGACCGTTTGGCAAAGACGCGCTCGAACCTACTGCGCCTGTGGGCAGAGCCCTAGATCGGCTCGTGATCCCAATCCCGCGCTCTAATTCTGTTCTGGCAACTCTGTTGCCGCCGGCAAAGGCGGCAAGCCGAACCACTCGGGGTTTTCCAACAGCCAACCCTCCACTGCCTTCGCAGCGTTATAGGACAAGATCTCCATCTGCTTGGAGGCTGATTGCGTCAGACCCGAGCCGAGGACGGTTTTCTCTGACATCTTCTCCATGACGATAATCTGCTTGCCCTCTTCGTTCAGCTTTTTCTGCTGTGCATCATCCCAGATCGTCACGGTGATGCCCAAGGCTGACTTTGGATTAAGCACCAGCGGCAGGCCGGGAGGGGCAAGTGCAAAGGCGTCAATCGAGATGCCGATGTTGTACAGCTTGGCCCCTTCATAGCGGCCGAAGCGCTGCTCCATCGCCGCTTCCAGAGCCGTCTCCCATTGCTCGGGCGTCGCATTGCGCGAAATCGGCACCTTTTGCATGTTAGAGGTGACCACAATGTTGTGGCCCAGCGCGAAATCGCCCAAGGGCACGGGCGGCTCGGCCAGGTCATTCTTCTGACAGGCCGACAGAGCAAAGCCCACTCCAAGCATAAGAACCGCGGCACGCAAGAATCGCATCTGAAAAACTCCGAAGGGGCAGCTTCTGGACTTGGGATACAGCCGCCCGCGCCCGGGCGCAACAGCAGGCCAAGGCTTGCACCCCTTGCCGACCATCACGAGACTGTTAGGGTGCCTTGGCCACTTCAGAGGTTCCACCATGACCGACAGCCCTGAAACCCTTGCCCTGCGCATGGGTCTTGATCTCCCCGACTTTGACCGCATCGGCTATTATGGGGCTGATTACGGCACGATGAAGCCATTTCACCGGATCGGAAACCTGCTGTTTCTGTCTGGCCATGTCGCACAGATCGGCACCGAGATCACCCACAAGGGCCGGCTTGGCCAAAACCTGACCACCGAACAAGGCTATGCCGCCGCCCGCCAGACCGGACTGAATGTGCTGGGAGGGATCAAACAGGCGGTGGGCAGCCTTGACCATGTCCAGTCGATTGTCCGCACGCTGAACTTTGTCGTCTGCAGCCCCGATTATGAGGATGTTCACAAAGTCTCCTCCGGCCTGTCAGACCTCTTCGTTGAGGTCTTTGGGCGCGAGCGTGGCCTTGGTGGCCGGGCAACCATTGGGGTCATGGCCTTGGCCGGCGGGGTGTGTTTTGAAACCTGGGCGACGATTGAACTCAAACAGGGCTGCCCATAACACCTTGCCTGCCCGGGCACACGTCGTTCTCTGCCCCAAGCCGGGCAAAGATGAGTATTTGAAAAGGCGCAAATCCATCAGCCAGAACGCCATGTGGTATGCGCCTTCCGAAATACTCCCGCCGGAGGCATACGGCACCGGCAAAGGGCGCCAACCCACGAGGTCTTGCTCCACCGACGAGCGGCAGAATGCCTGCGAGGAGGGTCAGGAGAGCGCGGCCAAGAGATCCATCGCGGTGATCTGATCGAACTGAACATGGCGCTGCATCAGCGCTTCTGCCTTGTCCGCGTCGCGTGCCTCGATCAACCGGGCAATCTCGCGGTGTTCGCGGGCCGATTGTGCGATCGCCCCCGCATAGTGATAGCGGGCCCGGTAATAGGCGAGAAGCTTGCGCGCATTGGTCTTGATCATCTCGGTCAAGAACGGGTTACCCGCCGCCAGCGCAACGGTTTCGTGGAACCTGAGGTTCAGTTGATAATAGCCGTCTGGATCGGAATCGCCTTTCTCGGCCGCGTGAGCCTCACAGGCCTGAACGGCAGCCTCCAGCTTTGCAGCCCATCCGGTGGATAGCCGCCGTGCCGCCAGACCCGCTGCCTGTCCCTCGAGTTTCGCATGCACTTCGAGAATGGCGAGAAACTCCTCCAGCGTCGGCCGAAACAGCGTCGCGCCCTTGCGGGGATGGCGGCGGATCAGACCGACTGCCTCAAGCTGCAAGAGCGCCTCGCGCACCGGGGTGCGCGACACCGAGAACTCGGCGACCAGTGCAGCGTCGTCGATCAGATCGCCCGGCTTGAGCCGTCCGATGTCGATCCACTGCAAGATCGTTTCTATCAATGTCTCTGTCTGCCCACCCATATCGCTGAAAAAGCGCGAAACGCCGGGCCAGTAAAGCAGAAATTGGCCTGCCCCGATCGAGTGGTCCGATTTCAGTCTTAGTGCATAACGGGTCTTG
>JBMSKG010000259.1:0-3974 GCA_049419625.1 Paracoccaceae bacterium | reverse complement strand
TGGTCAAGAAATACAACGTGCCGGTCGTGGCGATTTCCAACGACGACACCGGCATTTCGCCCGATCCCGATGTCCGCTTTGCCGTGGCCAAAAAGATCGTCGAGCGGGCGGCTGATTTCGGGATCCCGGCGCATGACATCGTGGTCGATCCCTTGGTCATGCCGGTGGGTGCCATGGCCTCGGCCGGTCAGCAGGTCTTTGCTCTGGTGCGCCGTCTGCGTGAAGAGCTGGGCGTGAACACCACCTGTGGTGCCTCGAACATCTCGTTCGGCCTGCCGCACCGCCACGGCATCAACGCCGCGTTCTTGCCGATGGCCATTGGTGCCGGCATGACCAGCGCGATCATGAACCCCGTGCGTCAACAGGAAATGGAGGCCATTCGCGCCGCCAACTTCCTGATGAACCACGACGCCAATGGCGGCGAGTGGATCCGCTTTGCCAAGGTGCTGGAAGCGGTCGAAGGCGGAATGAGCTTTTCCGAAGCCTCGGCAGCCGCCAGCCAAGCCGCCAGCGGCCGTCGCGGCGGTCGTCGCGGTCGCGGCTAAGCCCCTCCTCGGGCGCCTTCGGCTTCTCGTCGAGGCGCCAACCCGAGGAGCGGCGCAGCCGACGATGAGGGCTAAAACAGTTTCCGAGAGGCGCGGGACATTTTCCGCGCCTTTTTTGCAAGGTCATGCCCGGCGCGCGCCTGCTGGTGATCTGCATCCGAAAGCTCTGCCGAGCCTTTGCCACGGTTTGCGATAAAGCTGATGCCGGTATCAACCGCGCGGTTCATCAAGCGGCCTAACAAACGGCCGATCAGTTGCTGAATAATCCTGTCCATAACACCTCAATCCTCAAAAAGCTCACTCTGGCCAGTTCTGGCTTCTTCCTCGTCGTCAGATGTGGGACCGCCAAGACCCATCGGCAAGGGGCGGCTGTCCAAAAGCCCCGCAGCCCGCAACTCCTTGAGACCGGGCAAATCGCGTGCCGACTCAAGGCCGAAGTGATCGAGAAAATGCTCGGTCACAACAAAGGTGACAGGCCGCCCCGGCGTCATGCGCCGACGTCCAAGGCGGATCCAGTCCAGTTCCATCAACAAATCCACCGTCCCGCGCGACACGGCCACACCACGGATTTCTTCGATCTCGGCCCGCGTCACGGGTTGATGATAGGCCACAATCGCCAGCGTCTCGATTGCGGCGCGCGACAGCTTCTTCTGTTCGACATGTTCCTTTTGCATCAGGAACCCAAGATCCCCGGCGGTGCGGAACACATAGGCGTCGCCCACCTTCACAATCTGCACGCCCCGCCCCTCATAGCGCCGGCGCAGCGTGACCAATGCCTCGGCCGGATCGCAGCCATGCGGCATGCGTGCGACAAGTTCGGCCAAGGTCACCGGCTCTGCGCTGGCGAAAAGGATCGCTTCCACCATGCGTTCCTGTTCGCCCATCGGCGGGGCTTCGAACAACGATTGCTCGACAGTGTCGCTCATGTGCCATCGGCCTTTCGGATCAAGATCGGTGCGAAGGTCTCTCCCTGTTTCAGACGGATCTGGCCACGCTTGGCCATTTCCAGAACAGCCGCGAAATGCGAGGCGGTGGCCGAGCGGCGCCGTGCCGGAGAACTGTCCCAACCTTCGGGTAGGAACGAGGTCAAATCGGACCATTCCCCGGCATAGCCCATAAGGCCCCGCATCCGTTCCAGCGCCTGTTCCATCGTGTAAACGTCTTGCCGATCAGAGGCATAAGGGCGGAACTCATCGCGGGTGCGGATACGGGCATAGGCGCGCATCAAGTCCAGAAGTGTTGCCTCATAGGTCACGTCGCGGTTTTGAACAATCGCCTCGGGCAGACCACGGGGGAAGAAATCGCGCCCCAATTGATCGCGCGCCATAAGCCGGGCCGCAGCCTCGCGCATGGCCTGCAGGCGTTCCAACTGAAAAGCCAGATGCGCCGCCAAATCTTCTGCAGAAGGCCCAGTCTCGCCGGGTTCGGGGGGGAGCAAAAGGCGGGACTTCAAGAAGGCCAGCCAGGCCGCCATCACCAGATATTCGGCGGCCAGCTCAATGCGCAGCGCCGCCGCTTGGCGCACAAAGTTCAGATACTGTTCGGCCAATTGCAGAACCGAGATTTTGCGCAGATCAACCTTCTGGGTGCGCGACAGCGTCAAGAGCAGGTCAAGCGGCCCTTCGAACCCATCAACGTCCACAATCAGCGCCTCGGCATCCAACCGATCGGCGGGTGCAAGGCGCTCGGTCGCCCCCCAGTCCTCTGTCCCGGATTCAGCCATGCATCGCACCTTGTCCCATGCGGACAAGGTCAGCTTCCAGCGCAGCAATGTCAACTGGGCCGCGGGTCTGGCGTAGCGCCAAGGCGGCATCCGCCCGCGCGCGCGCGGCAGCCGTCAAATCCCCGGCCTCTTGGGCCACTTGCAGCATCTCAGCCATATCACCCTTGCAATGCAGCGCGATATCACAGCCCGCCGCGATCGAGGCCCGGGTGCGCTGGCCCAAAGTCCCCGCCAAGGCCTGCATGTTCAGATCATCGGTCATCAAGAGGCCCTGAAACCCAATCTCCTCGCGGATCACCCGGATCATTTCGGGCGACTGGGTGGCTGGGTGGTCCGGGTCATAGGCGGAAAAGACGATATGGGCGGTCATGGCCATCGGCAGATCAGCCAGCGCGCGAAACGGCGCGAAGTCATAAGAAGCCAGCTCGGCAGTGTCCGCCGTCACGGTCGGCAGATTATGGTGCGTGTCGGCTGTGGCCCGACCATGGCCGGGAAGATGCTTGACCACCGGCAAGATGCCGGCTGCAAGATGGGCGTCGGCCACGCTGCGGGCTCGCTCGCACACCTGTACAGGTGTCTCGCCGTAGCAACGATTGCGCAGGAAGGGATGGGTTTCCGGCCCGGCAATATCGGCCACAGGGGCGCAATTGGCATCTATGCCCACCGCGCGGAGCTCCTCGGCCATAATCCGGGCGCGCAGGCCCAAGACATGCGCAGCATCCAAGCCCGCAGCCTTCGCAGCATCAAGGGGAGGCGTCCACTCACGCCAATAGGGCGCCCGCATCCGCTGCACGCGACCGCCTTCCTGGTCAATCAGGATCGGCGCATCACGCCCGACGGCACTGCGCAAATCACTGGTCAACCTGACAAGCTGATCGGGGTTTTCGATGTTGCGGGCAAACAGGATAAAGCCAAATGGGTCACAATCTTGGAAAAAGGCACGCTCGTCTGCCGACAGAACGCTGCCCTCACAACCGAAAATCGCGGCCATACGGCCGGCGATGCTCATCTTTGAACAACCGGGATGCAGGTGGCGTTTTCGGCCAGCATCGCGGAGCAGAAGCGGCGCGTGTCATCGTCCGTCACAAAGCCATGAGCGCGCAGACGGAAAAACGTCTTGCCCCCGCTTTGCGCGGGTTGAATGACCAAAGATTTGCCACCCATCAGATCGGTAAAGGTGCCGGTCAGGCGCAGCCATTCCTGCCGCGCTTCGTCCTGATTGTCGAAGGCGCCAAGCTGCACAAGCAATGTGCCCGGGACCAACGTGGCAGGGTCAATCTCGGCACCAGGTGTAACCACCGCGGCCATCTCTGTCGGCGCATCTGCCGCGGAGTTCGACACAAGCGACTCTGGGCTTTCCAACCCCAACGCCTCGGCCAAAGCGGCTGCGACCGCATCTTCCTGCGTTGCGGGAAGCGCTTCGGTCTCTCCCACATCCGACAGGGTAGACAGAGGCTCAACTGGTGCCAGCGCAGGGGCCATGGCCACGACATCGGAACCCCCAACAGGATCCAGCGGCTCAAGACCCGCTTGATCTTCTTCAGCAAGTTCCATCGGACGCGGAGCCAAAGTCAAGGTTTCCGGCAACGGCAAGGCAGTGCCCGCAGCCGCCACAGCATTGACCGACAGCCCTTGATGCAAGGTTTGCGAACCGCCCGGATTTGAAGGCGCCAGTCGCATTGGATCATCAACGGCGCGGATCACCG
>JBMSKG010000258.1:0-4015 GCA_049419625.1 Paracoccaceae bacterium | reverse complement strand
GGCCGCCCCTTCGCCATGTTGACACGCGCCCGCTTGCCAAGGCAGCGCAGGCAGCTAGACTGGCACAAGTTTCTTCAAAAAGGTTTGCCGCCCGTGTTGCTTCGCTCCCTCATCGCTTCGCTCTTTGCACTTGGTCTTGCCCTGCCCGCCGCTGCCGCGCCTTGTGGCGATACCTCGGCCGGGTTTGAGGACTGGAAGACCGTGATGGCCGAAGAGGCCCGCGCCGAAGGGGTGGGCAAGGCCGGGATCGCGGCGCTGATGGGGGCCAGCTATTCCAAGGCCACGATCAGCGCGGATCGCAACCAGAAAAGCTTCAAGTATTCGCTGGACAAGTTCCTGCAGGTGCGCGGGGCCGATGCGATTGCAAGCCAGGGCAAGTCGCGCAAGGCCAAGAATGCCAAGCTTTTTGCCAGTCTCGAGGCGCAATATGGCGTGCCTGCCGGGGTGCTTTTGGCCATTCACGGCATGGAAACCGGCTTTGGCGGCTTCATGGGCGACAGCAATGTGATCTCGGCAATTGCCACGCTGACCTGGGATTGTCGGCGGTCAGATTTCTTTCGCCCGCATCTGATTGGCGGGTTGAAACTGGTGGATATGGGGTCGATCTCGTCCGCGACAATTGGGGCCAAGCATGGCGAATGGGGGCATACCCAGTTTCTGTTGGGCAATGCCCTGCGCTATGGGGTGGATGGCAACGGCGATGGGCAGGTGGACTTGGAAAACCTGACTGACGCTTTGGCGACGACCGCCAATTATTTGGCGGTCAGGGGCTGGCGGCCGGGCGCAGGCTATCAGGAAGGCGAGCCGAACTTTGCCGTGATCAAAGAGTGGAATGCGGCGAAAGTCTATCAGCAGGCCATTGCGATCATCGGGGCGCGGATCGACGGATAAGGTCGCATCTTACGCGATTTTGCCCCTTGCGCCAGAGCCGCAGGGTCGTTAGGAACCGCGCCAGTGGCCCGTTCGTCTATCGGTTAGGACACCTGGTTTTCAACCAGGTAAGAGGGGTTCGACTCCCCTACGGGCTGCCACATCCTCCCCCTGCACTGTCACGCGACCACGACCGGACCGCTTTGACTGATACAGCGCCTCATCCGCGTCGGCGTGCATTTCGTCAATCTTGACTTGGGCATAGCGGGTCGACGTTGTCATGCCGATCGACGCCGATACGCGGCAGGCCTGGCCTTCGAAATCGATCGGATCCCCGACGCGCTCGATGATGCGAGAGGCGATTTGGCCCAGTCGGGTGACATCTGACAGGCCGGGGAACACCAGCACGAATTCATCACCACCAACCCGGGCGACCAGATCAGAGGCGCGGGTTTCTTCGCGCAGAACGAGCGCGACCTGCCGCAGCACCGCATCGCCGGCGGCATGGCCATGGGTGTCATTGACCTGCTTGAAGTAATCCAGATCAAGATGCATCAGGCCAAAGGTTTGGCCCTGCTGCACCAGTGCGCCCAGCCCAAGGTCCAGCGCGCGGCGATTGCGCAGCCCGGTAAGTGTGTCAGACAGCGCCTGTTCTTCGGCGGCCGCCTTGGCCCCGTGCAGGCGCAGGTTCAGGTTGCGCAACTCATCCATCACGGCCGATTTCGCCTCAACCAGATAGAGCATTTCAATGGTCAGATCGGTGACCGCAAAATCGGCCACCGTCAGACCATAGCGGCGCACCGCCTCATTCACCCAAATTCCAAAAGACAGGTTGATCAGCAGGCCCCGGTCCACCGTAGGCTGGGCAAGGCCGCGCAGGACAAGGGAAGGATCGCTGTTCAACGCCAAGTGAAGCCGCGCGCCGATGCGCGCCCGCAGTTCGGGAAGGCCTGTGTCTTGCGTTGGACGGCGCAGGGAAAAGATCTGACCCACAGGCTGGCCAACCGCGACCTGATCGGCCACCAATTTGTGCAAGGTGGGCCCGACCGACCGGATCAGGCCCTGCCCGTCCAGCCGCAGGTGCATTGGCATCAGCCGATCAAGCGCGGGGCCATCCAGCGTCAACGGCACTGCAGGCAGGCGAGCGAGCACCGTCATGGCGCGGCTTGCCCGACCAGATCGAACTGCCGCCCGGTGGAATGGCACTGATCCAACAGCTGAATCTCAATCACCTCCGCCCGGCCGTGGCTTGCCAGCGGCTCCATCAGCACAAGCGCGCCGTAATCATCAGCCATCGCCCGCAAAAGGCCCATCATCACATGGCCCGCCCCAACAAGGGGCGCGGTGATGAAAAGCTGATACCGCCCCTCCCCATATTCCACCAAATCCAGCCCGGGAAGGTTCAGATCGGGCAGCGCCAGCCGGGCGCGTTCAGGCAGGTCCTCAAGCGAATGGATGAAATCATCAAAGCTTTCTCCGCCAAATCGCAACAGCCGCCGCACGCGTTCGGTGTTCGGGTGCGAGACTAGATAGGTGCCAAGATCCTCAAGCACGCTCTCGGACGGACGATTAAGGGTGCGGGCCGCGGCGGCAACCACAGCCTCGGTCAAGGCCGGATCATAGGACAGCATCGGTTCAAACCCGTCAAAGCCAAGCCGCGCCTCACGCGCGACATTGGCCCATGTGGCGGCACCATAGGTGTCGCGCAGGAAACCCTGAAGCGAGCGATTGACGAGGCCGTGCATAACCCTTCCGGAGTTGCTGATTCCTCCGAAAGCCTAGCGGTTGCGATTTAAGAAATGCCGAATTTGTTCGATTGCATTTGATCAGAATGGAACGTCATCGACCTGGTGGGCCGGCACCACCCAACGCGCGACGATCTTTTTCAGCCCGGCGTGGTCAAACTCGATGTCCAGCTTGTCGCCTTCGATCGCCATGATCTCACCATAGCCAAACTTCTGGTGGAACACCCGCTCACCGGTGACATAGGCGCTGACCGCTGTCGCGTCGATCACCACATTGCGGGCCTCGGTGGGCTGGGCCAAGGGCCGCTGGGCGCTGCGCTCCTGCAGGCGCCGCCAACCGGGCGAGTTGTAGACATCGGCCTTGGTCACCCGCTCTTCCAGGTTGGACTGCAGGCCATAGCCCGCTGCCGCCCCATAGCCGCCGCCCATCAGGCCGGGCGGTGTCAGCACCTCAACATGGGCGGGCGGCAGTTCATCGATGAACCGACTGGGCAACTGGCTTTGCCACTGGCCATAAACCCGGCGGTTCGAGGCGAAAGAGATCGTGCAAAGCTCCTCGGCGCGGGTGATGCCGACATAGGCCAGACGGCGCTCTTCCTCGAGACCCTTCTTGCCGCTTTCGTCCATGCTGCGCTGGCTCGGGAACAGCCCCTCTTCCCAGCCGGGCAGGAACACCACGGGGAATTCCAGCCCCTTGGCGGCGTGCAACGTCATGATGGTGACTTTTTCCTCGGCCTCGCCCTGCTCATTGTCCATGATCAGCGAGACATGTTCGAGGAAGCCTTGCAGGCTGTCGAACTGCTCCAGCGCCTTGACCAGTTCCTTCAGGTTCTCCAGCCGCCCCGGCGCCTCGGGCGTCTTGTCGTTCTGCCACATCGAAATGTAGCCGGAGTCTTCAAGGATGATCTCGGCCAGCCGCACATGGCCATCGACATTTGCCGGGGGCGTATCGGGCAACAGCGGCTCGACCAACGTATCTTCGGGCAAAACGGGCCGGGCGTTCAAGACGGCGGCGTGCCAGCGGTCTACCCCTTCGACAAAGCTGCGGAGCTGCGCTGCCCCCTTGCCGCCGATGCCTCCCTTGGCCAAAAGCGACCGCGCGCCTTCCAGAAGGCTCATGCCAATGCTGCGGGCCTCGATCTGGATCGACTGCACCGCCTTGTCGCCAAGGCCGCGCTTGGGGGTATTCACCACGCGCTCGAACGCCAGATCATCCTCGGGCGAGACCGCCAGCCGGAAATAGGCCATCGCATCGCGGATTTCCTGCCGCTCATAAAAGCGGGGACCGCCGATGACCCGATACGGCAGACCGATGGTCAGGAACCGGTCCTCGAACGCCCGCATCTGGTGGCTGGCGCGGACGAGGATCGCCATATGGTCCAGGCTCAGCGGGTCGCGAT
>JBMSKG010000257.1:0-4028 GCA_049419625.1 Paracoccaceae bacterium | reverse complement strand
GAGCCTTCTGCGTCGATCTCAAGGAAGGAGAGAAGCGAGCAGTCAAAGCCCCCTGCCTGAAAATAGATGAACTGGTGGGGCGAGGCGACAAAAGCCTCGGCATTCGCTGCGCAGCCGAATTTGAAATCCAGAAGCGGAACACCGCCCACGGCCCCCTGTTCGATCACCCAGGTCACTTTGCCGTGCTGGCCTTCTTCAAGCAAAACACGGGGCACGTTGGCCGAGATGCCAAAACCGATGTTCACCGCCCAACCAGCCTGCATCTCCATCGCTACTCGGCGGGCGATGACTTTGGCCGGGTTAAATTCTGGCGTGCGGAACGTGTGAAGCGGGCGGAAGAGCTCCCCGGAAATCGCCGGATCATAAGCGGTTGCAGTGGTCTGGAGCTGGTCCGGCGCTTCCACGATTACATCAACTAGGATCCCTGGCACCCGGACGTCATGCGGCTTGAGTGTGCCCTGCGCTGCCACCCGGCGCACCTGCGCTATGACGATACCGCCCGAATTGCGCGCGGCCAGCGCCATCTCCATTGCCCCCAGCGTGGCACCTTCCTGTTCAAAGGTCAGGTTGCCGTTTTCATCCGCCGTGCTGGCGCGTATGATCGCCACATCGGGCTGAATGGCCGGAAAATGGAGCCAAGTGTCCCCGTCAAACTCCACACGCCGCACCAAAGGGTTTTGCCGGGCGCTGGCATTCATCGCGCAGCCGTCCTGCTCGGGGTCAACAAAGGTGTCCATGCCCACCTTGGTCAAAACGCCCGGGCGCTTGGCCGCCCCCTCGCGCAGCATGTCAAAGACGATCCCCGATGGCACGTTCCAAGCCGCCAAGTCCTCGGCCAGAATACGCTGCCAGATCTGTGGCGGCTCGGCATTGGTCGGTCCTGATGGATAAGAGCCGCCAATGATCCGGGAAATCATGCCCTTGTGGGCGATGTGATCGACCCCCTTAGTACCGAACATGTCGCCTGCCGCAATCGGGTGAATGGTCGTCAGCCCGCGGGGCGCACCTTCAGAAACAAACCGTTCGCCCAGAGCCTTAAGAATATCATCAGGGCACAATAGGCCAGAAGAGGAATTTACCGCAACCGTCGCACCATCTGTAACGAGGCGTACAGCTTCGGCTGCCGTTTTCACTTTTGACAAGAGCCCTCTCCTTCTGCGGTTGGCAATAAGTAACTAACCGGTTATAAAGATAACGAGGTTAGGTACCTAAGATCAAGCCTCAAATGTGTACCATTCGAAGGTCTCGGCGTGACTGGACAGGGAAGGAAAAATCCAAATGAATCTTATGTTTCAAAAGAACCATCAACGGGCCTTTGGGACGTTCCCGCTAAAAGGCGACGTGCTGCGCGGAGCGATTGATGCAGCCATCGCCGCAGGCTATCGCGCTTTTGACACTGCGCAGATGTATGGCAATGAATCAGACACTGGTGCGGCGCTTGCCGCCTGTGGCATAGCGCGCGATGATTTGTGCATTACCACCAAGGTTGGCATTGGGAATTTCACTGAAGCGACCTTCCTTACTTCTGTCGAAGCATCGCTCAAAGCCCTGCGATTGGATCAGGTGGACATCCTTCTGCTGCACTGGCCTACACCAGGGGGCGACATCGACCTTTCGCTTCGCCTTTTGCAACAGGCTCATGACCGGGGGCTGGCGCGAAACATCGGTGTGTCGAACTTTACCGCAGCGATGATGCGTCAGGCCCGAACCACGGTCAATGCGGCGCTGATCACCAATCAGGTGGAGTTTCATCCCCTACTGGATCAGTCCAAGCTTCTGTCTGCCGCCAAGGAAACCGGTATCCCCCTGTCTTCCTATTGTTCGGTCGCGCGGGGAGAGGTGTTCAAGTATCCGCTCTTTGCCGAGATTGGCGCGGGCTATGGCAAGTCGGCGGCGCAAGTGGTGCTGCGGTGGATCCTGCAAAAGGGTGTTCCGATCAACACCATGTCCACCAAGCCGGAAAACATCCGGGCCAATTACGAGGTGATGGATTTCACCCTCTCGTCGATCGATATGGCGCGGATTGATGCGATGACGGCTACCGGCTATCGGATCGTCGGCAAGAATCTGGTGCCCTACGCCCCGGATTTCGACTGAAAGAAATGGGGCGGTGCTTTGCGGTACCGCCCCAGATCGCGCATGGCCTGGGAGGAAGCCTAACGGTTGCCGCGGATCAGATCCGCCGCCCGTTCGCCGATCATGATCGACGGCGCGTTTGTGTTGGACCCTACCAGCGACGGCATGACCGAACTGTCGCATATGCGCAGGCCATCGACGCCTCGCACTCGCAGTTGCGGATCGACCACTGACATTTCATCCTTGCCCATCTTGCAGGTGCAGGTGGGGTGATACGAGGTGCGGCCATATTGGCGAGCATAGGCCTCAAAATCCGCTTGGGTGCGCACATTGCGGTCGGGAAAGCGGATTTCCTTGATGTATTTCTGCAAGCTGGGCTGGCTGAAAATCTCGCGGCTGATCTTCACGCCTTCGACCGAGATGCGCAGATCGTCGGGGTGGCCAAGGAAATTCGGATCAACAATCGGAGTGTCCTTCGGATCGGCGGACCGCAGCGTCACAGACCCCCGTGCCTTGGGCCGCAGGGTATAGCTGTTCAGCGTGATCCCCGACGAGCCTTTCGGCACGCTGGGCACCCCGGCCTCGGCCCCTGCCCCTGCAAGGAAGTGGAATTGCAGATCGGGCGAAGGGCGCGAACCTGCGCCATCGGCATACCAAAAGGCCCCACCTTCGACGACATTCGACGTAATAGGCCCCGAGTTGAACAGCACATACTGCATGCCGGCCCAAATCGCCCAGTGCGGCTTGTTGTACTTGTCGAGTGACTCATGGCCTTTCAATTCGGCCACGATATCAATTCCGAAATGGTCGTTCAGGTTCTGGCCCACGCCAGGCAGGTCCTGGACCACCTCGATACCATGCGCACGCAGATGGGCCACAGGCCCGATGCCCGACAGCATCATCAGCTTGGGGCTGCCAATCGCGCCCGAGGTGACGATCACTTCGCTTTCGGCCCGCGCAATGGTGGGGATGCCGTCGGTGGAATACTCCACCCCAACGGCGCGCTTGCCGTCAAACACCACCCGCTGCACCATGGCCCCGGTCACAACCGTCAAATTGGCCCGCCCCATGGCCGGGCGCAGATAGCCCACCGCCGCCGAACAGCGCCGGTTGCCGCGGGTCGTGGTCTGATACATCCCCGCGCCTTCCTGACGCGCGCCGTTGAAATCGGGGTTATATGGCATCCCTACTTCCTGACAGCTTTGCACGAAGGCGCGGCTGAGCGGATTCGGGTCGGGAATATTCGACACGCCCAAAGGCCCGTCGGTACCATGCCAGTCACCCGACAGGATGGCGTTGCCTTCCGACCGCTGGAAATACTTCTGGATGTCCTTGAAAGCCCAGCCGTCTGCGCCCTCTTCCTCGGCCCACCGGTCATAGTCGCTGGGGTGGCCACGGGTAAAGATCTCGGCGTTGATCGAAGACCCCCCGCCCAGGACGCGCGCCTGAGCATAGGGAATCTCGCGGTTGTTGGCGTGCTTTTGCGGCGCGGTGACAAGGCCCCAGGTCAGGGGCCCCGTGGTCATCTTGGCAAAGCCCACGGGCATGTGGATCAGGGGGTTTGAATCCTTGCCCCCGGCTTCGATCAGGCAAACCCGGGCAGCCGGGTCTTCCGACAGACGGGCGGCCAGCACGCATCCGGCCGACCCTCCGCCCACGATCACATAATCATATTCCTGTGCCATCTCACTTGATCCAGTGATTGCGCTTGCCGATCTCTACATGCACCGATTTCACCTGCGTATATTCTTCCACCCCATAGATGCCAGCCTCACGGCCCCAGCCCGATTGCTTGAAACCACCCAGCGGCATTTCGGGGCCACCCGCCATGATGCAGTTCACCCAGAACCGCCCCGCCCGCACGCGGCGCGAGACGGTCAGCGCGGTGTCTATGTTCTTCGACCAGACGCTGGCTGCGAGGCCGTAAACCGTGTCATTGGCCAGGTGGATCG
>JBMSKG010000256.1:0-4119 GCA_049419625.1 Paracoccaceae bacterium | reverse complement strand
CTCACGTATTTCAAGAAGGGCCGACATTCACTGCGCCGTGCGGATCGTGTTCCAGGCGCGGTCGTAAAGCTTCAGCGCGGCCCCGATGTCTTCGAAGATCTGCAGCCGGGCCATCGTGTCGGATCCGACGTTGACGTTCGGATTCGACTTGATGATTTCGGGCGTCAGCTCGTTCGCCGGGGTGTTCGGAGTGCCGTTGAACTGCTGGGCGACGTTCAGCGCGGCGATTTCGGGCTTGAGGTAGAACTCCATGAACTTCTTCGCCGCGTCCTTGTTCGGGGCAGAGGCGAGGACGCAGATGTTCTCCTGGTACATCGTGCCGCCCTCGGCCGGGATGATGTACTTGATGTTCGGCGTTTCGGTGAAGAAGACGTTGCCGCCAACGAAGAAATGCCCGGCCGCGATGTCGCCCGACGCCAACATCGGCGGCACTTCGTAGGTGAAGGCGTTCACGGTGGGCTTGTGGGTCAGGACGTAATCCGCCGCCGCCTGCACTTCAGCCGGGTCGGCGCTGTTGACCGAGGTGTCGTTCATGAGGTGACCGATGGCCAGCACTTCGCGCATGTCGTCCAGCAGGGTGATCTTCGCCCCGGTCTTTTCCGGGATCGCGAAGAAGTCGGCCCAGCCGGTGATCGGGCCGGTCACGTCCTCGTTGTAGAAGATGCCCACGGTGCCCCAGGCGTAGGGCAGGCAGTATTCCGATGCCGGGTCCTCCTTGGCGCGCAGGAAGGCCGGGTCGATGTTCTTGAAATCCGGGCTGGCGTTGATGCCGGTCTTTTCCAGAAGGCCCAGCTTGATCATGATGTCGTTCATGTGGACCGAGGGGAAGACGATGTCATATCCCGTCGCGCCGGCCTGGATCTTGGCCAGCATCTCCTCGTTCGAGGAATAGGTGTCCAGCGTAACAGCGATGCCGGTTTCCTCGGTGAACTTCGTCAGCACCTCGGGGTTGATGTAGTCGCCCCAGTTGTACAGCGCGAGCGTGCCTTCCGCCTGCACCATCCCGGAGGCAAGGGCGATGACGGATGCCAGTCCAAGTGCCTTCATGATCTTCTCCCGGTTGCTGCCTTCGAGTCGGATCGCCGTGGTCAAAAGGCTTGGCGGTGGCGACTCAGGCATGTTATGTTCATGACAGAACGCTACCATCTGGATCTTTTGCTGTAAACTCTGTCATGAATGACCGCCCCCATCCGTCCGAGGAGTCTCCGCTTGCCGCAAGATTGCGCGGCCTTTCCGGTGGCTTGACCAAATCCGAGGCGATCATTGCTCAGTGGCTGATCCTGAACGAAGCCACCCTGGGGCTGGAAACCGGCACATCCATCGCCGCCAAGACCGGGGTCAGCGAGATCACGGTCAGCCGGTTTCTGAAGCGCGCGGGCTACAAGGGGTTGCAGGGGCTGAAGGAAGACCTGCAGGCGGCGCTGGTCCACGCGCACGTCTCGCCCTCAGACCGCTATTTCCGCCTGCTGGATGGCGAGATCGGCGCGATCCTGAAGCGTGACGCCGATGCGGTGCTGGCCCTGGCACACGAGGTGGAAAAGCCTACGTGGCCGCAGGCCATCGACGCTATTGCCAATGCGGACGAGGTCTTTGTCACCGGCTTTCAGACGATCCGCGGCATTTCCGAGGATTTCTCGCGTCGCCTGGCCATTGTCCGCGGCTCGGTCCGGTTCCTGTCGCCGCATGACGGCGGTCTGGTGGAGTGGGTCCCCTCGTTCCGTCGCGCCGAGGAGACGCGGTGCCTCGTGATGATCGACATGGCCCCATACGCGCGCGAAGCACTTCCCATCGTGCAGACCGCGAGGAACCTCGGCATGCAGGTCGTCGTCGTCACCGACGAGTTGAACACCTGGGCCAGCACCGAGACTCCATTTGTCTTTCATGTTGCAACCAAGGTCGATGCCTTCCTGGAAAGCACCGGTCCGATGACCACGCTGATGAACGTGATCATCCACGAAGTCGCGAGCCGTGCCCCGGAAAAGGCCCGCAAGCGGATCAAGGACTGGCCTCCGATCATGCGGGGTCTAGGATTATACTGACGGTCTGATTGCAACCCTTGCTTCGAAAGCAGCGTAGGACATGGATTTGATGCAACGGGGCTTGAGCGAATGACAGCTTGGGGCCGACCGGCGCATGGCACGCCGGTCGGCTGGGTCGTTACAGGTCGATCCCTTCTGACAAAGACAGTGCATCGTCCATGTCGACCCCAAGATAGCGAACAGTGCTGTCCATCTTGGTGTGTCCAAGCAAAAGTTGGACCGCGGGCAGATTGCCCGTCTTCTTGTAAATCTGGGCGTCCTTAGTGCGCCGCATCGAATGGGTGCCATTGGCGCTCGGTTCCAGCCCGATCGACAGAACCCACTCGCGCATGATCCGCGCATACTGGCGTGTCGACAGGTGCGGGCTCGCATGGACGCGACTGGGCCAAAGATATTCGCAACCGATCATTTCAGGATGCTTGATCCAACGCTCCACCAAAAGGCGCGTGGTCTCTGTAATCTCAAAACGCACAGGCTTGCGCGTCTTGCTTTGCGTCACAGAGGCACGTTCTTTGAGACGGCCTGCGGCATAAACGTCATTCACCTTCAGGCAGACCAGATCGCATCCCCGGAGCTTGCAATCGATGGCCATGTTGAACTGTGCAAGATCGCGCTTGTTCTCAGCCATTTCCAGCCGAACACGGATGGACAATACATGTTTGGGCAGCAGCGGCCGCTATTGGCCAAATGCAGCCCTTGTTCAAAGGCGCACGCACGGGTCGAAGGGCGGGTAAGGTTTCAGTGGACATGGCTTCTCTCATGTCCACCAAGCCCGCCACGTCCTCGGCTTTGCCGACTGGGCACTGTGACATCGACTACCGTTTATGTGCTGATAAATCGTCTCGGGCGGAAAGCCGACAATGACGGAGCGCCTGGAGTGAAGATCATCATTTTGTCGTCCAGTGGTCCAAGACCGTTGCTTGCCAATGGGTTGGGATCGCCCGAAGCAGGTTTTTGTATGGCGCTTACAGAAAACGGCATTCATGACGCAAACCCACTGGACACAACTGTCCACTTGATCCGATGATGCCTACACTTTGGGAGGCATCTATGAAAACACAGTATCGGGCCGTGGTGATCGGCGGGCTTCGGTCCTCTATCATTTGACAAAGTTCGGCTGGCCCGATGTTGCGCTGATTGAGCGGGCCGAACTCACGGCAGGTTCCACTTGGCACGCCGCTGCGGGATTCCATGCGCTGAATGCAGACCCGAACATTGCGGCTCTCCAGGATTACACGATCCGCCTATACCCCGAGATCGAGGCCGAAAGCGGCCAGTCCTGCGGGCTGCACATGACGGGCGGTGTGACCTTTGCCTCGGACCCCGACCGCTGGGAATGGCTACAATCAGCTTGGGCGGTGTTTCAGGCCATTGGGATCGAAACCTCGCGGCTGGTGACGCCGGACGAAATTGCAGCGATGAACCCGCTTCTGGATATGAAGGGTATCAAAGGTGGCCTGCACGACGTCGCCGAGGGCTATCTTGACCCGAACGGCACGACGCACGCCTATGCCAAGGCAGCGCAGAAACGCGGCGCGGATGTGATCCTTCGCAACCGCGTGCTGGCAATCACGCCGCGCGCGGCGGGCGGCTTTGATATCGACACCGAACAGGGCCGGATCTTTGCCGAGCATGTGGTGAACGCAGGTGGCCTATGGGCGAAACAGGTCGGGCGGATGGTCGGCCTCGATCTGCCGGTCACGCCGATGGAGCATCATTACCTGATCACCGAAACCATCCCCGAAGTCGCGGCTCTGTCCGAAGAACTGCCGGTGACGGTAGACCTCGACGGATTCTCCTACGCGCGGCAAGAGGCGAAGGGCTATCTACTGGGCGTCTATGAGCGCAACCCGCGCCATTGGCAGATGGAGGGCGCGCCGTGGGATTACGGGATGGAGCTGATCCCCGAGGATGTTGACCGTATCGCGCCCGAACTGGAAATTGCCTTTGCCCGCTATCCAGCGCTGGCCAAAACTGGGATCAAGCGTTGGATCAACGGCGCTTTCACCTTTACGCCGGACGGCAACCCGCTGGTCGGCCCGGTGGGCCCCCGCGGTTATTGGGTGGCTTGCGGCGTCAT
>JBMSKG010000255.1:0-4131 GCA_049419625.1 Paracoccaceae bacterium | reverse complement strand
CCCCCCCCCCCCCCCCCCCCCCCCCCCCCCCCCCCCCCCCCCCCCCCTTGGTCACAAAGCCACCACAACTATGTCAGCAATATTGACTTAGTTCGCCAAAAGGCTTAGCTCGCCCACATGACAGACCCCACCCGCCATTCCGTGATCGAGGATGTCCAAGGCATCGCCTTCGGGATCTGCATGGCAGCGGTGGGGATGCATGTACTCACCTTCTCGGGCTTTGTCGCAGGCCAAACCACCGGCGTTGCAGCCCTTATTGCCTATGGCTTCAACCTTTCCTTCCCGGCAGTTTACTTCATGGTATCACTGCCATTCTTGTGGTTTGGCTGGCGCCGAATGGGCGCGCGCTTTGCGCTGAAAACGCTGAGCACCATTGCCGCCCTGTCGGTTCTGACCGCGCTTTTGCCACGCTGGCTGGGGTTCTCCCACATCCACCCGGCTTTTGCTGCGCTGCTTTTCGGCATCCTCTTCGGCATTGCCGCGCTTGCCGTCGTGCGCCATGGCGGCAGTTTTGGCGGCATTTCGATCCTATGGCTGATCGTGCAAGACCGCACCGGGTTTCCGGCTGGCTATGCCCAGCTGGTGTTCGACATCGTCCTCTTTGCCATCTCGGCGCTAATCTTGGAAACCGGGCCGCTCCTGTGGTCCTTTGCCGGCGCGGTGGTGTTCAACCTTTTCCTTGCGATCAACCACCGCAAAGACCGCTACATCGCCACCTGACCCGGGCTAACCAATCCGCGGCCCATGTTTGCCATAGGTCTCATCATAATGCCGCCGCAGGCGTTGCAGTGCGATGCGCAGCACGATCTTGCCCGACCGCGCCGCCCATCCCATGCGCTGCTCAGCTGCCTCAATCCCCTCAAGGAAACAGCACACCCGCAGTGCCACATCCCCCAGACCCGGCCCCAGATCGCGTAAAGCTGCCGCCACCCGGTCTCGTGCCGCCATCGGTCCCTGCCCCAAACCGCCCTCACCATAAAAGGCGCCGCGGTCACCGCCTGTCAGAAACCGCTCCCAGTTTTGCGCCACCCTTGGGCCCATCTGCGCCACCTCGAAATCTTCGCGCAGCCGCTCGGCCGCCTCCACCAACGATGGCTCAAGAAATGGTCGGCCATCCTTTTCACGCCGCCGACCTAGGACGGTAACCGGGCTTTCCGCGAGATTGTGCCGCACGCGTCGTGGGCCCGCCTCGCCCACCACCACCCGCTCGCCCCAGATCCGGTGCTGATCGGCAAAAGCCATCGGCGCCTCAGCCAGCCCCCCGACCATCCGCATCTGATCCTCGGCCTCGACAAAGCGCTTCAACGCCGCCTTGCCCGGCGCACCGATTTCATAGGTGGCAACCCGTCCCGCCTTACGCAGTGCAATCCAGTCTTGCAGCACAAAAGCTTGCGCCACAGCTCGGTCTACCACCGCCAACCGCGCACAACGGCCATCAGGGAAAACCCGCATAACCACCGCTTTCTCCATGTCCTGCGCGATTGCGAGGCTTGCCCTCGGCTCGGCCAAGCGGCGCAAAATGCGCAGGCCTTCGCGGTTCAGGGTCATTTCATCGACGGCTCCCGGTTGCGGGCGCGGGGCTGCAGTCATGGGATCAAGCTCCTTTGTGACAGGGTCAACCGGCCGGGCGTCGCTGCGGACCAGCGCATCCAGCGCCTCGTCCATCAGCGGGTCTTCCCGACGCTTCTCAAATCGCCGAACAGTCCGCATCACCGTCGAGGCGTGGCATCCATCGCGCCGAGCCAACGCCCGAAGCGACAGCCCATCCTCTGTGTGGTCAAGGTAAAGCCGTACCGCATCAGGCAGCCATGGCGGCAAGAGGCGGAGGCGGGTCAGGTTACCTTGCATCGTCAGACTCGTTCAGCAGCTTCGGTTCGGAAGGCCCTTCAGAGCTACTCAACCCTGAGTGGCAATCCTTACCCAAGTGTTAATTTTCAGACGTAAATCGATAATTGTTTCGATTTCTTAAACAAAGTCGTAACCATCGCGCGCTGATTTTTCGCCAAACGCAACGCCAAGTTGTATTGATCTACGTTGGACACCTCAGTTTCAAAGGGGGCTCCATGACCGATTTTCGCACCGTCCTGACCAATCTCCGCCGTCCACGCCTGTTGATCCGCGCCGCCCGATTCGGGCTTGAGGATTACCGGCGCGATCGCGATCTGCGCCGTCTGTTGCAAGGTTCCGCCAATCCCGACAAAGTCTTACCTGCTCTTCTTGCCGAGGAAGAACGCCTTGAACAGATCCGGCAAACCGGCGACATCACCTATCCCGTGGCCCGCCACATCGAGGTTCTGGTGGCGCTGATGGCCGAGGTGAATCTCTTGCCACGCAAGGTTGCAATGTAGAATGACAAAGGCCCGCCGGTTTACGCGGCGGGCCTTATTGTTCTGCTTTCAGAAACAATCAGAGGAATGCATCCGGCATCGACTCTTTCTTGCGGGCAACATAGCCCTCCAGCCCCTCGCGGATATTGTCGTCCAGATGCGGGGCCTGATAATCGGCCAACATCTTCTGCACCCGCTCGCCGGCCAGCGCCATGGTGTCGCGGGCACCCTCCTCGGCCCAGGTTTCATAGGGCTTGTAATCAAACAGATCCGTCCGCCAGAAAGCCGTCTTGAAGTTGGCCTGCGTATGCTCGCAGCCCAGGAAATGACCGCCCGGACCCACTTCACGGATCGCATCCATACCTTGGCCGTTCTCGTCCACCGCAATGCCCTGCGCCAGATGATGCAGCGTGCCCAGCTGATCAGCGTCCATCACGAATTTCTCGTAAGACGACACCAGGCCACCCTCCATCCAGCCGCAGGCATGCAGCATGAAGTTCACACCCGACAACAGACCCATGTTCAAGCTGTTGGCCGATTCATAGCCCGCCTGCGCATCCGGCAGTTTCGATCCGCAGAACCCGCCAGCCGAGCGGTAGGGCAGCCCCAGACGGCGCACCAATTGGCCCACGCCATAGGTGATGTGGCTCGCCTCCGGGGTGCCAAAGGTCGGCGCGCCCGAGTTCATGTCGATCGAGGTCACAAAGGCCCCCGCGATCACCGGCGCCCCGGCCCGCACCAACTGACTATAGGCCACACCGGCCAGAACCTCGGCCAGCACCTGCGTCAGCGTGCCTGCCACCGTCACCGGGGCCATAGCACCGCCCACGATAAAGGGCGACACGATCGCCGCCTGATTGGCCTTGGCATAAACCTCCAAGGCGCCCATCATGATGCCGTCAAAGGTCATGGGGCTGTTGATATTGATCAGGCTCGTCATCACGGTGTTCTGGTCAACGAAATCGCTGCCAAACAGGATCTTCGCCATCTCCACCGAATCCGCTGCCCGGCTCGGCTCGGTCACCGACCCCATGAACGGCTTGTCCGACAGGGTCATATGCGCCAAAAGCATGTCGAGATGGCGCTTGTTCACCGGAATATCGGTCGGCTCACAGACCGTGCCGCCCGAATGGTGCAGCCACTTGGACATATAGCCCAGCTTCACGAAATTGCGAAAATCCTCAATCGTGGCATAGCGACGACCGCCCTTGGCATCATGCACAAAGGGCGGGCCATAAACCGGGGCCAGCACCAGATTGCGCCCGCCGATCTCGACATTTCGCTCGGGGTTGCGGGCATGCTGGGTAAAGGTCTTGGGTGCCGTGGAAATCAGCTTGCGCGCCAAACCACGTGGAATATGCACCCGCTCGCCCTGCACATCGGCCCCTGCCGCGCGCCACAGCGCCAACGCCCCTTCGTTCTCAACGAAGTTCACGCCGATCTCTTCCAGAACGGTTTCCGCGTTCCATTCAATGATCTGCAGCGCCTCTTCGTTCAGAATCTCGAAATTCGGAATGTTGCGCTGAATGAACTTTGCCGTTTCAAACGACACCGCCGTCCGCTCGGCCCTGCGCGCCGACCCGCCACCACCACGGGCCCGACGCCCTGCTGCAACATCGCTCATGAAAGTCTCCGAAAGCTGTTTTGTCCCTTATGCGGCATGCCGGACAAAACCCGACTCGGAAAAGCGGCGCATGACCGCCAAAAGCGACACCGTCACCTGCCAAAAGCGACGAAGACTCTGCCTTCAACGTGGCGCAAATATCCCACGGGGGTGGGGGGGGGGGGGCCCCCCCCCCCCCGG
>JBMSKG010000254.1:0-4146 GCA_049419625.1 Paracoccaceae bacterium | reverse complement strand
GGGCGCGTGGCCGCCACCGCGACAGCGGCGGCGGCCGCTGGGAGGAGACGGGCCTGATCCAGATGCAGCTTCTTCTCAACGCCGGGCTGGAACCGCAGCACCATTTCCTCGACATCGGCGCCGGATCACTCCGGCTCGGCTGCCGCCTCGTGCCCTATCTTCAGCCCAATCATTACTGGGCAACCGACCTGTCCGGCGCGCTGATGCAGCGCGGCTATGACCTTGAACTCACCGACAAAACCCGCCTTTCCCTCGATCACCTGATCGAAGACGCCAATTTCGACTTTCCCGGCCTGCCCGACCACATCACCCACGCCATGGCCTTCGCGGTGTTCACCCATCTGCCGCTGCCAATGCTGGCCCTCGGGCTTGTGCAGGTTTACAAACGCTTTGCGGCCCTCGACTGGCTGATGTTCACCGTCTTCATCGCCCCCGATGACCGCTTTGCAAGCCCCGTCCGCCAACCCGACGGCGTCGTGACCCACCCGGACCGAGCGCCTTGGCATCACCGGATGGAAGATGTTCTGGCCACCGCCCGCGCCGCAGGCTTTGCGCCTACGCCCCTGCCCACCGAACTGCCGCGCGGCCAAAAACTCCGCCTGCCGCGCCCGCAAGATCGCATCAAACCCCGCCACGCCCAGATCCAACGCCAGCCCCCCAGATTGGGCTGAAACGGCGCCTCCTCGATCAGCCCCAGCGCCTTCAGCGCCGCCACCTGATCCGGCCGCAAGGTTTTCAGCCCCGCCAGCAGCGCGCGGAAAAACTCCGGGTCCCCGGCATGCTCTTTCATCGCCGTCAATTGCGCCATCCGCCCCGACTTGTGGCGCGGCGGGCCGGGCAAGGGCTTTTCATGCGCCCGGCGCAACAGCTTCAACAGATAGTGAAACGCGCTCAGCCCATCGAAATGCAAAAGCCGCGTCGAGATAATCGGCCAAGACGGCACATCCCCCTGCGGCTGGTGGATGTTAATCCGGTACCCCCGCCCGGTGCGCACCACGCCCTTGCCATTGGGGTGCCCCGTCAGCCCCCGGTCCAAAAACGCCTCAACCGGGTGATAGATCGCGTCCAGCCGCCGCGGCTCCTCCACAATCGGCTGGCGAAACACCCCGTCAAACAGGCCCGCCTGTTCCACCCCCGCTAACATCACCCGCTCCGACACCCTAAGCCGCAGATGATCCCGCTCGGCTGGGGTCTCGGCCAATTCCGCAGCCATCGCCCGGCCATCGCGAATGAACTCATCCGCATCACAATGCACCAGCCAATCGGCCCGACAGGCGCCATAGGCGATATTGGCGTTGATGATCTGGCGGCGGGTGTGCAGATAAGGCCGCGTGCCGTTGTTATGCGCCGCCCAATGGTCCTTGTTGCAGCGCGTCAGCTTGCAGCCCTTCTTATCCCGGATCAACGCCACCGTCTCGGGGTCAGGCTTGTCCAGAAACAGATGCACCTCGCGCGCACCCTCATTCAGATGATGCGCCACAAAGGCCGCCACCAAAGGGGCAGGCTCATCCACCGTCGCCACCACGGCCCAACTGGCACCCATCGACATTCTCCACACGGCTTGGAACACGAGGCTAAAGCAGCCAAAGCCCCCATGCAACCAATGCGGGCAATCCCGCTTGCGCTAAATGTGATCACAAGATTTTTTCATGTGATCACAAATGTCGCTTTTCGCGCCACACCCCGCGATTCCCGTTTTGATCGGGCCCGTTTTCATGCCATGACCGCCCAAATTCATCTGAAACGGGGGCCCGCCCATGAATATCCACGAATATCAGGCCAAGGCGCTCTTGCGCAGCTATGGCATCCCGGTGTCCGACGGCCGGGCCGTCATGAAGGCCGAAGAGGCCAAGACCGCCGCAGGTGAGCTGGATGGCCCGCTGTGGGTGGTCAAGGCCCAGATCCACGCCGGTGGGCGCGGCAAGGGCCATTTCGTGGAACCCGAAGCCGGCGAAAAAGGCGGCGTGCGTCTGGCCCGTTCAGTCGGTGAAGCTGCCGAGTTCGCCCGCCAAATGCTGGGCCGCACCCTTGTCACCATCCAGACCGGCCCGGCTGGCAAGCAGGTCAACCGCATCTACATCGAAGACGGCTCCGACATCGACCGCGAGTTTTACCTCGCCCTCTTGATCGACCGCAAAACCAGCCGCATCTCCATCGTCTCCTCCACCGAAGGCGGGATGAGCATCGAAGATGTCGCCCATGACACCCCCGAAAAGATCCTGACCTTCGACATCGACCCGGCCACCGGTTTTCAAGATTTCCACGGCCGCCGCGTCGCCTTTGGCCTTGGCCTCGAAGGCGCGCAAATCAAGCAATGCGTCGGCATCGTCAAAAACCTCTATCGGCTCTTTGTCGACAAAGACATGGACATGCTCGAGATCAACCCCTTCTGCGTGCTGAAAGACGGCTCGTTGAAGCTTCTTGATGCCAAGATGGGCTTTGACGGCAACGCCATCTACCGCCACCCCGACATCGCCGCGCTGCGCGACGAAACCGAAGAAGATCCCAAAGAACTCGCCGCGTCCAAGTTCGATCTGAACTACATCGCGCTTGAGGGCGAGATCGGCTGCATGGTCAACGGCGCGGGCCTTGCCATGGCCACGATGGACATCATCAAGCTTTACGGCGCGGAACCGGCGAACTTCCTTGACGTCGGCGGCGGTGCCACCAAGGAAAAGGTCACCGAGGCCTTCAAGATCATCACCTCTGACCCGAACGTCAAAGGCATTCTCGTCAACATCTTCGGCGGCATCATGCGCTGCGACGTCATCGCCGAAGGCGTGATTGCGGCGGTGAAAGAGGTGGGCCTCAAGGTGCCGCTGGTCGTCCGCTTGGAAGGCACCAACGTCGAGTTGGGCAAGGAAATCATCCGCAATTCCGGTCTGAACGTCATCGCGGGCGACAACCTCGCCGATGCGGCACAAAAGATCGTCAAGGCGGTCAAAGGCTAACCCGTGGGGCGGGGACAACCCCGCCTACGTACAAACCATTGGTGGGGCAAACCCCACCCTACGGAGACACAACCATGTCCGTTCTCGTCGACAAGCACACCAAGGTCATCTGCCAAGGGTTCACCGGCAGCCAAGGCACCTTCCACTCGGAACAGGCCATCGCCTATGGCACGCAGATGGTCGGCGGCGTCACGCCCGGCAAGGGCGGCACCAGCCACCTGAACCTGCCGGTGTTCAACTCGGTGCATGAGGCCGTCGCCAAGACCGGCGCCGATGCCTCTGTCATCTACGTCCCCCCGCCCTTCGCCGCCGACAGCATCCTCGAGGCGATCGACGCCGAAATCCCGCTCGTCGTCTGCATCACAGAAGGCATCCCGGTTCTGGACATGATGAAGGTCAAGCGCGCCCTCATCAACTCCAAGACCCGCCTCATCGGCCCGAACTGCCCCGGCGTGATCACACCCGACGCCTGCAAGATCGGCATCATGCCCGGCCACATCCACCGCCGCGGCTCGGTCGGTGTCGTGTCGCGCTCGGGCACGCTGACCTATGAGGCGGTCAAGCAGACCTCCGACCTTGGCCTTGGCCAGTCCACCGCCGTCGGCATCGGCGGCGACCCGATCAAGGGCACCGAACATATCGACGTGCTTGAGATGTTCTTGGCCGACCCAGAGACCCATTCGATCATCATGATCGGGGAAATCGGTGGTTCCGCCGAGGAAGAGGCCGCCGAATTCCTCGCGTCCGAGAAGAAAAAGGGCCGCTGGAAGCCCACCGCCGGTTTCATCGCCGGTCGCACCGCACCAAAGGGCCGCCGCATGGGCCATGCCGGTGCCATCGTGGCAGGCGGCAAGGGCGACGCGGAATCCAAGATCGAAGCGATGAAATCCGCCGGCATCATCGTGGCCGACAGCCCCGCCCACTTGGGCGAGGCGGTGATGAAGGCCATGGGCAAATGATGCGCGTCGGGCAAGACAGCAAGGCCGCCGTGCCGGGGGATCGGGCGATTTGGTCCTTTGCGCTCCTCTTGGTCGTGCTGGCCGCCGGCTTTGCGCTGGCGCTCAGCCAAGCCGAAGTCTCGCCCGGGCTTGTCCACACCCTGTCAACCATTCTGAACTAAGGCGGCAGGGGGCACCCCGCCGCCGACCGCATCTGGCCCTCAAGGGAGGAAACCATGACCGAACAGACCCCCAAC
>JBMSKG010000253.1:0-4161 GCA_049419625.1 Paracoccaceae bacterium | reverse complement strand
ACCAGTGCTCCAGCAGGGCCAGCAGGCAAAGGCAGGTCAACAGGGCATAGCCCACTGACATGCCGGGGGTGTCGACATTGATCGCGCGCTCCATCAACAGGGCAGAGGCGACGGTCAAAGCCGAGACCGAAAGCGGGAAGAAAGCCGTGATCCGCCCAACCCGGAAATGGCTGGCCAGATGCGACAAGGGGCGGGGCAGGAACTGGATGTTGATCCGTGGTACGCCCAGAAACAGGTTCAATTTGGCCGAGATACGGGCAAAGAACAAAATCGCAAAGGTCCCAAAGGCAAAGGGGTTCTCCGCCCCGATGGTCGCCAGACCCAAGGCAAGAAGCGTGGCCAGAAGCGTCAGCTCGTGCCAAGCCACCGTGCCCACGGCGCGCCAGAACCGGTCAGCGGTGCTGGCAAAAGGCGGGCAGGGACTGCGGTTCGGGCCGGTGATGATACCGGAAAGAAAGGCCAGTTCAATCCAACCCCAAAGCGCCAGTGCGGCAAAGAAGGCCAGATAGATACCCCCCGACGTCAGATCGGGCAGTGAAAGGTGCGCGGCCAAGACTCCTATGGCCACCAAGGGCAGCCCAATCACCACGGAATTCACGTGGTCAGAAGGTCGGCCGTTGTCCGCCACCCGCACCCGCCACAGAATGACGCCGGTGGAGGACCACCAGACAAACAAGGTCAAAAGCGCGGCGATCCAGGGGCTTTCGGTCATGGCCGCGCCCCTTGGTCAAAGCCGCGCGGGTCGGGGCAAGCCTGCCCCGACCTGTGCCACCAATGTGGGATGGCGATCAATAGATCGGCTCCAGCCGGACGTTTTTCGGCGGTTCTTGCTTGATCACCGGGATGGTGTAGAGCGCGACAAAGGCCGTCAGTGCCTTGGTGCCTCCGGCGATCTTGCCAAACCAACCCGCGATGCCGCCCTTGCGCTTTGCCTCGTCCATTTGCCCGAAGGCATCGCGCATGCGGCGCAGGTTCGGCAACCAACGCGGATGGTCGATGTCCACCTCGATCGGGAACACCTGACGCGCGATGACCGATGTCTTGCGGAACACCTCCTGGTCATACCATTCGATGTCTACCCCCAGCGCCTTGTGGAACTCGGGCCGCGCATGGTCGCGCACGAACATCGTCGAGTAGACGGCCGTCAGGAAGAAGCGGATCCACAGCTTGTTGACAAAGCTGGAGGTGAGCTTTGGGTCGGTGCGCATGATCAGGGCAAAGGCCTCACCATGGCTGAACTCGTCGTTGCACCATTCCTTGAACCACTTGAAAATGGGGTGGAAGCGCTGCTCGGGATGCGCTTCAAGGTGACGATAGATGGTGATGTAGCGCGCGTAGCCGATCTTTTCGGAAAGATAGGTGGCGTAGTAGATGAACTTGGGCCGGAAATAGGTGTACTTCTTGGCCTTGGTCAAAAAACCAAGGTTCACCGCCACGCCTGCTTCGCGCAGCGCGTCGTTGATGAACCCGGCATGACGGGCCTCATCGCGGGCCATGTAGTTGAACAGCTCGCAAATGTCAGGGTTGTTGCCGCGCCGCTTCATTTCCTTGTACAGCACGCAACCCGAAAACTCGGCCGTGCAGGACGACACCAGAAAGTCGATGAATTCGACCCGCAGTTTCGGCTCCATCCCGGCCCAGTCGATCTGGTCCCAATCGGCGTTCTTTTTGAAATGGGCCTTGTTGGGGTCCGATTTCATCTGTGCAATGAGCTTGTCCCATTCCGGCCGGATCGACGAGACATCCAGGCGGTCCATCTCGTCAAAATCGGTGGTGTAGAACCGGGGATTCAACATTGTCGTCTCGGTCGCCATCGCGGTGGTGGCGGTGCTGTCGATTTCGGGGACGACAGGGCTATCGGGCGCGATTTCGTGGTTTTGGGCGTTCATAGCGTCACCTCGTCCGAGAAGGAAAATTCGCACAGTTCCATAAAGCCGAAATCGCCGGTGGCACGGGTCCACAGGCGTTCCAGCAGGCTGGCACGGGTAATGGTGGCTTGGCGGTCCTCGACGATTAACTCGCCATAAGCGGCCAGGATCGGCGCGCCATGCACCAAGACCTCATCGCCGGGGTAAACCACGGCGCCATTGTTGAAACGAACGTGAGCATGCAGGCTTTCGAAGCGGTGGCTGACCTCGACGGTGCAGGGCACCTGTTCGGCTGATTTTGTAAATAATCCCATGATTTGGTTCCCCTTATTGTGTGTCACTGCGACATGAGCCGTTCGAACGCGGCCTTGTTGTCTGAACCGAAGGCGCCAAGCTCGGCACTCCATCCGGTGTGGTCGTCAACGACGGTCAGCCGACCATTGGCGTATTCCACAATACGCACCGGCAAAGACTGATCGACACGGGCAGTTAGCCGCGCGCGCTGCACACCTTTCTGAATGACGGTGATGAAGCCGCCGTGCGGCAGGTCCATGAGCAGGCTGCGGTTTTCATCCAGAACGGTGACGGCCTGCGCGCCCCCGCCCTGCAGATAGATCGTGCGCTCGGCCAC
Organism: Paracoccaceae bacterium; assembly: GCA_049419625.1. Classification (GTDB taxonomy): domain Bacteria; phylum Pseudomonadota; class Alphaproteobacteria; order Rhodobacterales; family Rhodobacteraceae; genus Tabrizicola_A. The sequence goes on along the minus strand of JBMSKG010000253.1, from coordinate 1,662 downwards.
CACGGCAGCCGGAGCGGGCGTCCCGGCCAGGTCACGGCCTGTCAGGACGGAAAAGCTGACAATCGCCAGTGTTGCCAGAACAAGGCCCAGCATCGCCAGCAACAGCGGTTTGGGGATCATCTCCTTGTCGTCGGAGGGCCGACCGTGGGTGACGTCCTGCATCCTGTCCTCCTATTCAGCGGCCACGGCATTGGCCGGGGCGGTGGTGTGTGTGATGACGGGCTGGCTCAACCGGGTTTCCGCGGCCTCGGCCAAAAGGTGCGCAACGCGCGCCGCATCGGGAATGGCACGCAGCGCGGGCTGGGTGCGGTTGAAATGCCAGGGCCGCACATGCGGCCAGCAGACAAGGTAAGAGATCCGCGCATCGCCCAGAGTCTGCAGCGCGATCGTCCCGGTGCCGTTCGACTTCACCGCCAACTGTGCCGCGCCGATCTGGCGGAAGGGCAGGTTCAGCGTGACGGTCAGCGCCACGCCGATCCGCATCGCCACGCGGGCGGTGGTGATGGTGTAAACGGTGCTGCGGGCCTGAACCAGAGCGATCAGGAAAAGGATGGCGCAGGTCACTGCGCCGATGGCCAGATAGGGCAGCATCACGGCAATGAAGGAGGCAAGCTCACCCCCCCCCATCACCCAGCCACGCCAGACCGCCAGCGCAACAAAGTAGCCGGCGATCCAGTTGATCTTCAGCGCCTCGCGCGCCAGCGCAAAGGCTTGGGGGCGGCCCTGCCACAAAAGCACTTCCCCCTTGGGCGGCCGCGCGGGCAGGCCCGGCAGCGGCTCGACGGCGAAGTCGTCATGGATGTGGTTGGACATGGTCGCCCCTTTCTGTGGTTTGGATCAGAAGCCGCGCTTACGCTTGGCCGCCGCATACATCGTGCCGCCCGCGTAATAGGCGCTGATCTTTTCTTCCTCGAGCAAGGTCACCTCGGTCTGCGACTTGGTGGCAGGCACGCCCTCGAAAAGATCAGACGACAGCGAGTTGATCCGCACGCGGTCAGACTGGATCTTGACCATCGGCACCGGAACCAGCTTCTTTGAACCCGAGTTCAGCGTGATTTCCAGATAACGCACCAGTTGCTCGGGGGCATCAACCCACATGTCCGAGATGCTGCCGACCACTTCCAGATCGCCCGCCTGAACCGGCAGACCACGCGGGTCGCGCCCGGCCGAGACGGCAAAGGCCGCGGCCGAAGCCATTGGCACGATCTTGTTGTGGCCATGTCCATCCAGTTCGGGAACGTCGCGGCGCGGTGCCCAAGAGGCAGGGCCAACGCCGTCCTTCATAGGATCGCCCAAAGGCGCATGAGGGAAGCCTTCCGACACGGCGGTGCGGCCCAAAGCCACTTCGCGCGCTTCACGTGCGCCATTCGGCACGGTCACAGACCCGCGGCCATGGGGCAAGAGAAAGGTCTTGGGGGCAGGAACCGGGAAAGGCCCCTGGTTCGGCGCGCGGCTGCCGTCCTCCAACTCCAGCGGATAGCCTTCGCGCATGTTTTCGGTTTGCAGATAGTAGACCAACAGCGCGAAGAAGCCCCAGAAAAGCCAGATCGACAACGAGGCCAGATCGAAGCTTCCAAAGAATTCAGTGCCCACCATGGGTAGTCCTCCTAAGTCAGGTCGGGAAATCGGCGATGCCGAGTTTTCCAGTGGTTTTGGTTTGAT
>JBMSKG010000252.1:0-4166 GCA_049419625.1 Paracoccaceae bacterium | reverse complement strand
GTTTGTGGTTTGACGGTGCCTTCAGAGGGAACAGAACCCCGGCCTTGGGCACCAGCGCAAGCAATCGGCAGGGAGATATGATCCATGCCGGGCTTTGGCACGTAACCTTTGAAAGGCCCTGAGAATGATCCCAGTGACCGCCAAGGAGTCGCCGATGCAAATTGTTACACTGTATTTGTCTACCGCCGCGATCTTTCTGGTGATCGATGCCATCATGCTGCGGCTTTACATGGCGCCCTTGTTTGAGCGCTACATCGGTCCGATGATGCTGGAGAACATCCGGCTTGCCCCTGCCGCACTGTTCTATTTGGCTTATGTGGCGGGGCTTTTGTACCTTGTTTCGGTGCCGGCACTGAAGGCTGGGGCGCCCATTCTCATTCCGGCGGCGATCTTGGGCTTTATGGCCTATGGCACGTTTGAATTCACCAACTATGCGATCTTGAAGGGTTGGAACCTGCGGATGGTCATCACCGATGTCGCATGGGGAACCGTCTTGACGGCGCTGTCGGCTTGGGGTGGTCTGGCGATCACCAAGGCCATCTTCAAGGTGTGATGCATGATCCTCTACGGCATCCCGACCTGTGACACCTGCAAGAAGGCGCTCAAGGCGCTGGAGGGGGCAGGGCATGCCGTAGAGTTCCGCGACATTCGCAAAGATCCGCTTACCGAGGCGGAAATTGGTGAAATGGTGGCCGAGTTCGGGGGGCTTTTGGTGAACCGTCAATCCACCACTTACCGCGGATTTTCGGATTTTCTGCGCGAATCTGAGCCTGAGGCGCAGATTGCAGCGCAGCCCACGGTGATGAAACGCCCGGTGATCCGGGCAGAAAAATGGCATCTTGGCTGGGACGCTGACGTGCAGGCGGCGCTGCTTTAGGGCCATGAAAAAACGGCCCCCGAGGGGGCCGTTCCTGAACTGTCTGATCGCGGCTTAGAGCAGGCGCAGATCGCCAGCCGACTGTTTGCCGTCACGGCCCGACTGAAGCTCATAGCCGATTTTCTGGTTGTCATTCAGGCCCTTAAGACCCGCACGCTCGACCGCAGAGATGTGAACGAACACGTCCTTGCCGCCGTCATCGGGGGCGATGAAGCCATAACCTTTGGTGCTGTTGAACCATTTCACGGTGCCGGTGGGCATGCCGCTCTCTCCTATCTCAACCCTCCCGAGGCGGAATTGCCGCGGGCCGTGCAAGCAGGTCTTCTTGGGCCTCGATAGGCGGTCAGAAAGTCTGTCGTCACTGAGAAAATCATGCCAAAGCCTTCTAAAAAAGCAAGCAAGGAATCCGTAAGGGATTTCTGCATTGTCAAGGGCTGGTCGTCGCCCGGCATAACGCGCACAGTTTTTGGGCATTCCGGCGGGCCAAAACCAGCTTTGGTGGGTCTTAGCTGCCCGCGGCGCCTGCGCGCCTGTTGGTAAGAACCCTGTCAACCGACAAGGGGCCCGCGCCCTTTAGAACCAGTGTCAGCAGAACAAAGATCCACAGCGCCCGTTGATCTAAGATCAAGGCGTCAGACCCCCTGTCGAACCAAGCGCCAATGGTGTCCGGGCTGGCGGCGTGACCGATGATATCGGTCAGGCTTTGCACAAGGACAAAGCCGATCATGCCAAGGGCGGCCAGACGGGTAGCAAGGCCCAGCACAACAAGTGTGGGCAGCACGAGTTCTGCCCAAGACCCCGCCAGCACGATCACCCAGCGCAAAAGGCCCATCTGGCTGATATCAAAGCCCGCGGCCTCCATCGCGCGGGGAAAGATCTGGGCATAGGCACCCAATGAGGGGGTGAAGATGCCATCCAGCTTGGTGAGGCCAGCGGCCCAGAAATACACCAGCAGTACCGCCGCGAAGCAAGCGCGGGCCAAAAGCGGCAACAAGCTCTCGCCCAGGCGGTCAAGCGCTTGGATGGCGCGTCGATAGGATTGGGTGGCGGGATTGCTCATCACATGACTCCGACGATGGCCTTGTTGCCCAGCAAAAGGCCAAGGATGTGGGTGAGGTCAAAGCCTTCACCGGTTGCGGCCAGCGCGGCGATCAAGGGCTCGCCCCGGCCAAGGGTGGCAAGAAACGCAGCCCCCCCGGGGGCAAGAGATGCACGCTGGGGTCGAACTCTGGGCGCAGCACGACAACCTCTTCGGCCTGCATCTGGGGCTTTGGCCCATTGTGCAATGTGGCGTGCCAGATGGCATGCACCGGCCAGTTTGAGGCCAGAACCCGAAGCGAGGGGGCAAGTCGGATTCGCGCCTGCAAAAGCTGGTTTTCGCCCATGCTGGCAAGGGCTTCGCCGGGCAAGGGCGCGGCATCAGCAGCATGGTAGCTTTGACGCAGGCATTGCTCCAACCGGGCCACATCGGGCAGATACGCCAGATGCGCAACCGGCGCAAAGTCTGCCAGAAACTCGGCAAAACCTTCGCCATACAGCATCAGCCGCCGATCTGTGGGCGGGGTCTGGCGCAGATAGACCAGCGCCATGGCGGCAAAGAACTCGGGCCCAACCAGCTTTTGCACGGCGGGAAAGGCCGCCTCGAGCACGCGGACGAGCGAGCTGTTCACGGTGTTGCGATAGACCGCAAAACGTTTGGCATCGGGCAGACCGTCAGGGCCTACAAGGCCTGAGGGCATGGGCTGGTCAGGGTCCAGAAGGGCCGTTGCGAACATGGACTGGGTCATCTTGGCACCAAGATCTCGGTGACGCGGGCTGCCTCGGCGGCCAGCACATGCCAGTCGGGCACGTCATTGTCCCATTCGATCAGCGTCGGTCGGGGGCCGGTGTCCTTGATCACTTTGGCATAAAGCGCCCAGACCGGATCAGCCACTTCGGCCCCGTGGCTGTCGATCAAAAGGGGGCGGTTCGCGCTGTCGCAGTCTTCCTCATGGCCGCCAAGATGGATTTCGCCCACCAGATGAATCGGGAAGCGCGCAATATAGTCTAACGGGTTGCGAAGCTGATTGACGCAGGAGACAAAGACATTGTTCACGTCCAGCAAAAGCCCGCATCCCGTGCGGCGGGCGATCTCGGCCAGAAACTCCACCTCGTCCCAAGTTGTTTCGGCAAAGGCGACATAGGTGGAGGGGTTTTCCAACAGCATGCGCCGCCCTAGGACCTCTTGCACATGGTCGATGTGATCGGAAACGCGGTTCAGGGTCTGGGCGGTATAGGGCAGGGGAAGCAGGTCGTTCAGAAAGGCCCCGTCATGGGTTGACCAAGCCAGATGTTCCGAAAAGCTGGCCGGTTGCAGCCAGTCACACAGCTTTTTCAGGTTCGCAAGGTGGGCTGCATCCAGCGCCGCTTCGCCCCCGATCGAGAGGCTCACCCCATGGACCGAAACCGGAAACCGCTCGGCCAGATGGCGCAGTTGCGCCAGGGGACGTCCACCATCACCTAAGTAATTCTCGGCATGGATTTCAAGCCATGAGACCGGCATTGGGTTGTCCAAAAGGTCCGTGAAATGCTGCGGCTTGTAGCCGACCCCGGCACCGGAGGGCAGGGATTGGGCGGGAAGATCGAACATCAAAGAGCCTTTCATCGGTCTGCAAGACCCCTGAGCGGGGCGAGAGTGCTTTATCGGTGGGCAAAACCCTGTGTCGCGGGGGGGGGCCTGCCCCCCCCCGGCGCGCGGTCATCAGCCTTTCGGCAGATCGCGGTCGATCGCCTTGAGCATGCCCATGCGGGCGGTACCGTCAGCTGCGGCGGGCAGTTCCATCGTGACGCAGGTGCCTGCCGGAACCAGTTTCCAAGCGTTGCCCTGATAGTCCACCTTGGAGGTGCCTGCGCAAGTGGTGCCTTCCCCGGCCGCGCAATCGTTCTGGCCGGCAAGCGCCACGCCAAAGCACTTTTCGTTTTCCTGGGCAGTCACGACGGTGGCCTGCGAGGCCAATGCAGCGGCCAAAGCCCCGGCGACGGTCAATGTGCGAATATGGTTTGACATAAGATAAATCCCTTTGACTGGTTGATGTCTTTCGACGTGACAACCCTAGGGAAAGGCGCCCTTCACAAACCAATCACAGACCCGTGGCCCACGGTTCTGTGAACATAAGAAACCACCATCAAGCACCAAAAAAGCGCCGCAATGTTGCGGCGCTTTTATTGAAATTCAATAGCTTAGATGCGCTAGTGTGCAGGCGGCAGGGCGTCAAGCCCAAAGGTCGCCACGGCCTGATCGAAGCTGATC
>JBMSKG010000251.1:0-4213 GCA_049419625.1 Paracoccaceae bacterium | reverse complement strand
CGCAGATCAGCGGGCGGCTTGCGCGCGCGGTGCAGGCTTTTCGGCCGTTTTCATCGCTTCAGGACGGCGGCGGGTGCCCCGTGCCCAAGGCAGGGTGACCTGGACCTCGTTCGAGGCGGCGATGACGGACTTCATCCAGCGGCGGTCTTTTTTCATGGTCATGCTCCAAAACTCAGGATGTCGGCAACACTCCGACCTTGAGAGCAGTCTCGCCAAGCTTTGCGGCAGGGATTTGGCCTGCACAGGCCGCGTTGCAGATTTTTCACCGCGCCGGGCGGGAGAAATGTGGCAAGGCGGTCAGCCGGGCGAGTGCCTTGAATTTCAAGCAATAATCTAGGGTTTGGCAACAATGGCCCCAGATTGTTTCCAATCTGGTGGCAATCTTCGGGCAGTCTCGCCGCAGTCTTGCCCCGATCAGAGCCGGATGACCGAGATCTGCCGCCCATAATCCGCCTCGCCCGCATGGGTGGTGCGGCGGTAGGAATAGAATCGGGCCGGATCGCGATAGGTGCAATGGCGCGTCCATTCGGCATGACCCACCCCAGCCGCGCGCAGACGCCACAGCCCATAGGACGGCAAATCGAAAAGATGGCGGTCGCCATTGCCGTTGATGAAAAAGCGCTGGGCCTCGGGGGCATCGTCGGTGAAGCTTTCGAAAAACTCCTGACCCACCTCATAGGCGGTCTGGCTGATGCAGGGGCCAATCACCGCCGTGATGTCGCGGCGCCGCGCCCCCAGGGCCTCCATCGCATCGAGCGTGGCCTCCATCACCCCGTCGCGCGCGCCTTTCCAGCCGGCATGCGCCGCGCCGATCACCCCCGCCTTGGCATCGGAAAAAAGCACCGGTTGGCAATCGGCAGTCAACACGGCCAGCGCCAAGCCCGGCGTGGCGGTGACCATCGCATCGGCGCGAGGCCGCTCGGTCAGGGGGGTTGTGACGGTCACCACATCGGGCGAATGGACCTGATGCACGCTGACAAGCGCCTCAACCCACAGCCCCATCGCCTCGGCCACGCGGGCGCGGTTGATGGCGACGATTTCGGCCTGATCCGAACTGCCAGTGCCGCAATTCAGCCCGGCGAAAATGCCCGAGGACGCGCCACCCTTGCGGGTGAAAAAGCCATGACGGGGCTCAAGGGCATCCGAGGTAATGATTTCCAGCATCTGCGTCTTTCAGGCAATCAGGCAAAACCGGGCGGCGGCGGGGCAGAAGGGCCGTAAAGGGCCAGCACTTTGAACAGCGAACCCATTTCGTCGTCATTGGTCAAGCGGTGATGCGCGGCGCGGTGATTTTCCAAGGCCGGCCCTGTCAGACCCTGCGCCAGCCGTGCTGCCCGTGCCTCGATGCCAAGCGCGGTCAGAAACGCGCCTTGGGTCGCATAGCGATAGGGCGCCCAGCCTGCGGCGAGCGCCTCGAAATCGACATGCGCCGTCAGATCGGCGCGGCCCGGTTCGGCCAAGGGGTCGGTGAAGGCGTGGGATTTCAGGGCTTGCAGCGTGTCGCCCTTTGACCGCCAGCCCCCGTAATCGACGATCAGCGCCAGCCCGCCATGGGCCTGCAGGCGGCGCTGGATCGTGTCCATGTAAGGGCGCGCCTGCGGGCAGGTTTCCACGACGGTCCCTTCAGGTTCCGCGGAGAACTGCGGGCCAGGTCCGCCGTTGGTGGGGTCTGGCGCGATGCCAAAGGCCAGATGGTCCGCCTGTAGCCCGATCAGCCGTTCGTGCCACTGCCCAAGGGTGCGCAGGTATTGGTGGATGGGCAGGGCGTCGAAAAACTCGTTGGCGATTAGGAAGAGGGGTTGGTCGGGCAGGGCGTCGATCTGTGCGATCCAGTGCGGTTGATACCCCCGCAGGGTTTCGGCCTGAACCGCGCGCAAGGCGGGGGAGGCTTCGTGCAGCGCCAATTGCAGGGCGTCATGAAAGCCCGGCACGCCGCGCGTGGCGCGCAAGACATCGGCCATCAACGTGCCACGACCGGGGCCCAGTTCGGCCAGCGTAAAGGGCGAAGGCGCGCCCTGATCCAGCCAGGATTGCGCCAAGCACAGGCCGATCAACTCGCCGAACATCTGGGTGATCTCGGGGGCGGTGATGAAATCGCCTTTGGCACCAAAGGGGGGCCGGGTGGTGTAATAGCCATGCTCGGGGTGCAAAAGGCATTCGGCCATATAGCTTGCCACCGTCATCGGCCCATCCTCGCGGATGCGCCGGATCAGGATCTCGGCCAGCGCGGTCATGCCTGCGGCGGGGTCTGCCGGGCCCGCGCCAAGACCCAAAGCCCTGCAATGATCATCGGCAGGCTCAGGAGTTGCCCCGCCGTCAGGCCCACACCGCCCAAGTGGAGATAAAGTCCCAGCGGGTTCTCGGCCGTCGCGAATTGCGCATCAGGCTGGCGGAAGAATTCCACAAAAAACCGCGCTGCGCCGTAGCCGATGAAAAACAGCCCCGCGATCGCGCCGGGAAAGCGGAACCAGCCGCGCCGCCAGATGAGGTAGGTGAAGAGGACCAAAAGAAGAAGTCCCTCGAGCCCCGCTTCATAAAGCTGGCTTGGGTGGCGAATACAGGGCAAGTCGGCGGTGGCGCAGGATTGCGCGGCATCACCCGGAAAGGCCACGCCCCAAGGCAGGGTGGTGGGGCGGCCCCAAAGCTCGGCATTGATGAAATTGGCGATGCGGCCCAAGAGAAGCCCGATGGGTGCCACAGCGGCCATCAGGTCGGCCATGGGCAGCATTGGGATCTTTTCGCGCCGACAAAACAGGATACCGACCACCACAACACCCAGAAAGCCGCCGTGAAAGGACATGCCGCCTTCCCAGACCCGCAGGATGCGGGCGGGGTCTGCGGCGAAACCTGACAGGTCGTAAAACAACACATAGCCCGCGCGCCCGCCCAAGATGACGCCGACGATGACCCATGTCAGCAACCGCTCAATCTGCTCGGGACGCGCCGGGGCGGCACCTGGCCAAAGCCCGGGCGTGGTGATCATCCGCACGATCAGCTTCCACCCCGCGATCAGCCCGACGATATAGGCCAGCGCATACCAGCGCAGGGCGAGGGTCACCGGACCGATGTCGATCGAGAAGATTTCGGGCGAGATGTCGGGAAAGGGAATATAGGTCATGGGGATTGCCTTGTGCTGTGACGTCTTGTCCGGCAGGGGGCGGGCCTTGTCAATCTTTGGCAGGCTTGCGGTGGGGGGCGTGTCGGACCATATAGGGCGAAACGAAGTGGAGAGCGCCATGCAACCCGGCAACAAGTTTCTTGACGACATGTCCAAGCTGATGACCAACGCCATGGGCGTGGCCCAAGGGGCCAAGACCGAGGCGGAAACGGCGATGAAAAGCCTGATCGACCGCTGGATGGCCGACCGCGATTTCGTGACGCGCGAAGAGTTCGATGCGGTGCGCGCGATGGCACAAAAGGCGCGGGAAGAAAACGCGGCGCTGGAAGCGCGGATCGCGGCACTTGAGGGGAAGAAGTAGGTTTTGGTATCCCAAGGGCGCAGTGCCCGGCGGGGGAAGGCACCCCTCTATAGGAACATTGGGTGCAGGCCCTGTGGTGGTTAAATGGTCAAGATACTGGTTCGAAGGAGAATAGAGCGCGAAGTCTTCCTCTTTGAAACCATTGAGAGCCTTTTGTTCCTTGTGGACAAAGAGATTGATGACTTGCTCAAGGCTGAGCAACCGCGTGGCTGGAAAGAGAAGGTTGTGCTTAGCTTTCTGCTGACCGCCATCCTTAACGAAGGCTGGATCAACGCAATAGGTTCAAAAGTCATTGATTGCTGGGTAGAAAAGAAGCCGGCCGAATACAAGATCGACGAGATTACCAAACGTCTGTTGCCAGAATTGGACAAGGATGTCCAGCCACTTTCGTCGGTTCACAGCGCCCGCGCCATTCGAAATGAATATGCGCATGCCAAGCCATTTGTCGAAAACACCGAGCGAGAAGCGTGGGAAGAACAAAACCTAGAGCTTGAAGGTTTTTTCTCCGGCTTGACGCACCCTGTCGAGGAAAGCATCACGATCAATCTTTACCATATAGTGCGGGAGGATTCTGCCCAGTTCCGCGATATGCTCTTGAAAGCTTCAGGGCTGAAGAGATGGGACATAAAGACACGCGTGCATGAAGATTCACATGTGCTTGGGCGAGATGCCACTGAAAGTTAAACCACCCGCCCCCACAAATCATACTCCCCGGCCTCTTCCACAGTCACGGT
>JBMSKG010000250.1:0-4228 GCA_049419625.1 Paracoccaceae bacterium | reverse complement strand
TGCTGATCGGGCAGGTCGGCGCGGTGCATCTGTCAGATAATCCCGACGCTCTGCTATACGGCCAGCGCAGCTATCGCCGGGCCGTTGGCATGACGGACCCCGCTTAAGCCCCCAAACAGCCCCTTCGGACGAAAAAAATCATCCGCGGCGCAAAAACTTTTTGCGCCTTTGTCGAAATCTGCAACCCTTGCGCGTCCTTGGGGTATCGAAACCTCAAACAGTCAGGAGTGCACATGGTTTTCGAAGTCACACCCATCTACGCTTTGCCGGTTGCGGCAATCACCCTTGTCCTGTGGTTCCGCGTCTCCGCAATGCGCTCAGCCACTGGCATTTCGTTCGGCGACGGCGGCAATGCTGATCTTTTGCACCGCATCCGCCAACACGGCAATTGCGCGGAATGGTCGGCTTTCGTGCTGATCCTTATGATCCTTGCCGAAGGCATGGGTACCCCCTCGCTTTGGCTGCACATCTCGGGCGCGCTGCTTGTGGTTGGGCGTTTGGCCCATCCCTTTGGCCTTGTGCCGGACAATGCGGGTCATCCGCTGCGCTATGTGGGCAACAGCAGCAATCTTCTGGCCGCGCTGAACGCGATGATTTGCATCGCGGTTCAGATTTTCTCGGCCTGAACCTCATTTTTCGGTTGTTTTGAACGGAGCATTTTCCCATGCAATACATGTTGTTGATCTATAGTGACCCCGCCGTTGAACCCGCATATGGCAGCCCCGCCTTTCAAGAGATGATGGCCGGTTTCTTTGCCGCCAATGAACGGATGAAGGCCGATGGCGTGCTGCGTGGCGGCGAAGGGCTGAAGCCGGTGGAAACCGCCACCTCGCTGCGCATCCGGGCTGGCAAGGTGGAAACCATGGACGGCCCCTTTGCCGAAACGCGCGAACATCTGGGCGGCTATTATCTGATCGATGTGCCCGATCTGGATACCGCGCTCACCTATGCCGCGCTAATCCCGGCGGCGCAGTTCGGCACGATCGAGCTGCGCCCGCTGATGGATTACAACCCGGCAGGCTGACACAATGTGTGCCGCCCCCCGGTCTGCCAGCGCCATCGCGGTCAGCCGCGAGTTGGACCGCGTCATGCGGGAAGATCGGGGGCGGCTGTTGGCCGTTCTGGCGGCGGGCCTGCGAGACATTGGCTTGGCCGAGGAGGTGCTGCACGAGGCCGCCGTGTCGGCCCTGTCGCATTGGGGCCGCTCGGGCTTGCCCGCCAGCCCGGCGGGTTGGCTTTTGCAAGTGGCACGGCGCAAGGCCATCGACCGGCTGCGCGGGGCGACACGCGACGGGTGCAAGGCCGAGGCCTTGGCCATTTTGGCGCGGGACGAGGCCGCGCCCGAACCCCAAGCCATTCCCGACGAACGATTGCGCCTGATCTTCGCCTGCTGTCACCCCGCGCTGGATGCCAAATCGCGCGTGGCGCTGACCCTTCGCACGGTCTGCGGCCTGACCACCCCCGAAATCGCCCGGGCCTTTCTTGATGCCGAGCCAACGATGGGCCAGCGGCTCAGCCGCGCCAAGGCCAAGATTGCCGCCGCCGGTATCCCCTTTGCTGTCCCCGAGGCCGAGGCTTGGCCCGTGCGGCTGGACACAGTCCTAACCACGATCTACCTCATCTTCACCACCGGCTATGTTGCGGGGCCTGATGAGCCGCGCGATCTGTGCCATGAGGCAGAATACCTGACGCGCCTGATCGACCAGTTGCATCCGGACGACCCCGAGCTCGAGGGCGCGCTGGCCATGATGCTTTTGACCGCCGCCCGCCGCGCCGCCCGAATCGGCCCCGACGGAGCGAGCCTGCCCCCAGCCGAACAAGACCGCCGCCTGTGGGACCAGGCCCGTATCGCCGAGGGGCGCAGCCTTTTGGCTCGCGCCATGTCCCGTCGCCGCCCTGGCCCATTTCAGATCAAGGCTGCCATCGCCGATTGCCAGATGGCCGATCCGACACCTGATTGGCCCCAAATCGCCGCGCTTTATGGCGCGCTCTTGGCGCATGAACCCACCCCGGTTGTCCGGCTAAATGCCGCCGTTGCCCTGGCCGAGGCTGGCGCGCCCGAGGCGGGGCTGCCCATGGTTGAGGCGCTGGCCGACAGCCTGTCCGACTACCAGCCCTTCCACGCAGCCCGTGCAGCCCTTCTTGCCGCCACGGGCGCACCTGTCGCTGCTGCTGAGGCCTATCGCACGGCAATTGCCCTTGCACCCACACCAGCCGAGGCCATGTTCTTGAACCGGCGTCTGGCCAGTCTTGCGCTGTCTCCCGCAGCGCCCGAAACGACATCCCCGCCTGAAAGGTAACCGCGGGGTTGGAGCCGCCCCGAGATCGCCGCGCTTCGGGCGAATTGCACGATTTACAAATCCGACTTTTTTGATAAGGTAATATCCAAAGCCAGCCCTTCAGGCCAGCCATCCGACCTGAACAAACTTCTGATATTCGAAGGGCCCCGCCATGAACGCACAGCTTTCTTCAAGCGCGTTCCGTTCCACCCAACTGTCGTCCGCTTTACCGCAGCACGACGCCACCCAACTGACCGATGGTGGCTCGCTCGCACTCATCACATTGAACGGGCAAGTTTATGCCTTACGAATCACCCGACAAGGCAAGTTGATTCTCGCCAAGTAACCCTGTGCGTGTGTCAAACTGCCCGGCACGGGCCGCTCGCTGGGATATGATCGGGATTTCGGTGACATCCTGTTGACAGCGACGCCCCGTAAGTGCCTAATCTGGCGCTATCATTGTGCTTTGGCTGGCACTGTCACAAACTTGTCAGGCAAAGCCCTTATGTCGTGTAAAATGACGGGTGCGGCATGGCCGTTCTCGCAAAACCTTCCGGATGACCGGAACAACCCAGGGAGACCTACGTGACCAAAACCCTCTCCACCCTCAACCGCCGCAGCTTCCTCAAGCGCACGGCCGCTGGTGCCGGCGCGCTCGCCGCTCCGGCTCTGATCTCGTCCAAGGCTTTGGCCTCCTCGGGCGAAGTGAACTTCGTTGGTTGGGCCGGCTATCCGGGCCTGACCGAAAAAGTGTTCCCCGCCTTTGAAGCCGCCACCGGCATCAAGGTGAACTTCAAAGAACTGCCTGACCAGGACACCATGTTCGGTGAAGCCAAGGTCGCGCTGGAAGCTGGCGGCATCGACCTGATCGAGCCGACCATCGACCGCGTCGGCGCTTGGGATTCGAACGGCCTTCTGGGCGCGTTTGATGAGTCCAAACTTGCGATGGACAACTATCTGCCGGGTCTGGCAGACGGTTCCGCGGGTGAGCGTTCGCGTCCCGGCGGTGCTTTGAAGTACGTGCCGTCGAACTGGGGCACCGAATCTCTTGTCGTGAATACGGCCGACGCCAAGCTCGCATCGCCCGCTTCGCTGGGTGACCTCTTCAACCCCGAGAACTCGGTTGTTGTGCGTCCGCACTCGGCTCTGGCTGCTATGGGCCGCTGGCTCGATGCAACCGGCCAACTGCCGCGTCCGTGGATGGATGGCTACACCGACATGGCCGCTATGGTCGAGCTGTGGGACATCGCGCTGGCCAAGGCCGTCGAAGCCAAGGGCAACGTCGTTCAGTGGTGGTCGGGCGAAAATGAAGCCAACGCTGGCTTCACCGCCAACGGCGCCACCGTCGGCCTGTGCTGGGACTCGACCGGCTTCAACCTGCGCAATGACGGCTATGCCTATGTCGCGCCGGTCGAAGGTGCTTTCGCTTGGCACCAGGGCTTCGTCATGATGAAGAACGCCGCCAACACCGAACAGGCGCATGAATTCGTCAAGTTCGTCTCGACCGCTGAAGGCGCAGCTGGCTGGGCAACCGCCTTCTCGTCGAACCCGGTGGGCAAGGGCGCTGCCGAATTGATGGATCCGGAAGTGTCCAAGTACTACAACGGCACCTTCAACGACGAAGCGCTGTCCAAGCTGTGGTGGTGGCCCGACCAGTCGGCCGACTTCCTCGCCAAGCGCGCCGAATACGCCGACAAGTACAAGGCCGCCTAATCAGGGTTGCCAAAAGGGGACGCCGGGCCGCAATGCCCGGCGTCCTTTTTTTGTGCGAAGCTGTCGGTGTTGGACTAAGGGCCAGGGTCAACTGGCTATATCGCTTGCGTGGGACATGGGGCCTGCTAGGCTGCAACAAAACAAGAAAGACAGGGAGAAAGACGATCCATGAGTGCCGGGATTGATCTTGAAAACGTGTGCTGTGACTTTGGAAGCTTTCGTGCGGTGGACAATGC
>JBMSKG010000249.1:0-4230 GCA_049419625.1 Paracoccaceae bacterium | reverse complement strand
TGAGGCGGCCGAGGTGGACCGTGCCTCGAAATGGCGGCAGTTCTGGACCATCACCCTGCCGATGGTCCTGCCCTTCCTGATGCTGGCGGTGCTGTTCCGGGGCATTGAAAACTTCAAGATGTTCGACATGGTCGTGCTGCTGACCGGGGGCGGTCCGGGGGATGAGACGCTTTTGGCCAGCATAGAGCTGAAACGCGAAGCCTTCGAGAAATGGCGCACCGGCTATTCCAGCGCCTATGCGATCATCCTTTTTGTCACGGTCTTTGGCCTCGCCTCGATCTACGTGAAGGCCCTGAACAAGGTGAAAGAAAGATGAGCAGCTATTCCATCACCGAACCGTCAACCGGTTCCAAATGGTTCGCCGGAATTCTGGTCGTCCTTTACACCATCATCACGCTTATGCCCTTGGTCTGGATCATCTCCACCAGCTTCAAGACTGGCCCGGATTCGATCAGCTATCCGCCGAAGGCGTTCTTCACGCCGACGATTGAAGGCTATGTGAACCTCTTCACCGACCGGACTCGCGCCACGACAGAGCAATTGGCCACGATGCCACCGCCCGCAAACTTTGCCGAGGAAATCGTGCGCAAGCGCAACGAGGTCATCACCGGGCCATCCCGGTTCGGCGAGCGGTTCATGAATTCGGTGATCATCGGCTTTGGGTCGACCGCGCTGTCGATCTTCCTTGGTACCCTTGCGGCCTATGGCTTTAGCCGGTTCCGGGTGCCCCTGAAGGATGATCTTTTGTTCTTCATCCTGTCCACCCGGATGATGCCACCCATTGCCGTCGCGATCCCCATCTACCTCATGTACCGCCAACTGGGCCTATCGGACACGCATCTTGGGATGATCCTTCTCTACACCGGGGTGAACATCTCGCTTGCCGTCTGGCTTTTGAAGGGTTTCATCGACGAAATCCCGCGCGAATACGAAGAGGCCGCGCTGATTGATGGCTACACCCGGTTTCAGGCGTTCCGAAAAGTGGTCTTGCCGCAGGCTGCGACGGGGATCGCCTCAACCGCGATCTTCTGCCTGATCTTCGCCTGGAACGAATATGCCTTCGCGGTCCTGCTGACCTCTGGCAACGCCCAAACCGCGCCCCCGTTCATTCCCACCATCATCGGCGTTGGCGGTCAGGACTGGCCCGCTGTCGCGGCAGGTGCGACCCTGTTCCTCTTGCCGGTCATGGTGTTCACCATCCTTCTGCGCAAGCACCTGCTGCGCGGGATCACATTCGGAGCTGTCCGCAAATGACCGCTTTCCTGTCTGGCCTTCTTCGCCTGCGCCGAGGTCCATGGGAGCTTTTGGCGACCATTCTCATCGGCACCGGTGTCGTCATGCTGATGCAGCCCTTTTTTCTGTGGGCCTTCACATGGTCGTTCGTCGTGACCCTTGTTGGCACCGTGATGTTCATCATCACCAGCCATTTCCCGGAGTAAACCTTGGCTGAGATCGTCATCAAAAACCTGCGCAAGGAATTTGGCGCCTTCACGGCCGTCAAGGGTTCATCCTTCACCATACGGGATGGTGAATTCTTCATGCTGCTTGGCCCATCTGGCTGCGGCAAGACCACCACCTTGCGGATGATCGCGGGGCTTGAATTGCCGACCAGTGGCGAAATCCTGATCGACGGCGAGGATGTGAGCCAAAAGCCCGCCAGCCAGCGCGACATCGCGATGGTGTTTCAGATGTTCGCCCTCTACCCGCATATGAATGTTCGCAAGAACATTGCCTACCCTCTGGTCTCGCAAGGCGTCCCGAAGGCGGAGGTGCAGCGCAAAGTAACCGAGGTTGCAAAGATCCTCCGCATCAACCACCTCCTCGACAAGGGTGTCAGCGGTCTATCAGGGGGTGACCGTCAGCGCGTCGCCCTTGGCCGCGCCATCGTGCGTCAGCCCAAAGCCTTCATGATGGACGAGCCGCTCGGGGCACTGGACGCTGAATTTCGCGAGATCATGGCCGAGGAACTGCGGGCCCTGCATGACCGAATGGGTGCCACAACCGTCTATGTCACCCATGACCAGTTGGAAGCGATGCAGATGGGCGACAAGATCGTTGTGATGAACCATGGCGTCGTCGAACAGTTCGGCACGCCACAAGACATCTACGATCACCCCGCAACCCTGTTTGTCGCCGAGTTCATTGGAAGCCCCTCGATGAACTTTCTGCGCTTCGAGGGCAACGTCCAAGCCGGCGCAAAGGCCGTGGCGCTTCGTGAGACCCAGATCGCCTTGCCTGAATTGCACGAAACCGCCAGCGGCCAGCTCGTGCTTGGCGTCAGGCCCGAGCATGTCGTGCTGTCCGACACCGCGCAGCTTCGGGGGCGGATTGAGGCCGTCGAATACCTTGGAACCACCCAGATCGTGACCCTCTCGACCCCACATGGCATTGTGAAAGCCCGCACATCGTCAGCAATGCCCGCAAAGCCCGGGGATCTGACGGGCCTCGCGCTGAACGCGCCCCGCCTGTCGATCTTTGACGCCAATTCCGGCCGCGCCTTACGCACAGCCGCCAATGCCGGAGTGCATCATGGCTGAGGTCACGCTTTCGAACCTGTCAAAGTCCTTTGGTGCCACCAAGGCCCTGAAAGACGTCTCCATGACCATTCCTGACGGCGCGTTTGTCGTGCTTTTGGGGCCGACGGGTGCGGGGAAAACGACGATCCTGCGGCTGATCGCGGGCCTTGACCGTCCGGATCACGGCGATATTCGCATTGCTGGCCACAGTGTTCTGAACGACACCCCAGCCCAGCGCGACGTGGCGATGGTCTTTCAGCAGTACTCGCTTTACCCGCACCTGACTGTTCGCGACAATCTGGCCTTTCCCTTGCGTTCGCCCATGATCGCGATGCCCGAAGACCAGATTGCCCAGCGCATTGCAGAAGTGGCCGAAGTCCTGAAGATCCCGCACAAGCTTGACAACAAGGCCACCGCCCTATCTGGCGGTGCGATGCAGCGGGTTTCGATCGGCCGCGCGCTGGTCCGCAATCCGCGCATCTACCTTATGGACGAACCGCTTTCCTCGCTTGACGCAAAACTCCGCGCCGATCTGCGTGTAGAGTTGAAACGTATCCATCAGGATCTTGGGGCCACCTTTCTATACGTCACCCACGATCAGATCGAGGCGATGACCATGGCCACGCATGTGGGCGTGCTGGACCAAGGCCGCCTCGTGCAGTTCGGATCCCCGCGCGAGATCTATGAAAACCCTGTCTCAACCTACGTCGCGTCCCGACTTGGCCAGCCGCACATCAACCTGCTGCCCGCAACCGTTTTCCCTGGCGCCCCGCCAAACTCGGCCCAGATCGGCCTTCGCCCCGAACACATCTTCATCGGCGAAGGGCTGGACGCCACCATCCACCGCATCGAACATCTTGGCGATCAGACGAGACTGCACCTGACCCTTGGCCCGCATTCGCTTGTGACCCTGACCGATCCGCACAGTTCCTTAACCCCGGGCCAGACGCTGAAGATCCGCCCGGAAAACCCCCTTTGGTTTGACGCCGCCGGCAACCGCATCTGAAAGGCCCTTCAATGAAGCAGTTCATCAATTCCCGCGACAGTCTGGTTACCGAAGCCATCGACGGCCTTCTCAGGACCAGTGGAGGCAAACTGGCCCGGCTTGACGGCTATCCGCACATCAAGGTGGTTGTTCGAACCGACTGGGATCGCTCCAAGGTGGCGCTGGTTTCGGGCGGCGGGTCGGGCCATGAACCCTCGCATGCGGGCTTTGTCGGTCAAGGTATGTTGACGGCTGCGGTCTGTGGCGACGTCTTTGCCAGCCCCTCGGTGGACGCGGTCCTTGCAGGCATCCTTGCGGTGACCGGCAAGGCGGGTTGCCTGCTGATCGTCAAGAACTACACCGGCGACCGGCTGAACTTTGGGCTTGCTGCAGAACGTGCACGGGCGTTCGGGCTGAAGGTCGCCATGGTGATCGTTGATGATGATGTTGCCTTGCCAGACCTGCCGCAGGCCCGTGGCGTCGCGGGCACGCTCTTTGTCCACAAGATTGCAGGCGCCATGGCCGAAGCCGGCGCCGACCTTGATACGATCTCGGCTGCAGCGCAGTCGGTCATCAAGGGCGCGATTTCCATCGGCATGTCGCTTGATACCTGCACGGTTCCGGGCAACCCCAAGGAAGACCGCATTGCCGCTGGTAAGGCAGAACTCGGCCTTGGCATCCACGGCGAGGCCGGGATCGAGCAGGTTGATTTCTCGGGTGCCCGTTCTG
>JBMSKG010000248.1:0-4240 GCA_049419625.1 Paracoccaceae bacterium | reverse complement strand
TGCGGGCGTAGCTCAGGGGTAGAGCATAACCTTGCCAAGGTTAGGGTCGTGAGTTCGAATCTCATCGCCCGCTCCAACACAAAAGGGCGTGCCTTCGGGTGCGCCCTTTGTCTTTGGCGGCTTGCCCTGCTTCGCCCACTGATTTACGCCTTTGGCACTGAGCAAAAGGGCATTGGGCATGCGGCGGGCATTTATCACCGGAACATCGGGGTTCATCGGCTTTCATCTGGCGCGGCTGATGCTGGATCAAGGCTGGCAGGTGCATGGCTTTGATGGGATGACCAGCTATTACGACATCGCGCTGAAACGTGCGCGGCTGGCACTTTTGCAGCAAAATCGGGGCTTTACGCAAACCGAAGCGATGCTGGAGGATGCCGAGGCCGTGATGCAGGCCGCGCAAGACGCCCGCCCCGATGTCATCGTCCACCTCGCCGCCCAAGCGGGCGTGCGCTACAGCCTTGAGGCCCCCCGCGCCTATATCGACAGCAATCTGACCGGCACCTTCAACGTGATGGAGGCCGCCCGAGAGTTGAAGGTCGGCCATTTGCTGATGGCCTCGACCAGCTCGGTCTACGGCGCGAACGAGGAGATGCCGTTTCGCGAAACCGACAAGGCCGATCATCCGCTAACCATCTATGCTGCCACCAAAAAAAGCCAATGAGGCGATGGGCCATGCCTATGCCCATCTGCACGATCTGCCCGTCACCATGTTCCGGTTTTTCACCGTCTACGGCCCCTGGGGCCGCCCCGACATGGCGCCGTTCAAGTTCACCAAGGCGATCTTGGCCGGAGAGCCGATCGACATCTACAACAATGGCGAGATGTGGCGTGATTTCACCTATGTCACCGATCTGGTGCAAGGGATCTTGGGGCTGATCGACGCCGTGCCAGTGCGTCCCACAACCCGCGCCGAGATTGCCGAAGGCGACAGCCTCTCCCCCGCCGCCCCGTTTCGTGTGGTGAACATCGGCAATGGCCAGAAGGTGCGGCTGATGGACTTTATCGAAGCGATCGAAGCGGCCACAGGCCGAACGGCGATCCGCAATTTCCTGCCGATGCAACAAGGCGATGTGCCCGCGACATGGGCCGATGCAAGCCTTCTGAACCGCCTGACAGGCGGCTGTCCGGCCACCGATGTGCGCGACGGCATGCGCGCCTTTGTCGAGTGGTATCGCGGGTTTTATCGGGTCTGAGCCTGCGCATATCAGCTTGACGTTCCCCCCTGCCTTGCCTACATGAGGCGTCAGGACGGCGGGTGGGCAGGCAGGCTATGCGCTGGATTGCAAATCCATGTAGATCGGTTCGATTCCGATACCCGCCTCCAAATCTTCTCAGTTCATCAAGGTGAAACCTGCAGTCTTGGCCCAATGGCGGCTTAAGCTGAAAGCGCGCCTTGGTCTGTCTTGGAAACCCTTTGGTTTTGCGGCAGGTTGGGGAAATATCCCAAGGCAGGACATAGAATGACCGACGGGCACGGCTGTACATCGACGGGTCAGGTGGCGTGCATCGGCCCCGTGGCACCGTTCAAGACGCAGCTTTTGAAATGGGTGGGCAGCAAACAGAAGTTTGCCCATGAAATCATCGCCCATCTGCCGCGCGACTTTGGGGCTTATCATGAGCCGTTTTTGGGAGCAGGTGGGGTGATGGCGGTCTTGGCCCCGGCGCGGGGGTTTGGGTCGGATACCTACCCGCCATTGATGGAGATCTGGGCCACCCTCTCGCGTGACCCAGACCTATTGAAAACATGGTATCAGGACCGCTGGACCGCCTTTCAGAACAGCGACCGCGTGGCGGTGTATGAGGCGATCAAGGCCCGCTTCAATGCCGCGCCCAATGGGGCGGATTTCCTGTTCCTGTGCCGCAGTTGCTATGGTGGCGTGGTGCGGTTTCGTCGCTCAAACGGGCATATGTCGACACCCTGCGGCGCGCATCCGGCGATTCCGCCCAAGGCTTTTGCCAAGCGGGTGGATCTTTGGCACCAGCGCCTGCGGGGCGCGCAGTTTGATCTTCTGGATTACCGCGATGCGGTGGCGCGCGCGGCGCCGGGCGATGTGATCTATTGCGACCCGCCCTACAGCTTTTCGCAGTCGATCCTTTACGGGGCGCAAAGCTTTCAACTTCCCGATCTGTTCGACGCCATTGCCAAGGCCAAGGCGCGTGGCGTCTGGGTGGCGCTGTCCATCGACGGCACCAAGAAATCTGGCGGCACCTATTGCGACTTGCCACTGCCCGAGGGGTTGTTTGAGCGCGAAATCATGCTGAACGTCGGCCGCTCCATGCTGCGCCGGTTCCAGATGGGCGGGCAGACGATGGAGGCTGAAGAGGTCAAGGACCGGCTTTTGCTAACCTATTAGCGCTTGCCGTAATACAAGCCCACCACATGCTCGGCCTGTGCAAAGAACAGCCAGCGCGCGGCAAAGGCCCCGATCAGGTGAACAGCTACGGCGGCGGCTGTGGCTATGGGATGGGCAGGCAGCATCAGGATCAGCGCGGGGATCAGGCAAGCAAGAATCAAAGCCAGAACCCGCAGCTTGGCCACATGTTTGCGCCCCACCACAAAAATCATCTCGCGCATCAGGTAATTGCCCGCCGTATGGGCCGGATCAAAGACCGACACCGCGCCCAGATCGCCTAAGCCCGTGGCGCTGCCCATGGTGGCGCCGACCTCGGCAAAGCGGCGGTCGCCAAAATGCCAATGCGCGACCAAAGCGGCGGCCAGAAGGGCCAGCAAGGCAATCGCCACGCCCCCCTGCCCGGCCAGCATGGCCCCGCCCGCCAGCGCAAAGGCAAAGAACTGCGCGGGCGTGGTCCAATGGTTCCAGCGCGGCACGGTTTTCAACTGTGCATAGATCATCGAGGTGGTGGCAATGGTGGCCAGCGCCAACACAGCACCTACCACCCCCGGCAGGCGCGACAGGCTCAACCCCAGCCAATCCGACAGCGCCATGGGTGCCAGGATCACCAGCGTCGCCACCGCCGCAATGCCTTCGCGGCTTAGCCAGCTTGACCGCCATTGGCTAAGGGCGCGCCAGGCGCGGTCAGGTCGGCCAAGATGGGTGGTCGAGGCGAGAAGCCCGCCCACCGTCAGCCCATAGCCCAAACCCCAAAGCGCAAAGGCCGCCCAGCCCGCAGGCTGCAAAAGCCCAACACCCAAGGCGGCCAGAAAGCCAAGGCCAAGGCCCGACAGCACGGTGAACAGAAGAACGGAAGGTGCCGGATTCATCAGATCTTTCCCAAAACGCGGTCAAGCCAGCCGGCAAAGCCCGTGGCCTTGATGTCCAAAAGCGGGGCCAAGGGACTGGCGTCCAGCGCGTCTTTCTCGCGCGGCGGCAGATAGCGGTTGACGGGATTTGTGCCCATTTCGGGCATCAGGGCAAAGCCGCCACGTTCGGCGCTGAGGCGGCTGACCTTACTGTCCGGGTCGGCAAAGTCACCGAAATGCCGCGCACCGGTGGGGCAGCTGCGCACGCAGGCGGGCTCGCGGTCCTCTTCGGGCAGGTTTTCGTTGTAGATGCGGTCGACGCAGAGCGTGCATTTCTTCATCACGCCGGCCGAAGCGTCAAGTTCGCGCGCGCCATAGGGGCAGGCCCAAGCGCACAGACCGCAGCCGATGCAGGCATCCTCGTTCACCAAGACGATTCCGTCCTCGCTGCGCTTATAGCTCGCGCCAGTGGGGCAAACAGTGACGCAAGGCGCATCGTCGCAATGCAGGCATGAGCGCGGGAAGCTGACGGTGATGGCCGCAGCACCCTCGGGCTGCACCTGATAGCTGTGCACCCGGTTGAGAAAGGCGCCAGACGGGTCTGCGCCATAGGGATCTTGGTCCGACAGCGGCGCGCCATAGCCTTGATCGTTCCAACCCTTGCAGGCGGTCACGCAGGCGTTGCAGCCCACACAGGTGTCAAGGTCGATGGCGAGACCCAGCTTTTTGTCGGTTTTCGCAGGCAAGCAGGTCATTGGGGTTTCCCTCCCTCGCGCGTCGTGGGCTTCGTCGCGCCTCGTGGGTTCACCGACGCGGCGCGTGAGGCGCCCGCGGAGGGATGCGCGCGGTCTTGGCCTTGGGGAACCACGCGGGGGATGGCACCGAAGGCGGGTTCGGAGTGGTCACGCGGGCCAACCCGTTCGATCTTGACGCGCAAATCGAACCACGCGGCTTGACCTGTCACGGGGTCGGAGTTGGACAAACGCCCCTCGCCCGGCAGACATTCCGGGATCAGATGGTTGAGCAAAAAGCCTGTCG
>JBMSKG010000247.1:0-4338 GCA_049419625.1 Paracoccaceae bacterium | reverse complement strand
CCATAGAAAAACAAGATTTGAGCCGAGTAGATTATGCGGATTGCCTACCACCTTGGGGCACATTTCACCGATGATGAGCGTCTGTTGCGGTGTCTGTTGAAGAACCGTGACGTGCTGTTGCAAAACGAAATCGTCGTGCCGGGCCCAAAGCGCTATCGCACCTTGCTGCGCGAAACCGCCACAAGGCTGAAAGGTCAGGCGGCGACGATTGATGAACAGGCGCTGATCTTGGAACAGATCATGGAAGAGGATCGCGCGGATCGGCTGATCTTGTCGTGGGACAGTTTTCTATCCTTGCCAAACTACGTCTTGAAAGATCGCCTTTATCCCGCCGCGGGCGAGCGCGTTCGGGCCTTTTGCCAGATATTTCCGGGCATTGAGGCCGAGTTCCACCTTGCCATTCGCAACCCCGCATCCTTCTTGCCGCAGCTTTACGAAAAGCTGCAGCCCCCCAGCTATGGCGCCTTTCTGGCGGGGGCCGATCCGTTTGATCTGCACTGGTCAGATGTGATTGAGCGGATTCTCGACGCCAACCCCGATGCGCCACTGACGATCTGGTGCGATGAGGACACGCCGCTGGTTTGGCCAGAGGCGCTGCGGGCGGTGGCCGGATTGCCGGCCACGATCGCGCTGGAGGGGGAGGATGATCTGTTGACGAGCTTGATGTCCGGCGAAGGCATGACGCGGATGCGCGCCTACTTGGACAGCCATCCACCGCAAACGGTGACCCAGCGCCGCAAGATCGTTTCGGCCTTCTTGGACAAGTTTGCCCTGCCCGAACGGGTGGATCAGCACATCGTGATGCCCGATTGGACAGCGGAGGTGGTCGCAGAAATGACCGCTTTGTATGACGAAGACGTGGCGCGTATTGCCCAGATGGGCGACATCACCTTTCTGGCACCCTGATCGGCGCCAGGGGCGTTGTCACGACATGCCAAGGGCGGCCTTGTACATGTCCAGCACGGCCTCTTCCTCGGCAATCTCGTCGGGTTTGCGTTTGCGCAGCGCGATCACCTTTTTCATCACCTTCGTGTCGTAACCGCGCCCTTTGGCTTCGGCCATCAGCTCTTTTTGCTGCTCGGTGACGTCTTTCTTTTCCGATTCAAGCTGCTCAAACCGTTCGATGAACTGGCGCAACTCGTCGGCGGTGACATTGTAGGCGTCGTTGGCGTCGCTCATCATTGATCTCACATCTGAACCACAGGATACGGCTTTCCTAGCCTGACCGGGGTGCAGGGTGCAAGCGCTCTTGGATCTGAGGCAGAAACTACAACATTACTCAATATTTTCAAAGTATTATTGAGCTTTTCTCGCAAATCACATCAAGAGCGACCGCGCAAACCCTCTGCCAGAACCTCCATCACCAGATCGCCCGGCACGTCATCGGCAACAAAGGCCTGCCCGATGCCCCGGGCCAGAATAAAGCGCAGCTTGCCATCGACAACCTTCTTGTCTTGCCCCATCAGGGCCAAAAGCGCTGCCGCATCAGGCAAATCGCCCGGAATATCCGCCATATCGACCTTTGTTCCCATCGCGCGCAGATGCGCGCGCACCCGACTTGGGGCTTCTTGCGAACACAGGCCCATTCGCTGGCTCACCTCAAAGGCCAGCGCACAGCCGATGGCAACGCCCTCGCCGTGCAAAAGCCGATCCGAATAGCCGGTCGCCTTTTCCAGCGCATGGCAGAAGGTGTGCCCCAGGTTCAAAAGCGCGCGCTCGCCCTCCTCGGTCTCGTCGCGGCTGACGATCCCCGCCTTCATCTCGACCGAGCGTTTCACCGCGTATTGGCGCAAATCCATATCCCCCGCAGCCATCGCGGGACCGTTGAGTTCAAGCCACTCAAAGAACGCGGGATCCCCCAAGAGCCCGTATTTCACGACCTCCCCATAGCCCGCCAGAAAATCCCGTGGCGCCAATGTGTTGAGCGCGCCGATGTCGGCCAAGACGAGCGACGGCTGATGAAAGGCGCCGATCAGGTTCTTGCCCTGTGTCGTGTTGATCCCGGTCTTGCCGCCGACGCTGCTATCAACCTGCGCCAAAAGTGTCGTGGGGATCTGCACGAACCGCACACCACGACGCAAGGTGGCGCAGGCAAAGCCCACCAGATCACCCACCACGCCGCCCCCGAAGGCGACGACAACGTCCCGCCGTTCAATCTTTTGCTCCAATAGCCATTCCGAGCAGCGGGCATATTGCTCCCAACCCTTCGAGCTTTCGCCAGGCGGAATTGAAAGAGCAGCCATGGCGATGCCCTGCGCCTCCAGCGCTGCGGCCAAGGCCAGCAAGTGATGGCTGGCCACGGTGTCATCGGTGATCACCGCCACCCGCTGGCGGCGCAACAAGGGGGCGATTTCGGCCCCTGCCCGCGCGATCAGCCCGGTCCCGATGCGCACCTCATAGCTGCGCGCCCCAAGCGCTACGGGAACCACATCTGTCGTCATTGCTTAGTCCCTTTCCAGAACATCCGGCCGCGAGGCCAGCGCCTGCACCACCCGCCGCGCCATATCTTCAACCGACAGATCTGGTGCGGCATCGACGGCAAGATCGGCCTTTTGGTAAAAGGGCAAACGCACGTCGTAAAGCCCGCGCAAGGTTTCACGCGGGTTGGCGGTACGCAACAGCGGACGGGTGGTTTTGTGGCGTACGCGCTGCCACAACAACTCAAGATCCGCCCGTAGCCAAACCGACACCCCATGCTCCGAAATCAACGCGCGGTTCTGGTCAGACAGGAAAGCGCCCCCTCCTGTGGACAGGATACTTGGTTCACCCACCAAAAGCCGGCTGATGACTTCGGTTTCACGGGCACGGAAAAATGCCTCGCCGTCACGCTCAAAGATCTCAGCGATCGAGCGGTTGGCAGCACGTACGATTTCTTCATCCGAATCACGAAAAGGAACCCCAAGGAGCCGGGCCAAAGCCGTGCCGACAGCGGTCTTTCCCGCCCCCATCATGCCCACCATTACCGCGGTTTTCTTCAGCCGCACCGACCAAACCTCCGTTTCGTGACCTGCGGCCCGCGCAAAGGCCCGCCGAAAGACAACTTTCTTCCCTGAATGGCGTGAACTTCGCACAAATGCCATATATATTCGACAACGGCGCACCCTTGCTGACCAAGGGGATCGGGCCAAACTGAAAAATGGCGACGCCCCGGCAGAACCGGGGGGAAATGGCAGGCAGCAGATGGCGCGGCTTTTGAAACTGGTGGTGGTGCTGGTGGTGTTGGGTTTTGCGGCATTGGTTGGCTATGCCTACCTTGGTGACTTGACCCCGGCCACTGAAGAGATTCGGCTGCCGGTGACGTTAGATGCTGGTTAAGCGACCCGGCCTTTTGCGCATCGCGGCCCTTGCTGGGATGCTGGGACTGCCAGCCTCGGTCGTCTTGTCCGAAGCAGAGCCAAAGGTTCCAAGACACGGCACCGCCCAAGACACCAACAGTGCGCCGCTCTCGGCGATTGACTGGCTGTCCCAGCCGGTGAGTTCGCCAGAAAGAACAGTGTTGAAACCCACTCCAGGCCAAGCGCAGCCCGGTGCCCAAGGGGCGCCGCGGCTTCAGGTGCCGGATGACGAGGAACCCGTGACGACGGATAGCGCGCTGCCAGCCGATGTTGCGGTTTCCGTCTTGGGTGGGCCATCACCCGATGCGGTGGGTCTGTTGACGCCGGTCCAAACCGGCTTTCCCCATGCGCTCTGGGGGCTTGGGTTAACCGATGAGGCCGCCGCCGCCTTGACGCGCGCCAACCCTGTTGGACTGCCCGCGCTGCAAGCGTTGTTGAACACGCTTTTGTTGGCCGAAGCCTTGCCGCCGGCCGACAGCGGTCAAGACGGTCGATTGTTGATGGCGCGCGTGGACAAGCTTTTGTCTGTGGGCGCACTCGAGCAGGCGGAGGCGCTTCTTGACGCGGCACGCCCGGCCCGGACACCGGAACTTTTCCGACGCAGCTTCGACGTGGCGCTTTTGACCGGCCATGAGGACCGCGCCTGCGCGGCCCTTGCCGACGCGCCCGAGCTGGCGCCAACCCTGCCAACACGGGTTTTTTGTGTGGCGCGGGGTGGCGACTGGGCAGCTGCGGCTTTGACGCTGCGCACAGCTCAGGCCCTTGGCCATATCAATGACACTGAGGACCAGTTGCTGACGCGGTTTCTGGACGCCGAAGCTTATGCGGACGATCCCGCTCCGCCACCGCCCAAACCCGTGACACCCCTGATCTGGGAGCTTTATGACGCCATCGGAGAGCCGCTGCCGACCGCCACCCTTCCCCTCGCCTTTGCCCATGCCGATCTGTCCGAACGTGCGGGCTGGAAGGCTCAGGCCGAGGCGGCGGAGAGACTGGCGCGGGC
>JBMSKG010000246.1:0-4341 GCA_049419625.1 Paracoccaceae bacterium | reverse complement strand
GCAAGCACGGGTTCAAGGTGTCTATAGGCGGCAAGAGCAACTGGTACGACAATTCTGCTGTCGAAAGCTTCTTGAAATCGCTGAGAGCTGAACGGGTCTGGCGGCACAATTGGCGCTGCGTCCGCGCACCAATTCCCCAGCCTATACTTGAAACATGACCACCCTCTTTATGCCAACATCACCCCAAGGTTAAGGCGGTCATTGGCATGGCTTTGGGAATAGGTTAGGCGACCGCGAGACCTTAGCTTTCTTGGTGAACATGGCACGCGGCCAGCGTCAGCTTGCCATCTTTGCGCGCAAGCTGATCAGGGCCAGAACGCAATCGATGGTTGGGGTCGGCGTGTTGGTCACCCGGCCCAGTTCGCGCACCGAACCGACCAGCGCATCAATTTCCATGGGCCGCCCTGCATCCAGATCTTGCAGCATCGACGTGCGATGCGCCCCCACCTCGGCCCCGCCATCAATCCGGCGATCCACGTCGATCGGAAACTTGACGCCCAGCTTTTCCGCGATCTCTTGGGCCTCGAGCATCATCGCGCGGGCCACGGCGCGGGTGCCGGGATCGGTGCACAGCACATCCAGCGTCGCGTGGGTCAGCGCCGAAATCGGGTTGAACGACAGATTGCCCCACAGTTTCACCCAGATTTCATCGCGCAGGCGCGGCCGTACCGGGGCCTTCAGCCCGGCCTTGCTCAAGGCCTCAGACAAGCGCGTGGCCCGGTCGGATTTGGACCCATCCGGCTCACCCAAGGAAAAGCGGTTGCCCTCGATATGCTTGATGACGCCCGGTTCAATCACCTCGGCCGCAGGGTAGACCACGCAGCCCAACACGCGGTCAGGCCCAAATCCGTTCCACTGCGCATCGCCCGGATCCACCGAGGCCAGCCTTGTGCCCTCCAGCGGGCCACCGATCTTGTGGAAATACCACCACGGCACCCCGTTCACACCCGAAACGATCGTCGTGTCAGGCCCGATCAACGGTCGCATCTTGGCCACCACGGGCGGCACGGAATGCGCTTTCAGAGTGACAATCACATAATCCTGATGCCCCAGCGCCGCCGGATCCTCGGATGCCTGGACCGGATAGGTCTTTGAATGACCCTCTTCGATCAGCGTCAGGCCCTTCGATTGCATCGCGGCCAGATGCGGCCCGCGCGCCACAAGGCTGACATCGGCTCCCGCCTCGGCCAGTTTGGCGCCCATATAGCCGCCAATCGCCCCCGCGCCAAAAATACAGATCTTCATAGCGCGCGCCCCTCAGCCCAGACCCAATTTTTCGGCAAGACCGATCCTTTGCAGCTTGCCCGTCGCCCCTTTGGGAATCTCGGGCAAGATGATGATCTTGCGCGGCACCTTGAAGGCCGCCAGCCGCTCGGCCGCAAAGTCGCGGATCTCGCGCTCGGTGGCAGTGGCCCCCTCTTTCAGCACAACCGCCGCACCCACCTCTTCGCCCAGCTTGTCATGCGGGATCGCAAAGGTCACACATTGCGCAATCGCAGGATGCTCGGACAAGGTGCCATCCACCTCGAGCGGGCTGATCTTTTCGCCCCCCCGGTTGATGATCTCTTTCAGCCGCCCCGTCAGCGACAGGAAGCCGTCCTCATCAAACGCCCCCTGATCGCCGGTGCGAAACCAGCGCTTGCCCTCGGCCTCGAAAAAGTTCTTGGCATTGGCCTCGGGGTTGCCCTCATAGCCCGGCGTCACATTGGGGCCGGAAATCGCAATTTCCCCAATGCCATTGACCAGACGGTTTTCAATCTCATGGGCGATGCGCACCTCGGGACCAGCGGGCAGGCCCACGGCACCAGGCTTTTGCTTGCCGGGTGCGAGCGGGTTGCAGCACATCTGATGCGCTGCCTCGGTCATGCCATAGGCCTCGACCACCGGCGCGCCAAAGGTTTCGGCCAATTGGGTCATCACCGGCCCCGGCAACGAGGAGGAGGAGGAGCGCAAGAACCGCAGCCGTGCATTCTTGATGATATCGGCATTGCGCCCAGCGCGGGCCAAGATCGCCTGATGCATGGTCGGCACCGCCGTATACCAGGTGGGATCCACCTCTTGCAGCCAGCCAAAGAACTTCAGCGCATCAAATCCCGGCGTGCAGCTGATCGACGCCCCCGCCGCCAATGACGCGCTGACCGCCGCCACCAGCCCGTGAATATGAAACAGCGGCATCACATTCAAACACCGATCCTCAGGCGTCAGCGCCAATGAGATGCGGATGTTTTCGGCCGAAGCCACCACGTTTGATTGCAACAAAGGCACGATCTTGGGCCGCGAGGTGGTGCCCGATGTGTGCAGGATCAGCGCCACATCATCCGCGCCGGGCAGGCTCTCGGCCGCGTTGCCCGTCACATCGGTTGCCAGCGTGAACATCCCCGCAGGTTCAGTTGGGGTCAGCGCGATCACCGTCAGATTGAACCGCTTGGCCGCCGCAAGGGCTGGGCCAGTATAACCGGCCTCCACGATGATGGCTTTGGCCTTCAGATCCTCGAGGTAAAAGGCGAATTCGTCTTCCTTATAGGCCGGGTTCAGCGGGGCCGTTGTTGCCGCTTGGGCCACGGTGATAAAGGCCGCCGCCATTTCCGGCCCGTTCGGCAGCACAATCGCCACCCGGTCCTTTGCCCCAACCCCCGCCAAGCGCAGAACACGACGCACGCTTTGGGCCAAGCCATTCAGCTGGCCATAACTCATCCAGTCCCGTCCCGGCGCGCCAATGGCAGGGGCGGTCACAGGGTGGCGCTGGATCAGGTTTGCGAGTGTCTGCATCACATATCTCTCAATTCACAGGTCGTCTGGACATCGGCCTGCCTGGCCGATCACGAAGTTGAAACACTAAGGTAGAGCTGGGTCAGGCTTTGGACAGGCTGCGCTTGCGCCGCAGATACTTTAGGCCCGGCAACAAGATCAGGATGATCGCGATGACCGTGATCGGCCCTGCGATGGGGCGGGTGAAGAAGATCATCGGATCGCCCGAAGACAACAGGAGCGATTGGCGCAAGGTGGGCTCGGCAATCGGGCCCAACACAATGGCCAGCACCGCAGGGGCCAAAGGATAGTCAAACTTGCGCATCACAAAGGCCGCGATGCCAAAGATCACGATCAGCCAAAGATCATGCATGCTGCGAGAGGCGGCATAACACCCGACGACCGACAGCACAAAGATCAAGGGCGCCAAAACCGTAAAGGGCATCCGCAGCATCCACACAAAGAGCGGAATAAAAGCCAGGTTGATCACCAGCGCCGCGATATTCGAGATGTAAAACGACCCGATCAGGCCCCAGACAAATTCGGTCTCTTCGACGAACAGGCGCGGTCCCGGCACAAGGCCCCAGATCACCATGCCGCCCAACAAAATGGCCGTGGTCGGCGAGCCGGGAATTCCAAGCGTCAGCATCGGCAACATCGCCCCGGTCGAGGCCGAGTTGTTTGCCGATTCCGGCGCCGCCACACCGTCAACCGAGCCATTGCCATATTCTTCGGGCTTTTTCGACATCATCTTTGCCACGCCATACGACATCAGTGATCCCGGTGTTGCTCCTGCCGCCGGCAAGATGCCGACAAAGAACCCGATGGCCGAACCGATCATCGTGCCACGCCATCCGCGCTTGGTGGCCTCTTTGGCGTCTGAAACCAGCCCCTTGGCCGTCATCTTCGGGTTGGTCGTGGTGATTTCGCCACGCGTCTGCTCAATCGTCCATAGCATCTCGCCGATGCCATAGACGCCGATGGCCAGCACGATAAAGCCGATGCCGCGCATGAAGCCTTCGATTTCAAACAGCACCAATCGCGGCTCGCCCGAAATGGTGTCGAAACCGACCGCGGCCAAAACAAGCCCGAGGCAGATGGAAAAAATGGTCTTGGGAATGTCGTCGCCGCCAAGCCCCACAAAGGTGGCAAAGGCCAGAAGCATCAGCGCGAAAATCTCGGGCGGGCCAAAGGACAGGGCCGTGGTGGCCAGAATGGGGGCAAACAGCGTCAATCGTGCCGCCCACAAAGGATGCAAGCGCCGCCGTGACAAGCGCAAGGCTGGCCCGCCCCTGCAGCGCCATGGGCCGTCCGTCAAAGGTGGTCGCAACCGCCGTCGATGCGCCCGGGATCCCCAAGGTGACCGAGGAAATTGCCCCACCATACATCGCGCCGTAATAGATCGCAGCCAGGAAGATGATGGCCGAGGCCGGGGGCACAAGGAAGGTGATCGGGAACAAGATCGCCACCCCGTTCACCGACCCAAGGCCAGGCATGGCCCCGATGAACAGTCCGATGGTGACGCCGACGATGATCAGGCCAAGGTTCAGCGGCTGCAAAGACAGCCAGATGCCATCGGACAGAAAGGACAAA
>JBMSKG010000245.1:0-4358 GCA_049419625.1 Paracoccaceae bacterium | reverse complement strand
CTTGAAACCCGCCTGAAACATGTCGAGGGCCCGGCCCTCGCCGAACGTCGGGCCCATCTGCGCGAGATCTGGCCGACGCTGTCCGCCCGCCTGCGTGCGCGGCTCTGGACCGCTGACCGGATGGCCAACCATCTTTCGCGCGCCGGCGCGCCCGTCACCGGGGCCGAGATCGGGGTGGATGACCGCTACCTGACCCAATCCATCCTCAAAGCCCGTTTCCTGCGCAGCCGCTATACGGTGTTGGATTTGCTTGACGAATGTGGCCTCTTGCACAAGGCCGCTCTGGCCGCCTGCGAACCAAGCACCGTACGAAAGGTTGGAACGTGACCCTTGCCGATCAGGCCGCCCGCGCGGCAGATGAAATCCGCCAAGCCGTTGCCGCAATCGACCCGGCCACCTTGCAGGCCATGGTGGCCGAACTGGCGCTTGCTGCCCGTGTGGTCTGCTACGGCGTGGGCCGCGAAGGGCTGATGATGCGCGCTCTGGCCATGCGGCTTTACCACATGGGGCTTGATGCGCATGTGGTGGGCGACATGTCCTGCCCCCCCGTGGGACCGGGTGATCTGTTGATCGTCAGCGCCGGACCGGGCAGCTTTTCAACCGTCAACGGCCTCATCGGCGTGGCGCGCGCGGCACAGGCGCGGGTGGCCTGCGTGACCGCCCAACCGCTGGGCAAGGCCGCACAAGCCGCGGACCTTGTGTTCCTCATCCCGGCACAAACCATGGCCAATGACCAAGGCGCGGCGGCCACCTCGGTCCTGCCGATGGGCTCGCTCTTCGAGGGCGCGCAATATCTGGCCTTCGAACTCTTGATCCTTGCGCTGCGCGATCACCTTGGCGTGCCCCCCGACGCCATGCGCGCGCGCCACACCAATCTGGAGTAGCCAATGTCTTGGCAAGACCGCTTTTCCCTCAAGGGCCGCAAGGCGCTGGTCACCGGCGCATCGAAAGGCATCGGCGCCGAGATCTGCGCGGTCTTTGCCGAAGCCGGGGCCGATATCGTGGCACTGGGGCGGGATGCGGCCGACCTTGCCGCGACGGCCGACGCCGTGCGCGCCCATGGTCGCCGCTGCCTGACCCTGACCGCCGAATTGGCCAGCCCAACCGGCCCTGTGACCGCCTGCGAAGCGGCGCTGAAGGCCTGGGGCACGATCGACATTCTGGTCAACTCCGCCGGCATCGCCCATGTCGCGCCTGCGGTCGACTTCCTGACCCCGGACTGGGACGAAATGATGGCCGTCAACCTGCGCGCACCCTTCCTGACCGCCCGCACCTTGGCCCCCGCGATGATTGCCCAGCGCTGGGGCAAGATCATCAACATCTCCAGCCAGACCGGCGTGATCGCGCTTGAGGATCATGTCGCCTATGCCACCTCCAAAGGCGGGCTAAATGCGCTGACCAAGTCGCTCTGCGCCGAATGGGCGCGCCACAATGTGCAGGTGAACGCGATTTGCCCCACCGTGGTGATGACGCCCATGGGCAAAACCATCTGGGGTCCGCCCGAAAAGGGCGACCCGTTCCGCAACGCCACCCCCGCCCGCCGCTTTGCCGAACCGGTCGAAGTGGCCGATGCCGCGCTTTACCTCGCCTCAGACGCCTCGGCCATGGTGAACGGCGCACTCTTGATGGTCGAAGGCGGGTTTACCAGTGTCTGACGCCGTTTCGCTGAATGCTAAGGGCGGCGACATGCTGTCGGACGCCCCCGCCGCCTTCGCCCGATACGAGGCGATCCGCCCCCGCCTGCCCCGGGCACGCTATCCCACGCGCTCCCTGACCTGCGCCTCGCTTGACGAGGTGGCCGATCATGTCGATGGCTTTCTCTTGGATGCCTTTGGCGTCCTCAACGTCGGCGAAACCGCCATTCCGGGCGCGGTGGCGCGGCTCACCAGCCTGCGGGCGCGGGGCAAGAAACTGGCGGTGCTGACCAATGCCGCCAGCTATACCCGCGCGCAGCTTTTGGCCAAATATCACCGGCTCGGCTTTGACTTCACGGCTGATGAGGTCGTCGCCTCGCGCGATGTCGCCGTGGCCCGGCTGGACAGCATCGCCCCCGGCGCCACATGGGCCGCGATTTCTGCGGCGGGCGACAGCTTTGCCGATATCCCGGCCCGCGTGCTGGACGCCGCCCTTGACCCCACCGCTTTTGATGTGGCGGACGGCATCCTCTTTCTGTCAACCGCGCGCTGGACACCCGCCTTGCAGGCGCGGCTGGAACAGGCGCTGGCGCAAAACCCGCGCCCCTTTGTCGTCGCCAACCCCGATCTCGTCGCCCCGCGCGAAGGCGGGCTGACGCTGGAGCCGGGGCTTTTCGGCCATGACCTCTTGGACCGCCTGAAGATCAAGACCCACTGGTTCGGCAAACCCTTCCCCGAAGCCTTTGCCGAAGGCATCGCGCGCACCGGCCTTTCGCCCGCGCAGCTTGCCATGGTGGGCGACACCTTGCACACCGATGTGCTCGGCGGGGCGGCAGCAGGCTGCCGCAGCGTGCTGGTGACGGACCATGGGCTTTTTGCCGGACGCGACACCGCCCCCTTCATCGCCGCCTCGGGGATCATACCGGATTTCATCGTGCCCAGCATCTAAAGGGGACCGAACATCCCGGCTTCCTCTCTTGGGCGGAATCTGGATCAAGAACAGCCCCTTGCACCACCCCCGGGGCCAGCCCCGGACCCCGGAGTATTTTGAAAGGCGCAAATCCTTGAACGGCGCTTGCCTTCAATGCGGTACAAATATCCAACTTGGCTGGCCCGGGGCGCTCAGCCCTCGAAAAGCTCGCCCTGACCGGGGGCTTTTGGCGCGGGCAATCCCAGATGCGCCCAGGCCTTCGCCCCCAGCATCCGGCCCCTTGGCGTGCGCAGGATCAGGCCTTGCTGCAGAAGATAGGGCTCAATCACCTCTTCGATGGCATCCCGCGCCTCGGACAAGGCGGCGGCGATGGTTTCCACCCCGACCGGGCCGCCGCCATAGTTCTCGGCCAAAAGCGTCATATAGCGCCGATCACCGGCATCGAGGCCGAGATGATCCACCCCGAGCCGCGTCAGCGCGCGGTCGGCGATGGCTTGGGTCAGGCGGCCATTGCCCTCGACCGTAACAAAATCCACCACACGACGCAGCAAGCGGCCCGCGATGCGCGGGGTGCCACGCGCGCGTTTGGCGATTTCGCGGGTGCCGGCGGGGTCGCTTTCAATCCCCAAAAGCCGCGCGCCACGGGTCACGATATGGTCCAACTCATCCTCGGTGTAGAACTGCAACCGGGTCGGGATGCCAAAGCGGTCGCGCAAGGGCGTGGTCAAGAGACCCAGCCGTGTCGTGGCCCCCACCAGCGTAAAGGGCTGCAGATCGATCCGCACCGTGCGCGCCGCCGGTCCCTCGCCGATCACCAGATCCAGCGCAAAGTCTTCCATCGCGGGATAAAGCACCTCTTCCACTACCGGTGACAGGCGGTGAATCTCGTCGATGAAGAGAACATCACGCGGTTCCAGATTGGTCAGGATCGCCGCCAGATCGCCCGGCTTCGCCAAGACCGGCCCCGAGGTCATGCGAAACCCCACCCCCAACTCCCGCGCCATGATCTGCGCGAGCGTGGTTTTGCCCAGACCGGGCGGGCCGTGGAACAGCGTGTGATCCATCGATTCACCCCGCATCCGCGCCGATTGAATGAACACCGCAAGGTTCGCCCGCGCCTCGGCCTGGCCGACAAACTCTTCCAGCATCTGCGGGCGCAAGGCGCGATCCAGATCCTCGGGCAGCTTTTCGGGGCGCAAGGTGGGGTCGGAAGTCATCGCTTAGCCTTTCGTAGCCAGCAGTTTCAGGCTGGCGCGGATCAGCGTGGCGGTGTCTGCCTCGGGGTTTTCGCCCGCCACCGTCGCCACCGCCTGCGCCGCATCGCCCTGACCGTAGCCCAGGTTCATCAGCGCCGAGAGCGCATCGGCCGTGAAGGCCGCGCGTGATTGGCCGGGGGTTGGGCTGGCTGGTTTGGCGGGCTTTTTGGCTGGGGCGGGGGTCAGCGGTTCGATCACGCTGTCATCCGCTTCGGCCGTGGCCGACAAGCTCACCCCCATCGCCATGACCGAGCCTGCCTTGGCCTTCAACTCCAAGATCACGCGCTGCGCCAGTTTCGGCCCCACGCCGGGCGCGGCTTGGATCGCGCGCGCATCGCCCAGCGTGATGGCGCGGCCCACGCCTTCCGCGCCCAGCGTGCCCAAGATCGCCATCGCCGCCTTGGCACCCACGCCCTGCACCGTCATCAACAGCTTGTGCCATTCCTTTTCCAGCATGGTCGGAAAGCCGAAAAGCTGCAAAAGATCCTCGCGCACCAGAAGGTCGGTATAAAGGCTGACCGCCTCGCCCACTCCCGG
>JBMSKG010000244.1:0-4359 GCA_049419625.1 Paracoccaceae bacterium | reverse complement strand
CTGCTCAAACGCACGCGTCTCGGGGTCTCGGGGGTGGTGGATGTCCTTGTCAGGCATCGTCACTCGCTGGTTTGGGCGGCATTCGGGGGGCGGCCCCCCAGACTTTAAATGTAGCGGATTGAAAGAATTTCGTAACTGCGATTGCCGCCGGGGGTCTTGACCTCGACCGAATCTCCCTCGTCCTTGCCAATCAAGGCGCGGGCCAAGGGAGAGCGGATGTTCAGCTTGCCCGCCTCGATATCGGCTTCGGTCTCACCGACGATCTGATAGGTTTTCTCCTCGTCGCTGTCTTCGTCGACAATGGTGATGGTCGCGCCAAACTTGATGGCACCCGACAGGCGGGTCGGATCAATCACCTCAGCCAAGGACAAAATGCCCTCCAGCTCTTTGATACGGCCCTCGATAAAGCTCTGCTTCTCGCGCGCCGAATGGTATTCGGCGTTTTCCGACAGATCGCCATGTTCGCGCGCTTCCGCGATGGCGCGGATGATGGCGGGGCGTTCCACACTTTTCAGCTGCTTCAACTCTTCGTCCAATGCGACGAAGCCGGCACGTGTCATCGGGATCTTTTCCATGAGCCTTTTCACATAAATGACAAGGCCACGGCCCGGGTGCGGACCATGACCTTGAGAAACCTACCTGCCCAAAAGAACCCGAAGGCGCACCAAATGCAAGGGGGAATGGCGCGAATGGGCGTCATGGCGTCGGGACAGGCCAAGCGGGCACGACAGAACGTTTCCCTCATGCTGCAATGTGAAGACAGGATGTTGCGTCATGGTTGACCTTGGACAGCCCAAAGGGCAAACACAGGCGCAGCGAAAAAGCCGGGAACCGGAGAGGAAGCCATGACCGAAATCGTGCGCGAAACGATGGAATATGACGTTGTGATCGTCGGCGCGGGGCCGTCCGGCCTGTCGGCCGCGATCCGGTTGAAGCAGATCAACCCTGATCTTTCGGTCGTGGTGCTGGAAAAGGGTTCTGAAGTTGGCGCCCATATCCTGTCGGGCGCGGTTCTGGACCCCTCGGGCCTTGATGCGCTGATCCCGAACTGGCGGGAAAAAGGCGCGCCGATCAAGACCGAGGTGCAGGAGGATAACTTCTATGTCCTTGGACCCGCCGGTCAGATGCGCATCCCGAACTTTCCGATGCCGCCTTTGATGAACAACCACGGCAATTACATCGTCTCGATGGCGAATGTCTGTCGTTGGCTGGCAGGCCAGGCTGAAGAACTGGGCGTCGAGATTTTCCCGGGCATGGCGTGCTCGGAAGTGATCTATGGCGAAAACAGCGAAGTGCGCGGTGTGGTCGCGGGAGAGTTTGGCCGCAATACTGATGGCACGCCGGGTCCGTCCTATGAGCCAGGCATGGTGCTTGCGGGCAAATATGTGTTCCTGGGCGAAGGCGTGCGCGGAAGCCTCTCGAAAGAGGTGATTGCCAAGTATGACCTGTCGGCCGGCAAATGCCCGCAAAAGTTCGGCCTTGGCATGAAGGAAATCTGGGAGATTGACCCAGCCAAGCACAAGCTGGGCACTGTCACCCACACGATGGGCTGGCCCTTGGGCTCGAACGCGGGCGGCGGGTCGTTCATCTATCACATCGAAAACAATCAGGTTTACGTGGGCTTTGTGGTGCACTTGAACTACGAAAACCCGCACCTTTACCCCTACATGGAATTCCAGCGCTTCAAGCACCACCCGATGGTGGCCGAACTCCTGAAGGGCGGCAAGCGCGTGGCCTATGGCGCGCGGGCGATTTCCGAGGGCGGCTGGCAGTCGATCCCGAAGATGGTGGCACCGGGCGTGGCTCTCTTGGGCTGCTCGGCGGGCCTTGTGAACGTGCCGCGCATCAAGGGCAACCACAACGCCATGCTGTCGGGCATTGCGGCGGCCGAGGCGGCAGCCAAGGCCATCGCGGCGGGACGTTCCAGCGATGAGTTGAACGATTACGAGACCGCCGTTCGCACCGGCCCGATTGGCAAGGACCTGAAAAAGGTCCGCAACGTCAAGCCGCTGTGGTCGAAGTATGGCCTGATCGCCAGCCTGACCCTAGGCGGGGCAGACATGTGGGCGAACACCTTTGGCCTGACCATTCTGGGCACCCTGCGCCATGGCAAGAACGACGCCAAGGCCACCGGCAAGGCCAAGGATTTCGCGCCGATCGACTATCCGAAACCCGATGGCGTGTTGTCCTTTGACCGGCTGACCAACGTGGCTTTCAGCTTTACCAACCACGACGAAAACCAGCCTGCGCATCTGCGACTGAAGGATCCCTCGGTGCCGATTCTGGTGAACCTGCCTGAATATGCCGAACCCGCGCAGCGCTATTGCCCGGCAGGCGTTTATGAGGTGATCGCCGAAGAGGGCAAGGAGCCGCGCTTCCAGATCAACTTCCAAAACTGCGTTCATTGCAAAACCTGCGACATCAAAGATCCGTCGCAGAACATCACTTGGACAACACCGATGGGCGGCGGTGGGCCGAACTACCCGAACATGTGATCGCTGGACGTCGAAATTTCTGACAAATTCATGCGGGTCGGGGGAACTATACCCCGGCCCGCATTGCTTTTGTCGGGCCGTCTCACTAGCTATTTGGCAATCCAACAAGGAGCCCGCCCATGCCATCGCCCGCGCCCAAGGTGCTTCGCCCTGTGTTTGGCCCGGTTCTGATGGCCTTGTGCCTTGGACTGGGGTGTCCGGTGCTTGCACAACAGGCCAACCCGGTCGAGACAGTCGCAGGCGATGCAGGGGCCTTCTTGGCCGCGCGGGCGGCGGCGGCTCAGTCTGACCATGCCGCTGCCGCAGAGTGGTTTGCCCGCGCTCTGGTTAGCGACGCGACAAATCCCGAACTGCTGGAAGGCGCGATCTTGGCCAATATCGGGATGGGCGAATGGGGGACTGCGGCCAATATTGCGCGGGCGCTGCAAGACGCTGATGCATCATCTCAGGCCGGATATCTGGCGCTTTTGGTCGAGTCGATAACGGCCGAAGATTATGAGGATGTGCTGAAGAAAAGCCGGGATGGGGCCGCCAATGGCGCGCTACTTGATGTGCTTGTGACGGCTTGGGCACAGGTAGGGCTGGGCCGCATGTCCGAGGCGACCGCGACGCTTGACGCGTTATCCAAGACCCAAGGCATGGCAACCTTCGGAATGTATCACAAAGCCTTGGCCTTGGCCTCTGCCGGTGATTACGAGGGCGCGCATGCGATCCTGTCCGACCCCAATCAAGGCGCTCTCCAGACGCTGCGGCGCGCGATCCTCGCGCACGCGCGAATCCTTTCGCAGCTGGAGCGCAACCCCGAAGCGCTGGCGCTTTTGGATGCCAGCTTTGTCGGTGAGCCTGACCCCGAACTGGAACAGCTGCGCCTCAGGCTTGCCGCGGGCGAGCCGGTGCCGTTCGACAATGTCAGCACTGCCAAAGAAGGCTTGGCCGAAGTCTTCTACACTGTCGCCATGGCCCTAGGTCAGGACGGTGACATCACCCATACGCTGATCTATGCACGTGCCGCGCAGGCGTTGCGCCCCAATCAAGATGACACCGCCCTTTTGGTGGCAGGGCTTTTGGAACAGCAAGGCCAGCATGATCTTGCGATCGAGGTCTATGCCACCGTTCCAGCATCAAGCCCAGCTTTCCACGTCGCCGAAATCGGGCGGGCCGAAGCCACACGGTCGGCGGGGCGAAACGAAGCATCAATCGAGATCCTCCTTGGCCTTGCCCGCGCCAAACCTGATCTCTTGGTCGCCCATATAGCGCTGGCCGATGCCTATCGCCGCGACGAACGCTTTGCCGAGGCGCGGGATGTCTATACCACTGCCATCGATCTTCTGGGCGCCCCACGGCCCGAGAATTGGGCGCTCTTTTTCAGCCGCGGCATCTGTGCCGAGCGTTTGGGCGACTTTGACGGCACTGTGGCCGACATGCGCGAGGCGCTTCGGCTGAACCCCGACCAGCCGCAGGTGTTGAACTACCTTGGTTACAGTTTCGTCGACCGAGGCGAAAACCTGCAAGAGGCGCTGTCGATGATCGAACGCGCCGTCGCCCGTGAACCGGGGTCGGGCTATATCATCGACAGTCTGGCTTGGGCCTATTACCGGCTGGGCCGCT
Organism: Paracoccaceae bacterium; assembly: GCA_049419625.1. GTDB lineage: Bacteria > Pseudomonadota > Alphaproteobacteria > Rhodobacterales > Rhodobacteraceae > Tabrizicola_A. The sequence continues at coordinate 256 of JBMSKG010000244.1, read as the reverse complement.
ATCATGACGCGGTGGAACCCATGGAGCGGGCCTCGCTTCTGGAACCGGTCGATCCCATCGTTACCGACCATCTGGGCGATGTCTATTGGGCCGTGGGCCGCAAGCGCGAGGCCGAGTTCCAATGGCACCGGGCGCTGTCCTACGGGCCAACCGAAAAGGACGCCACGCGGATCCGCCGCAAGCTTGAAATCGGGCTGGACGACGTTTTGGCCGAAGAAGGGGCGCCGCCCCTGGCCCCGGTTGAGGCCAAGGCGGA
>JBMSKG010000243.1:0-4400 GCA_049419625.1 Paracoccaceae bacterium | reverse complement strand
CGCGCCCCTGGTGGCCGCCACCCTGGGTGGGCTCTTGCCACCCTCGGTCACCTTTGCGCCCTTCTTTGCCTGGATCTTCCTCGGCGCGCCCTTCATGGAGCGGCTGCGCACCAATACCGCGCTGGCCGCCGCTTTGGCAGCGGTGACGGCGGCGGTGGTCGGGGTGATCCTGAACCTTGCGCTTTGGTTTGCGGTGCATGTGATCTGGACTGAGGTCCGGCAGATCGGCTGGGGCGGTCTCAGACTTGAAGTGCCGGTGTTTTCAACCCTCGATCCTGCGGCAGCCGGGTTGACGGTTCTGGCACTATGGGCGGTGTTTGGTCTGAGGCTGGGACTGGCGCCAGTTCTGGCTGGGGCTGCGGCGCTTGGGCTTGGGCTGCATGCGGCTGGACTGGCCTGAGGCCAAAGCGGCCAGCCGGTCCTGCTTTGAAATGGCTTTCCTTTCCAGCCCGACCGGGGCAGGTTTGCACAGTATTCTGCCCCTGTGAAAATCGAGACCGAGATGACTTGGACCATGCCGCCGGAAACCTTCCGGCAAGACCGGATCTGGATGGCCTTCCCGCGAGAGGGCGAAACGCTGGGCGCAGAGAGTGCGGCGCGGGAGGCGGGCTATGCGGCCTGGACCGCTGTCGCCCATGCAGTTGCCGAGTTCGAGCCGGTGACGATGATCGTTGATCCGACCGAGATGGCGCGGGCGAAGCGGATGTTGGGATCAGGTATCGAGATTGTCGAACGGGTGATCGACGATTTCTGGCTGCGCGATACCGGGCCGACCTTTGTGCATGATGCCTCGGGCAATCTGGCGGCGGTGGACTGGATCTTTAACGGCTGGGGGGGTGGGACCTGGACCAGCGCCAAGAATGACCGCGGGCTTGGTGCCTTTGTCGCCGGGCTTGCGGGGGTTCCGGTGGTGTCCTCGCTGTTGGTCAACGAAGGCGGCGGGCTGCATGTGGATGGTGAGGGCACGATCCTGTTGACCGAGACCGTGCAGCTTGACCCCGACCGCAACCCGCATGCCGACAAGGGCCGGGTCGAGGCAGAGATGACGCGCACTTTGGGGGTGGACAAGGCGATCTGGCTGCCCAAGGGGCTGGCGCGCGATTATGAGACCTTTGGCACCCGCGGCCATGTGGATATTGTCGCGACCTTTCCGGCGCCGGGGAAGATTCTGCTGCACAGCCAGCCGAACCCCGACCATCCTGATCACCGCACGATGCAGGACATTCGCCATCAGCTGAGCGAGGCAACCGATGCCAAGGGTCGGCGGTTCGAGATCATCGATGTGCCCGCGCCCGAGACGCTGCGCGATGGGCATGACTTCGTGGATTGGAGCTATATCAACCATCTGGTCGTCAATGACGGGGTCATCGCCTGCGGCTTTGGTGAGGCCAAGGCAGATGCGCAGGCGCGCGATATTCTGGCGGCAGCCTATCCGGGGCGGCGCGTGGTGACGGTGGACGCGCGCGAGCTGTTTGCGCGGGGCGGCGGGGTGCATTGCATCACGCAGCAGCAACCCGCCCGGAAGACCAAATGACCGTTGTCGAGACGAGCATCGCCGATCTGCGTGCCGCCTTGGAGGCCGGGCGGGACACCAGCCTTGGGCTGTTGCGGGCCTATCTGGACCGGATCGCGCGGTATGACCGCGCCGGGCCCTGCCTGAACGCGGTGCCGGTCCTGAACCCCGCGGCGGAGGCCGAGGCCCGTGCATCGGACGCGCGCCGTAAGGCCGGGGCGGTGCTGGGGCCCTTGGACGGCATCCCCTATACTGCGAAGGCCAGCTACAAGGTGCGGGGGCTTCCGGCCACCGCAGGATCGCCCGCCTTTGCCGATCTGGTGGCCACGGATGATGCCTTTGCGATTGCTCGGTTGCGGGCGGCAGGGGCGGTGCTGATCGGGCTGACCAACATGCCGCCGATGGCCAATGGTGGCATGCAGCGCGGGCTTTATGGGCGGGCGGAAAGTCCGTATTCGGCCGATTGGCTCACGGCGGCCTTTGCCTCTGGCTCGTCCAACGGGTCGGGGAGTGCGACGGCGGCGAGCTTTGGTGCCTTTGGTCTGGCGGAGGAAACCTGGTCCTCGGGCCGCGCACCTGCGGCCAACAACGGGCTGTGCGCCTATACGCCGTCGCGCGGAGTGATCTCGGTGCGTGGCAACTGGCCCTTGGTGCCGACGATGGATGTGGTGGTGCCGCATACGCGGTCGATGGCGGATCTGCTGGAGGTGTTGGATATCATCGTGGCCGACGATCCGAATCCGCGCGGCGATCTGTGGCGGATGCAGGATTGGGTGGCGATTCCGGCGGCATCGGCGCATCGGCCAGCGTCTTATCCCGCGCTTGCAGCGCGGGCATCGCTGCGCGGCAAGCGGATCGGGATTCCGGCGATGTATGTCAACGCGGACCCGCTGGCTGGGACGGGCGATGCGCCCGGCATTGGCGGGCCGACGGGGCAGAGGATTGACACCCGCGCCTCGGTACTGGCGCTGGTCAATCAGGCGCGGGCGGCAATGGAGGCGGCGGGGGCCGAGGTGATTGTGACGGAGTTTCCCGTCATCACGAATTATGAGGGCGACCGCACCGGCGCGGCGAAGATCCACACGCGGGGATTGGTGAGTGCGGAATACTTGAAGCGCGAGATTGTCGATCTGTCGGTCTGGGCGTGGAATGATTTTCTGGCGGTCAATGGCCAACCGGGGCTGGACCGTCTGGCGCTGATCGACGGCGCACGCATCTTTCCGCAGCCGCCGGGCGCACTGCCGGATCGGTATACGGGCTTTGACGACGACATCGCGCATTACCCGGACCATGCCCGCGCCAACCCGCCCGGGGATTTCCGCACCATCCCGCATCTGGCCCAAGGGTTTGCCGGGCTGGAGGCGACGCGCAAGGCCGATCTGGAGGATTGGATGGACCGGCTGGGTCTGGATGCCGTGGCCTTCCCGGCGGCGGCGGATGTGGGCCCGGCGGATGCCGACGTGAACCCCGCCTCGGCCGATCTGGCGTGGCGCAATGGGGTTTGGGTGGCCAATGGCAATCTGGCGATCCGGCATTTGGGGATTCCCACCGTCACCGTGCCGATGGGGATGATGGCCGATATCGGCATGCCTGCGGGCCTGACCTTTGCCGGGCGCGGCTGGGACGATCTGGCGCTGTTGCAACTGGCCTCTGCCTTTGAGGCGACGGGACCCTATCGCAAGCCCGCGCCGCGCTGCCCGTAAGACGGGTTATTCGTCGCCCGGCACGCCATAGGACGGGGCCGCGCGCGGATCGAGCGCGCGCTGCACATAGGCGGCAAGCTGGGGTTTGTAGACATCCCAAAGGCGGGCAAGCGCCTCGATCGGGCAATCTTCGGTCCAGTCGCAGCGCAGATCGGCGACGGGCCAACTGACCTTGTCCACCAGACGCAAGCCTGCGGAATGAACCGGCCCGGCCTCGCCCCCTGCCGCGACACCAGCGCGCATGGCGGCGATGAGGCGGTCGCCCAGATGGCCGGAGGAGGATTCAAACCCCGCGACGATGGCCTGCGGCACGCCCGGGTTGGCCAGAAGATTGCCGCCCGAGGCGACATCGCGGCCCTGCGCCTCGGCCCAGATGCCCAGCGCGTTGGGGCCGGAGTGAATGGCGGTGCCGCCTGCCGCGTCGATCACCAAGACCTGACGGTAGTCGATGAAGGCACTTTCCGCCTTGATGCGGGCAATCGCCTGCGCGGCCGTAGACCCGCCTTGCATGAGATCAAGCGCGAGGGGGCCAAGGGTGGGGTCGGTGATGTTCTGGCTGGCCACCGCGCCAACACCCGCGCGGGCATAGGCGCAGCGCGCGGCCACGGCGGGGGAGGAGGACGAGATCGCCACCCCGAACATGCCGGTTTTGGCGCAGCGTGCGACAAGCGAAAAGGTCATCGCCTTAGTCCGGAATCACGGCGGTGCCGTCGATTTCCACCAGCCAATTGGGCCGGGCAAGGGCGCTGACCACCAGCCCGGTTGAGACGGGATGCACGCCTTTGATGTATTCGCCCATCGTCCGGTAGACCGCTTCGCGGTGGCGCACGTCGGTGATGTAGACGACGACCTTGACCAGATGCTCCATCTTGCCGCCGCATTCTTCGATCAGCTGCTGGATGTTCTGCATGACCTTGTGGGTCTGTTCAACCGGGTCATGGCTGCCGATGTCCTTTGCGTCATCCAGATTTTGCGGGCACTGGCCGCGCAGGTAAATCGTGCGCCCACCCGTGGTGACAACGGCCTGACACAGGTCATTGTCCAGCTTTTGTTCGGGGTAGGTCTCTTTGGTGTTGAACTTGCGGTGGCGGTAATGGGCCATGGTCTGTCCTGCTGTATGGTTTGGCGGCTAGCGCTGCTTTTGGGCGTGATAGTGAAGATAGCTGCGCTGGGTGGCAATATGG
>JBMSKG010000242.1:0-4431 GCA_049419625.1 Paracoccaceae bacterium | reverse complement strand
CCCCGGCCCATACCTTTGTGGGCTATTTCATTGGCTCGCCGGGGATGAACCTGCTAGACGCCGAGATCCGGGGCAACACGGCGATGGTCGCAGGTCAACCGGTGAGCTTGGGCGCAGGCTATGGCGCGGTCACGGGGCGCGCGCAGATTGGCATCCGGCCGGAATATGCCGTGTTGACCGCCGGAGACGGGCTGCCGATCACCATCCGCCGGGTGGAGGATGTGGGCCGCCATCGCATCATTCGGGGCGAGGTGGCGGGCACAACAGTGAACGTGATTGCACCCGAAGGCATGGCGGTGGATGGCAGCCTGACCCATGTGCGCTTTCTACCCGAACGGATCAATGTCTATGCTGACGACTGGCGCGTCGCCCCGGTTGCACAAGCAAGGGGGGCCGCCTGATGGACAAGACGCAAAACAACAAGGCGTGGTTCTTGGTCCTGCCGGTTCTGGTCATCGTCGCCTTTTCGGCGGTCTTGCCTCTGATGACGGTGGTCAACTATTCCCTGAGCGACACTTTCGGCAACAACGAGTTCTTCTGGGTGGGTTTGGAGTGGTTTGAGGACATGATCACCTCAAGCCGCCTGCATGAGGCCTTGGGTCGCCAGATCCTGTTTTCCGCGATCATTCTGGCGATCGAGGTGCCCTTGGGCATCTACATCGCGCTGAACATGCCGAAAAAGGGATTTTGGGCCTCGGTCTGCTTGGTGCTGATGGCGCTGCCGTTGTTGATCCCGTTCAACGTGGTGGGCACGATCTGGCAGATCTTTGGCCGCGTCGATATCGGCCTTCTGGGTCATTATCTGGCCGAGTTGGGCGTTGACTACAACTACACCAACGATCCCTTGGATGCCTGGATCACAGTCATCATGATGGATGTCTGGCACTGGACCTCGCTCGTGGCTTTGCTGTGCTATGCGGGCCTGCAATCTATCCCGAACGCCTATTATCAGGCCGCGCGGGTGGATCAGGCCAGCCGCTGGGCGGTGTTTCGGTTCATTGAACTGCCGAAGATGGCGGGTGTTTTGCTGATCGCGGTGCTGTTGCGTTTCATGGACAGTTTCATGATCTACACCGAGCCCTTCGTGGTAACCGGTGGCGGACCGGGCAATTCGACCACCTTCCTGTCGATCGATCTGGTGAAGATGGCGGTTGGCCAGTTTGACCTTGGTCCGGCGGCGGCCTTCTCGATCATGTATTTCTTGGTGATCCTGTTGGTCTCGTGGGTGTTTTACACCGTGATGACCAATCTGGACAAAGAGGAGGGCAAGTAAGATGCGCCTACGCGGTTCCGCCCTTGTGATGACGCTGTATCTCTTGTTCCTGCTGATCCCGATCTATTGGCTGGTCAACATGAGCCTGAAGACCAATACCGAGATCACCTCGACCTTTTCGCTGTGGCCGCAGGATCTGACGTTCCAGAACTATGTGACAATCCTGACAGACCCAAGTTGGTACATGGGGTATGTGAACTCGATCATCTATGTCACCATGAACGTGGTGATTTCGCTGACCGTGGCGCTGCCGGCGGCCTATGCCTTTTCGCGCTACAACTTCATGGGCGACAAGCATCTGTTCTTCTGGCTTTTGACCAATCGCATGGCGCCGCCTGCGGTGTTCGCCCTGCCCTTCTTTCAGCTTTATTCCTCGGTCGGGCTGTTTGACACCCATATCGCGGTCGCCTTGGCGCATTGCTTGTTCAACGTGCCCTTGGCGGTTTGGATCCTGGAAGGGTTCATGCGTGGAGTGCCGAAAGAGATCGACGAGACCGCCTATATCGATGGCTACAGCTTTGGTCGGTTCTTCGTACGAATCTTCATGCCGCTGATTGCCAGCGGGATCGGGGTGGCGGCCTTCTTCTGCTTTATGTTCTCGTGGGTAGAACTCTTGCTGTCGCGCACGCTGACCTCGGTCAACGCCAAGCCGATTGCCGCGACGATGACACGCACGGTGTCAGCCAGTGGCATGGATTGGGGGGTGCTGGCGGCAGCCGGGGTGCTGACGATCATTCCGGGTGCCTTGGTGATCTATTTTGTCCGCAACTACATCGCCAAGGGCTTTGCCCTGGGAAGGGTGTGATCATGACCGCCTCTCGTTGGAACGCAATTTACCTTGTCTCGGTGGGCTGTTTGGCCGCGATTTTTGCCGCGCTGATCGCCGTGGTGCCGCGCACCGAGGATGGGTTTGACTGGTTTGCACCCTTGGTGCCCGGCGGCTGGATGGCATGGACCTTTCCGGTTGCGCTCTTCTTTTTCGTGATCGCCTGCCTTTTGATCCTGTTCACCATTCTGGCGATCCGCTTTCCCGAAACCCCACGCCGGGGGGTGTTGCGCATTGAAACGACGCGCGGCGACCGGCTGTTTATCTCGCTCTTGGGCTCGGCCTTTGTGTGTATCGGCTGGCTCTTTGCCTTCGGCGGCCCGCTTTGGGGCGCGCTGATCCTTTGCCTGATTTACGCGGCAGCAGTGTTTCGCTGGGTGTGATGTGAGGCATGAAAACGCCGGGGGGGCCGGATGCAACCCGTCCCCCCCGGCATAACGAAAATCGGACAACTTACATTCTGGGAGGAATATAATGAGACTGAGACAGACGACAACCGCGATGGCGCTTGCGCTTATCGCCTTTGGCTCGGCCCCGGCCTGGGCCGATATGGAGGCGGCCAAGGCCTTCCTCGATGCCGAAATCGGCGACCTTTCGACCCTGTCGCGCGCCGATCAGGAAGCCGAAATGCAATGGTTCGTCGATGCCGCCAAGCCCTATGCAGGCATGGAAATCAAGGTGGTGTCAGAAACCATCACCACCCATGAGTACGAGGCCAAGGTTCTGGCCCCGGCCTTTGAGGCGATCACCGGTATCAAGGTAACCCATGACCTCATCGGCGAAGGCGATGTGGTGGAAAAGCTGCAAACGCAGATGCAGTCGGGCGAAAACATCTATGACGCCTATATCAACGACAGCGACCTGATCGGCACACATTGGCGCTATCAGCAGGTCCGCATCCTTGATGACTGGATGGCGGGCGAAGGGGCGGCGGTCACCAACCCGAACCTCGACGTGGCCGACTTTATCGGCACCAAGTTCACCACCGCTCCGGATGGCAAGCTGTATCAGCTGCCCACCCAGCAGTTCGCCAACCTCTACTGGTTCCGCGCTGACTGGTTCGACCATCCGCAGTCCAAAGAGGACTTCAAGGCCAAGTATGGCTATGATCTTGGCGTTCCGTTGAACTGGTCGGCCTACGAAGACATCGCCGAATTCTTCACCGGCCGTGACATGTCTTATGCAGGTGGCCCAGCGACCGGCGTCTATGGCAACATGGACTATGGTAAGAAAGACCCCTCGCTTGGCTGGCGCTACACCGACGCGTGGATGTCGATGGCCGGTATGGGCGACGTGGGTGAACCCAACGGCCTTCCGGTCGACGAATGGGGTATCCGCGTCAATGAAAACTCGCAGCCCGTCGGCTCTTGCGTTGCGCGTGGCGGTGCCACCAACGACGCCGCCGCCGTCTATGCTGTGACCAAGGCGATTGACTGGCTGCAGCGGTTCACCCCGCCGGAAGCCCAAGGCATGACCTTTGGTGAAGCAGGCCCGGTTCCTGCACAGGGCAATATCGCCCAGCAGATGTTCTGGTACACCGCTTTCACCGCCGATATGGTCAAGGAAGGCCTGCCCGTGATGAACGAGGACGGCACGCCCAAGTGGCGCATGGCCCCCTCGCCGCACGGCGCCTATTGGCAGGATGGCATGAAGGTGGGTTATCAGGACGCAGGTTCCTGGACCCTGATGAAGTCGACCCCGGTTGATCGCGCCCAAGCCGCTTGGCTTTATGCGCAGTTCGTGGTGTCCAAGACGGTGGACGTCAAGAAGTCGCATGTCGGCCTGACCTTCATCCGCGAATCCACCATCCAGCACCAGTCCTTCACCGATCGTGCCCCGAAACTGGGCGGTCTGGTCGAGTTCTATCGCTCGCCCGCCCGCGTTCAGTGGTCGCCCACCGGCACCAACGTTCCTGACTACCCCAAGCTGGCACAGCTGTGGTGGCAGAACATCGGCGACGCGATGTCGGGTGCCAAGACCCCGCAAGAAGCACTGGATGCCCTGTGCGAAGAGCAGGAAAAAGTGCTTGAGCGGATCGAGCGTGCTGGCGTTCAGGGCGACATCGGCCCGAAGATGAACGAGCCGCAAGACCCGCAGGTCTGGCTGGACGAGCCTGGCTCTCCGGTTGGCCCGCTGGAAAACGAAAAGCCTCAAGGCGAGACCATCTCGTATGAAGAGCTGATCAAGTCCTGGCAGAAGGGCTAAGGCCCAGGTTGGGCGGGCGCTGCAAGGTGCCCGCCCTTCTCTTTAACACCCACCATATTGTAAGTCTTGTCGACCCACCGGCCTGCAGTTCCTTGGCTTGCTCCGCACCAAGCATCTGGGCAAGTGT
>JBMSKG010000241.1:0-4459 GCA_049419625.1 Paracoccaceae bacterium | reverse complement strand
CAGCAATGCAGCCCATGCCGACACCCTTACAGGCGGCGCGGGGAATGACACCTATTATTTGCGAAATGCGGGTGATCGGGTGATCGAAGGGGCGAGTGGTGGCACGGATGTGATTTACAGTTCGGTTCATTATGCCCTCGCCAGCGCGGTGTCGGTTGAGGAGCTTCGCGCGGCCACCGGTGTGGGGCTGCGCCTGACAGGCAATGCATTCAACCAGCAAATTCATGGCGGCGCGGGGCGTGACACGCTGGAGGGTGGCGGCGGTCAGGACAGGCTTTTTGGCGGGGTCGATACTCAGGCTGACCGCTTCGTATTCCGCACCCTGACTGACAGTGTCACCGGCGCGGCGCGCGACATCATTTATCAGTTTAGAAGTGGGATCGACCAGATCGATCTGCGCGCAATAGATGCCAACACAACGCGCATGGGCGATCAGGCCTTTGTCTTCAGTGCCGAAGGTCCAAAGGCCTTTGGTCTGTGGCTGATACCCACCTCAAGTGGTGTTCTTGTTCGCATAGACGCCACTGGTGACACACAAGCTGACAGCGAGATCTTGATTTCTGGGGTGACGCGGGCCGTACAGGGCGATTTCCTGCTTTGATGGCTATTTGCCCTCGTGTCTGTTCTTGCGCGACCTGTCGTCAATAAAAGCCCACTTCGCGCACGGCAATCTCCGCGTCATGGTTGCGGCCGAACGCGACGATACCGATCGATTCAAGGCTTTGCGGATCCGGAATTGACCGCAAGAGACGCCCCGAGGCTTTGAAGCTTGCAAAGGGCAGCTTCACCTCTGACCAGTCCCGGCTCACATCAAAACCGGCCTGATAATACTGCCAAGGCAACAACGTGCCCGATGTCCGCAAATGCACGAAATAGCGCGTATCATTGCCGCGCACCACCAGCCGCACACCCACCGCATCTTTTGGCGGTGCCGTCTGAAGGTCAAGCCGGATCTGAATGAATCCACCGTTGTTTTCGGTGCTGACACGGCCGGTCATCAGCGCATGGTTGCGACCCTCTTCAGTGACAAAGGTCATCTGACCGGTAGAGATGCCACCCATCACAGTGTCTGCAAAAAAGCGCCAACGGGTTTCGGGCTGCATCGTAAAATCCTCGATCAGCATGCTTTGGGCCAGTGATGGGCCCGGGGTGCCCAAGACGACAGCGATCATAAGGGTCAAGACCCGGCACAACGTCATCTGCTTATCCCACAGCCCGACCCGATCCCGCTGGACCCTCGCCCCCAAGATGCGCATCCGGCAGGCGCATCACAAGCCCCAGCGCACCGAGTTTCAAGATGCACGGCAAGACGGCATAGGCCAGCGTCAAGGTGTTCAGCGCCGCAAGGCTATTGGCCTGGCCCGGGACGAAACCGTTCCATTCAAGAAGTGGCATCACCAAAAACGCCGCGAGCGCCAAACCAAGCTTGCCGGCAAAGGTCCAAATCCCGAAGGCAAGCGAGGCCTGTAGCCCCGCCCGTGTCAACGCAACGGAAAACATGGCGGGCAGCAGCACCATTTCGGCCCCCAGCGCGGCCCCCGCCGCCAGACAGATCACCGCGAAGGCAACCATGTCGCCCGGCCCCAGAAACGCCGCCCAGATAAACCCGGCAATCGACATTGGCATCGAGATGAGGAGCGTCTTGCGCGCACCAATCCGCCGACTGACAGCCGTCCAAAGCGGGACGCTGAGGCCGGCACTCAGGAAGAACAGGGTCAAAAGCGGGCCAGCAAGCCCCGCAAGGACAAGTCGATCCTCGACAAAAAACAAGAAAAGGGTCGAGGTAATGGCAACAGGTAGACTGTTGACAAGGGCCAGCACCAAAAGCCGAAGGGCCCCCGCTTCAGCCAAACCTGTGAGCGACGGCGCCGCCCCCGGCAGAACAGGCCGACGCCAGATCGGCAGGGTGAGGATCGCAACCGCGAACGCCAGCCCCCCCAAAAGCACCCCAAAAGCAGGATAGCCAAGTGAACCAGCCCCCAGCCCCACCAAAACCGCCGGGGCGATCGCCGCAAGGATCACCCCGGCCAGCGTGCCGCCCTCACGATAGGCCGCCAGCGTCACAAGAGCTTCGGGCCCGGCATGAATGGCAAGACTGGCGCTGCGCCCGTAAATCAGGATGGACCCAAGACTGTAGGCGGTGAAAAGCAAGACCAGTATGGCCACCAGCCGCCCCGTCACGCCGGGCCCCGGGCCAAGTAGGAACAGCATCGGAAAGCCGACAGCCAGCCCCGCCGCCGCCGCCAACCCAAAGCCAAGCTGCGCTTTCGGCCAGCGGTCAATGGCCCAGCCGATCAACGGGTCTTGCACAAGATCAATGACCCGGATCGCCATCAGGATCACCCCGACCGTGCCCAGCCCGATGCCAAGGTTGATCGAGGCAAACTGTGGCAGGTGGATGTAAAGCGGGATCCCGGCTGCCGCCAGCATCAACGCGTAAAGACTGACCCGAATATGATGCATGCCGCGTTTGCCCCTAGGTCATGTCATGTGTGGGTTACGCCGCGCGTCCCCGAATGGATCAACACCACGTGCAAAGCCGCGCAGGATTGCAAACAACCGATGCTAAGAAATGGTGCCCCCAGCAGGACTTGAACCCGCGACCCCCTGATTACAAATCAGGTGCTCTACCAGCTGAGCTATAAGGGCACAGCTGTCAGATACCGCCATGTATGCGCGCTGGCAAGCCCTCAGCGGTCGCGGTGCGTGCGTGCCAGAAGGCCAACGGCGGCCAGACCCAGGGCAGTGACCACAAGCGCCGCGGGAGCGGCCTCGCCAAGGCGCTCAAGGCTTGCAAGCTCATAAACCCGGGTGGAGAGCGTGTTGAAGTTGAACGGGCGCAACAAGAGCGTTGCGGGCAGTTCCTTGACGCAATCCACGAACACGACCAGCAGGGCCGAGGCGACCGAGCCGCGCATCAAGGGCAGGTAAAGCCGGCGCAAGGTGCCGCCTGTCCCCTCACCCAAACTGCGCGCGGCCATGGGCAGACTGGGTGAGATGCGTCCAAAGGCCGAATCCATCGCACCTTGGGCAATGCCGAAAAACCGTACTACATAGGCCAGCACAATGGCTGCAGAGGTGCCCGTCAGCAACAGGCCGGGGTCTGTGCCAGTCAGGGCCAGAATCGCATCGGCCACCCGATGATCCAACGCCGCAAGCGGCACGAGGATCCCGACGGCCAGCACGGCCCCGGGCGCGGCATAGCCCAACAGCGTTACGGGCAGGATAACCCGCGCGAGGCCCCTGCCCGCCATGCGCACCCCGTAAATCAAAAAGAGCGCCGCACCAACGGTGATAAGCGCCGCCGCCGCCACGACGATCAGCGTGTTCACAGCCGCGCTGCCAAGACCCGGTGCGATCCAGACCCCCGGGCGCGCAAAGGCATGGGTCAGCATGACGCCAACGGGCAACACAAAGCCCATAAGAAACGGCACAAGGCAAAGACCAAAGGCCAGTCCTGCGCGCCAGCCCGACAGCACCTGTGGCTCGATCGGTCGGGCATGGCGGGCCGGGCGGTGAAACCGCGCGTTGCGGCGGCTGATCCGCTCCATCGCCACCAAGACGAAGATCAGCATCATGATGACCCCGGCAATCTGCGCCGCACCCCCGGCATTGCCACCGTTCAGCCAGGTTGAAAACACGCCAGTGGTCAAGGTTTGCACGCCAAAATGCGCAACTGTGCCGAAATCGGCCACCGTCTCCATCAGCGCCAGCGCAACGCCAGCGGCAATGGCCGGGCGTGCCAGTGGCAGGCCGAGACGCCAGAATAGCCCCCAGCCGCCCGTGCCAAGTGCGCGAGCCACCTCATAGACGCCGCCCGATTGCTCGCGCAGCGCTTGGCGGGTGAGAAGGTAGACATAGGGGTAGAGTGCGGCCGAGAGTACCAAGACCGCAGCCCAAGTGCTCCGAACCTCGGGAAACCAATAGTCGCGCGAATCCTGCCAGCCGAAGGTTGCCCGCAGCCCAGTTTGCAGCGGGCCGGAATAATCTAGAAAATCGACCAAGGCATAGGCGCCGACATAAGCGGGTAACGCGAGCGGGAACAACAGCGCATGAACGAGCCACCCGCGCCCGGTAAAGCGGTACATGGTGACCAGCCACGCCGCCCCCGTGCCGACAACGGCCGTCAGAATTCCAACGCCTGCCATCATCACCAGCGTCGTCGCAAAATACCGCGGCAGAACCGTAGACAGAAGATGCGGCCAGATGTTTTCAGTCGGATGCAGTGCGATCCACAGGACAGCCACCAAGGGCGCCAGCACGACCGCGACAATGACCAGCGCCGACACCGTCCAGCGATCTGGCAAGAGGGCGAGCCACCCAATCCGACTGTTTTGCTTGGTCAACATGGGTTGGGCTTAGTGGAAAGCGGTTTCCCTGTCCAGAAAAGCGATTATAATCGAACCATAGAAAAACAAGATTTGAGCCGAGTAGATTATGCGGATTGCCTACCACCTTG
>JBMSKG010000240.1:0-4477 GCA_049419625.1 Paracoccaceae bacterium | reverse complement strand
GATCAGTGATTTTGGGGGCAGAGAGGGTTTGACGCCAGTCGCGTACACTCCGCCATTACGCAGAATTGCGAATAACCACGCTAGAGCCCGTTCCTTTCCGCAAGGTCCGATAAAGGAAAAAAATACGAAGGGTTAAAAACAGCCTCTGTTCCCCTGGTAACTACGCCGATTGACGAACAACATCGCATGTCGCGAAAAGTCAGGCCAAGGTACGCTGAAATTTTCCAATATGTACTGTATGTTGCCTGCGCCTCGTGACATGGCCTCACGCGAGACCGCCAAGGGTGCCGAGGAAACGCGAAAATAGTTCACCTTGCGAGTTAATGTGCAGCTTTGAGTAGATGTTGCGTCGGTGAATACGAACGGTTCCCGCCGAAATTCCCAGAATTTGCCCTGTGGATTCTGCGGAGTGGCCCTTGAGCGTGAATTCGGCCACCTCGCGTTCTCGTGGTGTCAAAATGCCCTCGCCAAAGCTGCTTAGGTCATAGGCCATCTGCCGCTCCTGCCGCCGGAAAGCATTGCTGTTCTTATTGAATTTTTGATCCAATCCCGGCCAATGCCGCCGCACAGTCGCCGCGACAAAGGGAAACACCGACTCAAGAGCCGCAAACTCTTTGTGTGAGAACGGCTTTTCCGGCCGCATGAGAGACAATGTTAGAGTCGAGTGGTCCGGCAGTGTTACGAAGTATGCAATCTCTTCAGCCAGTCCGGTCTGCACGTAATAACTACGAAAATACTCACCTTGGTAAAAACGATCGGGCGCCAGATCACGCAGTCGGTAGAGGCCGGGGGCAACCGACCGTGAGGCCGCCAAAAAAAACGGATCCAGCATGTAAGGTCCTGCCTGATAGTCGCTTACAAAAATCTTGCGCTTACCCGGCGGGAAGTCGTTGTAAAGGTCAATTGGCTGGTCGGTGCCACGGTAGCCGAACATTACCGTGAAGGAAAACGGTGCCACTTGCCGCAATAACTCTACCAAAGCTCGGGGCAAGATTGGACTGTCCAGCGCAGCGACTGCTGCTGCTGCGAGCGCCCAGTACGGCTGGTTCATTTAGAGCACCATAGCAACCGGGATACCCTATTTGTGATATATACAGTCATTCGCTCATCTCCTACGCTTTCTTCAGTTTCATATGATAGACGCGGCACCATGCAAAGCCAGTTGGACAGTGGCGCTAAAGATCAAACAGTCGACCGCCCCTTGGTCGCTGAGTTTCGCGCTGCCACCAAACGTTATGGAACAGTGCTGGCGGCGGATGCGCTTAGCTTTGGCATTGGAAAGGGCGAGTTTTTGTCCTTTCTGGGTCCGTCAGGTTGCGGCAAGACAACAGCTCTGCGTATGCTCGCAGGATTTGAAACCCCGACCTCGGGCGAGGTCTATCTTGACGGCGAACGCGTAACCGATGTGCCGGCCTACCGCCGGCCGGTAAACATGGTGTTTCAGCACTATGCACTGTTTCCCCACATGACCGTGGCCGAAAATATCAGCTATGGGTTGATGCAGCGCCGCCCGCGCCCCGACCGTGGCGATGTTGCCCGCAAGGTCGACCGCGCCTTGGACATGGTTCGCCTGTCAGGCTTTGGCCCTCGCCGGGTCTGGGAAATGTCGGGCGGCCAGCAACAGCGCGTTGCGCTGGCGCGCGCCATCATTAACGAACCGAAGGTCTTGCTGCTAGATGAGCCTTTGGCAGCCCTGGACCGCAAGCTGCGCCGCGAGATGCAGATCGAGCTACAGACCCTGCAACGCCAGCTTGGCATAACCTTTGTCCTAGTGACACATGACCAAGAAGAGGCGCTGTCGATGTCGGACCGCATCTGCATCATGCGCGGTGGTCGCATTGTGCAGTCCGGCTCCCCCAACGCGCTCTATGACCAGCCGAGCAGCCGCTATGTGGCTGACTTTGTTGGGAAGTCAAACTTCATTGATGGCACGCTAACCGCCATTTCCACAACAGACGGCCAGATTAAATCAGCCTCTGGCCTGCACTTTGCAGGCCGGGTTTCCAGCTCGCTTGTGCTGGGTGCCAAGGCCGCACTCAGCATCCGGCCCGAACACATTGATCTTGCCCGCAGCGTCCGCGCCGGTGCCGAACACGTCACAGTCATCAACCGCATATTTCTCGGCGAGCACACCGAATATCTTGTTCGCCACGCCAGCCTTGGTGACCTTTTGGTGCTCGTGGCGCGGCAGGCAGAAGCGAGTGCGGGCAGCTTTGCCCCGGGTGACGCGGGCTATATTTCATGGGCGCCGGAAACGGGGCTCATCCTGCCACAAGACTGACAGAACCAACCAACAGGGAGCTAGGCAATGATCGACAAGATTGACCACATCTCGCGTCAGAAGTTTATGGAAGAATTGCGGCGGTATCAAAAGGGCTCGGTGACGCGCCGGCATTTTCTCGGAGTAACCGGCCTCGGTACCGCGACCGCCGTGCTTGGCGCGGCGATGCCTGGCTTTATGGCGCGACCGGCTTTCGCAGAAGGTATTGGTGACCGAGTGGCTTTAGCCACATGGCCCAATTATCACGACGTCACAAACTTCGATGCATTTACCGCTGAAACTGAGGCTGCGGTGCAGGTGAATGTTTTCGGCTCAAATGAAGAAATGCTGGCCAAACTGCAGGCGGGCGGCTCGGGCTGGGATGTCTTTGTTCCAACGAACTACACCATCACCACCTATGTCGAGCAGGACCTGATCGAGCCGCTCGATCTGGCGCTCTTGCCGAACTATGACGCGGCGAGCTTTGACCAGCGCTTTGCCGGTCCCGGCACAGTGGATGGCAAGCTCTATGCGGTTCCGAAAAACTGGGGCACTACCGGCTTTGCGGTGAATACAAACCACACTGGCGGCACCACTCCAACCACCTGGAAAGGGTTCTTTGACCGGACCCAGTCCGATTTCAGTGGGCGCACCATGGTGCACGACTATCAGCTAACCACAATTGGTGCGGCGTTGAAGGCCTTTGGCTATTCGTTCAATTCCGTCGATCCCGCCGAACTCGCCAAGGCCGAAGAACTTCTGTTGGCCACCAAACCGCATCTCTTTGCCATCAGTTCGGACTATCAGCCATCGATGCGGTCGGGCGATGCCTGGATGACGATCTGCTGGACCGGCGACGGCAAGCAACTCAACCGCGATATGCCAGAAATCGTGTATGTCCTCGGCAAGGAGGGTGGCGAGCTGTGGTCTGACTTCTACGCCATTCCCAAGGGCGCGCCGCATCGCGAGGCGGCCTATGCGCTCATCAATTTCCTGCTCAAGCCCGAAGTCAACGCCAAGGAGGCTCTGTTCCACGGCTATCCGGTCCCTGACGCCCGACTGAACGCCCTCTTGCCGGCCGAGGTTCTAAACGACCCGATCCTCTATCCGGCAGCCGACCTTCTGGACGCACTTGAGTTTGGTGCGGCTGCCACCTTGACGGACCCGAACCGCGCCGAGTTGATGGCCCGGTTCAAATCGGCATAAATACATGCAGCGGCGGCTTTCAACATGGCTTCTTCTTGCACCCGCAGCGGTGTGGTTCGCGGTCATGTTGATACTGCCGCTGTGTTTCGTTCTGGTGTTCAGCTTTGGGGAACGGGCGCCTGCTGGAGGCTATGTTCCCGCCTTCACCTTTGAGCAATATGCAAACCTATCCGCCCGTGGAACAGCCTTTCTGAATACACTGATACTGGCGCCGTTGGGTACGCTAATGTCGCTCCTCATTGCTTATCCGCTGGCCTTTTTCCTGGCTATGCGGGCCGATCCGAAGTGGCGCACGCTGTTGTTAATTCTAGTCATCGTGCCATTCTGGACCTCGATCCTGATCCGTAGCTATGCATGGATTTTCATTTTAGGCGGCCAGGGCTTGCCTGCGGTGATCGACTGGCTTGGCTTTGGGCAGGTCCGGCTAATCAATACCCCCTTCGCGGTCTTGACCGGAATTGTTTATGGCTACCTGCCGCTCATGGTGCTGCCAATCTATGTCAGTTTGGAACGGCTGGACAAACGCCTGCTTGAGGCATCCGCCGACCTTGGCGCGCCACCCTTTCGCAGCTTTGTACAAGTCACGGTGCCGTTGTCGCTACCCGGTGTGGCCACTGGCTGCATGCTTGTGTTCATCTTGCTGATGGGCGAGTTCTTGATCCCCGCCATGCTCGGCGGTGGCAAGGTATTTTTCATTGGCAACGCGCTGGTCGATCTTTTCCTACAGTCGCGCAACTGGGCTTTTGGCGCAGCAGTCGCGGTCTCGCTGGTAGTCATCATGCTGGTCACCGTGTCGCTTTACATGTGGTTGATGCGTCGCTTGGGTGGCCAGCGCGATGACGTAGCAATGTTGTAGGGGAAAGCCATGCGCTTGTACGCTGCCGCCGTCTTCTGCTTCCTATACCTGCCGATTGCGATCATTGCGATCTTCAGCTTCAACGCGGGAACCCACGCCAGCCAGTTCACCGGCTTTTCGGGGCAATGGTTTTGCAAAGCCTTTTCCAACCCCTT
>JBMSKG010000239.1:0-4514 GCA_049419625.1 Paracoccaceae bacterium | reverse complement strand
GACAGTATCCGACAAAGTGCCGTCAAAACGGGGAAAGCGAAGGTCCTGCTCCTCAACCGCGAAAAACCCCGCATAGGGCTCGGCCCGGGTCAGGACGGCCACATCGCCCGCGCGCGCCACGCGCCGTTGCGTGGCCGGGGCCGTTTGGGCCGCGCGGGCGCGAATGTGCAGGTCGTCGGATCGCATGAAAACTTGCCCCTTTGGCGCCCCAAAGGGCCTTTGCGCTGATAGCGCAGCGCAAGGATAGGGTAAAGCCGGGGCCGGGCAAGAATGGCTCCGCGAAGGGCTTAATTCCAGCGCCGCCCCAACCATTCGGCCGCGACACCGCCCAAAACGCCGCCACTCACCAACACCACAGGCGTCGCAGGGTGACGCAAAAGCGCCCCGTATTCCAGCATCATCTCAAAGATGCCCAACACCGCTTCCATTGGCCCGTCATACATCATCCGGGTGGATTTGCGGACCATGAAGTAGATCGAAAACAGCAACAAACACCAAAACAAGACCGCCACCGAGGTGACAAGCCCCCGGTTGATCGCCTCGGTCATGCCCCGCCCGGTGGAGCGCCCCATAATGAACCAGCCGCAGAAAAACCCGATCACCGCCGAAAGCTCGCGGAACATCTTGGTCTGTGTGCCCTCGGGCAGGACCGGGATGAACACATGCGCCGCAAGCGCGGCCACAAGAGCAAAAAATACAGCGGAAAACAGCTTGGGCGCAGTGGGCATGACATCCTCGGGCGGGAAAATGGCTGTCGGAGAAAATGATGTGTCGAAAAAAGGCAGGCTAGACTCGGGCAAGAAGCCCTCAGGGTCGCTTGAGGGTGACTTGCGTCACATCGCAGTTTCCACCCTGAAAGGCCCCCGCACAAGAGGTCAGATACATGTTCCACATCCGGCGGAACCGATCATCAAACCCCATGGCCTGAACCTCATGCCAGCGGGCGTTGAACGTGTCATGCCACCGCCGCAGGGTCTGGCTGTAGCTTTGGCCAAATTCAATCGAACCCGTGAACTCCAGCCCTGCGCGGGCAATTTCGGCCTTCAAAGCCGAGGGCGAGGGCAACATACCGCCGGGGAAGATGTATTTCTGAATGAAATCAACCGATTTGCGGTAAAGTTGAAAGCGGTCATCGCCGATGGTGATGATCTGCAACGTGGCCTGTGCGCCGGGCTTCAGCCGTTCGCGCACCGTGTTGAAATAGGTGGGCCAATATCGTTCGCCCACCGCCTCAAACATCTCGATGGACGCGATGCCGTCATAGACGCCCGTTTCGTCACGGTAGTCCTGCAGCTTGATCTCAACCCGGTCCGACAGGCCCGCCGCCGCGATCCGCGCCACGGCATAGTCATGCTGAGCCTTGGAAATCGTCAGCCCTGTTACCTTCAGCCCACGTTTGGCGGCGGCATATTCGGCAAAGCCGCCCCAGCCACAGCCAATCTCCAGCACATGATCGCCGGGCTTTGCGCCCATCTGATCCACCATGCTGGCGTATTTCTGCTCTTGCGCCGTCTCAAGGCTTTCCTGGCCGGTACGAAACAGCGCGCTGGAATAGGTCATGCTGTCATCCAGCCAGAGCCGATAAAAGTCATTCCCCAGATCATAGTGATAGGCGATGTTCTTCTTGGCCTGCCGCTTGGAGTTCGATTGCAGCCAAAAGCGCAGCCGTTCGAAGGCGCGCACAAGGGTGACACCGATCATGCGGTCCAGCGCATCGTTGTTGCCGCCTTGGGCCAGATCCATCACCGCCTGCAAATCAGGGGTGGACCAGCCGCCCTCCATATAGGCTTCGCAAAAGCCGACATCGCCTTCGCGGATCAGCCGGGCAAAGACATCGGGGTCATGGACATGCACCTCGGCCACCGGGCCCGCACCCGGCGCCTCGACGCGAAAACGCCGACCGTCGGGCAACAGGAAATCCAGCCGACCATGCTGCATGCGGCTCGCCAGATCAAAGGCGGCGGAAAAATAGCGCGGCAGGCCAGTTTGGCCTTTCACCGACGTTAGGACGTCCATCGACACACACCCCCCCACGGGTTCTTTTTCCACCAAGGTATTCAGATCACGCGGCATCACTCAAGTCTTTCCTTGCTGCAAAGCCGCCAAAGCGCGTGCACGCCCCTCGGCCAGATCGATGCGCGGTAGCGGATAGCGCCGTGCGGGGTCAAGCTGCCAACTGCGCGGCACAGCGGCGAAATAGCTTTGCGCCTGAGGTCCCGGCTGACAGGTCAACTCGGCAATCCACCGACGTCTATAGGCTTGA
Source organism: Paracoccaceae bacterium (assembly GCA_049419625.1). Lineage (GTDB taxonomy): Bacteria > Pseudomonadota > Alphaproteobacteria > Rhodobacterales > Rhodobacteraceae > Tabrizicola_A. The sequence continues at coordinate 2,251 of JBMSKG010000239.1, read as the reverse complement.
TCGGTATCGAATTTTTCTGCCTGACCCGCCGGATTGAAGATGCGGAAATAGGGGGCCGCGTCCGGGCCACACCCCGCCACCCATTGCCAGCCCATGGCATTGGCCGCCGGGTCCCAATCGGTCAGACAGTCAGCAAACCATTGCAGACCAACGCGCCAGTCCGTCAAAAGATGTTTCGTCAGATAGCTTGCCACAATCATTCGCGCACGGTTGTGCATGCGGCCTGTCACATACATCTCGCGCATGGCGGCATCGACAAAAGGCTCGCCCGTCATGCCACGCCGCCACGCCTCGGCGTCCGAATTGTCGGGGCGCCATGGAAATGTCTCCCAACCGGGTTTCCAACTGGCGCGGTCGAGTTGCGGATAATGATACATCAAATGCCAAGCAAACTCGCGCCAGACCAGTTCTTTCAAGAAGGTCTCTGCCCCGGCATTGCCCTCGGCCATGGCACGCCAGCCACGATGCCAGATGGTACGCGGGCCGATCTCGCCCCATGCAAGGTTTTCCGAAAGCCCGCTGGTGGCAGCGGTCAACCCCGGCAAATCGCGATCTGCGGCATAGGCGGCCATCGGCCCCGCAGAAAAAGCCTCAAGCCGGGCCAAGGCTTTGTCCTCGCCCACCCGCTGATAGGCCGCCACCACAGCACCGCCGCGATTCATGGCGGCCGAAAGCTGCCAGTCCTCCAACCGGTCGGAGGCTGGCCAGACGGAGGGCGAAGGCAAAGCGGCAGGCGCAGGGGATGCCTCGGGCACCGGACGGCCCCGGACTGCGCGCCAGAAAGGCGTGTACACCCGATACGGCCCGCCCTGCCCGGTTTCGACCTCCCAAGGCTCGAACAACAAGGCACCGGGGTGGCTTTGGGCCAAAAGCCCCCGCGCCTTTAGGGCCGACTTCACCGCTTGATCACGGTCCCGTGCGGCGGCGTCATAGCTGCGGCTCCACATCACGCCTGCGGCCCCGGTCTCGGCCACCAGCGCCTCAAGCACCGAAAGCGCCAGCCCACGGCGCAAGATCAAACGAGACCCAAGGCGGGCCAAAGTGGCCGCAAAACCCGCAAGCGCGAGATCCAAGCGGAATTTCGGGGCAGCCCCCAGCGCTTCGGTCTCTGGGTCCAGAATGAACACCGGCATCAACGGCCGACCCGTTGCCACGGCGGCCGTCAGCATCGGATGGTCGCCCAACCGCAGGTCACGGCGGAACCACAAGATCAACGGCGCGTCAGACATTCCATTCCCTTTTCAAATGGATACGCAGAAGCCGAGCGATTGGTTCATCATCTCTTAAGAAATATCCCAAGGGCCGCCAAAAACGAAGGGGGGGGCAGCGCCCCCCCTCGCACCGTCCAAGGCACGCAGGCCCTTCGCTTAGAGCACGCGATCCAGTGCCGCGATCAGCCGAGCCACATCCTCGGCGCTGGTGTAATGCGCCGCCGACATCCGCAGGACGCCCTTTTCGCGGTCAATCCCCAGCGCCGCCAAAGGCCGCACGGCATAGAAATCGCCCGCCCAGCAGGCAATCCCGTTGCGGCCCAGTTCTTCGGACACCGGCACAGCGGCGCGGTCCAACTCGACCGCCACGGTCGGCGCACGCTTGCCCGCATCGCGCGGTCCCAACAACCGAACATCGTTGCGGCCCGCAAGATAGTCCAACAGAGGTGCAATCACCGCAACTTCCTGCGCGCGCATCAGGTCATGCACGGCGCCGTTGCGGCTGGCGGCATCACCAGAAATGCCGTGGGCGGCAGCGACAGCGTCGACATAATCCGCCATGCCCGCACAGGCAGCGATCTGCGCATGATCCGGCCCGGCAGGTGTATGCCGCTTGTAAAGCGTGCCTTGGTTGAAGAAATGCGCCTGCCCCGGCAATTCCATTCCAAACGCCTCACGCAGGACCATGATGCCCTGATGTGGGCCAAAGGTCTTGTAGGCCGAAAACAGATACACATCGCAGCCCAAGGCCGTGACATTGGGAAAACCATGCGGCGCATAGCTGACACCGTCCACCACCGTGCGGGCACCCGCCGCGCGGGTGATCTCGCAGATCGCCGCCACGTCGTTGATCTCGGCAATCACGTTTGAGCAATGCGGAAACGCCACCAGACGCACCCGGCCATCGGCCAAAAGCTTGCGCAAATCATTGGGATCCAGGCTGCCCGTCGCGGGATCAAGTTGCCACTCGCGCACCTCGATCCCCTCATCGGCCAGCCGCCGCCAGACGCCCGAATTGGCCTCATGGTCCTGATTGGTCA
>JBMSKG010000238.1:0-4520 GCA_049419625.1 Paracoccaceae bacterium | reverse complement strand
GGCGAATGGGGCATAACCCGGCCAGCCATTTGCCAGACGAGGCCCCCCCATGCACGACATCCGCGCCATCCGCGAAAATCCCGCCGCTTTTGATGCGGCCCTCGCACGCCGGGGCCTTGCGCCGATGTCGCCCGCCATTTTGGCGCTTGATAACGACCGCCGCGCCAAGATCTTGGCGTCCGAGACCGCCGCCGCCGCGCAGAACGCCGCCTCGAAAGAGGTGGGTGCCGCCAAGGCGCGCGGGGACGACGCCGAGTTTGAACGCCTGCGCGCGCTGGTGGCCGAGAAAAAGGCCGAAATTGCCAAGCTCACCGAAGAGGCCGCCGCCGAGGACAGCGCCTTGCGCGACATGCTGATGCGCATCCCGAACCTGCCTTTGGATGAGGTGCCGCAAGGGGCGGATGAAACCGACAACGTCGAAATCCGCCGTTGGGGCACGCCCCGGACGTTTGATTTCACCCCGCGGGAACACTTTGACATTTTCGGCGTCAAACCGGGGATGGATTTTGAAACCGCCGCCAAGCTGTCCGGCGCGCGGTTTGTCGTGCTGAAGGGCGCGGTGATCCGCGTCCATCGCGCGCTGGGCCAGTTCATGCTGGACACCCATATCAACGACCACGGCCTATCGGAAACCTGGACCCCGGTTCTGGTGAAGGAAGAGGCGATGTATGGCACCAACCAACTGCCGAAATTCGCCGAGGACAGCTATCAAACCACCAATGGCTGGTGGCTGGTTCCTACCTCCGAGGTCACGCTGACCAACACCGTCGCGGGCGATGTGCTGGACGAGGCGCAACTGCCCATCCGCATGACCGCCCTGACCCAATGCTTCCGCTCCGAAGCCGGAAGCGCGGGCAAAGACACCTCTGGCATGCTGCGTCAGCACCAGTTCGAAAAGGTCGAAATGGTCACCATTTGCGCCGCGGATAAGGCGCTGGACGAACATGAGCGCATGACCAAATGCGCCGAGGCCATCCTTGAAAAACTGGGCATCCCCTACCGCACCATTTTGCTGTGCACCGGCGACATGGGCTTTGGCGCGCAAAAAACCCATGACCTTGAGGCCTGGCTTCCCGGCCAAAACAAGTTCCGCGAAATCTCAAGCGTTTCCACCTGTGGCACCTTCCAAGCCCGCCGCATGAACGCCCGTGCCAAAGCCCCCGGCGGCAAGCCCGAATTTGTCGCCACGCTGAACGGCTCTGGCCTTGCGGTCGGGCGCTGCCTGATCGCAGTTTTGGAAAACGGCCAGCAGGCCGATGGGTCGGTCGATCTTCCCGCTGTCTTGCACCCCTACCTTGGCGGCAAGACCCGGATTTCGGCAGCGGGCGTGCTCGAGTGAACGGAGCGCGCCTGATCCAGCCTGCCCTTTTGCTGGCGATCCTCGCCATGGTGGCGGCCCCAGCGCTGACACCCGCCTTCACCGGTTATGATCCGGGCACCTTCCCGGTGCGGATCGATCGACCTGCGATCCAGCCTGCGGGTTATGCGTTTTCGATCTGGGGGCTGATCTACCTGTGGCTTCTGGCCCATGCCGCCTTTGGCCTGTTGAAACGCCGCAATGACCCGGCCTTTCTGCGCCCGGCCCTGCCGCTGTTGGTCTCGGGGCTTTTGGGCAGCGTCTGGCTGGCGATTGCATCCAGCGCGCCCGTTCTGGCCACCTTGGTCATTCTTGTGATGGGCGGGCTGGCGATGCTATCCTATCTGCGTGCCGATCAGACCCAAGATCGCTGGCTTTTGGCGGCACCTTTGGCGATCTATGCTGGCTGGCTGACCGCCGCCTGTGGTGTTTCGGTGGGCGTGATCCTTGCCGGATACGGGGTGCTGTCGAACACTGGCTCGGCGCTTGTGATGCTGGCCGTGGTGATCGGGGTTGCCCTTGTGGTGCAGGCCCGCCGCCCTGCGATGCCGGTGTATGGTGCCACTGTGGTCTGGGCCGCCATTGGGGTAATCGTGGCCAATTGGGCCGACACTCAAACGGTTGCCCTGACCGCGGCAGCCGGGGCCGTGATCGTCGCGCTTTGGACCCTGATCACCCTGCGCCGCGCCTAAGCAAAAGGCCCCATCCGGGGCCTTCGCGGGGCTTATTGGCCCGTGTTCTTTTCCTTGTGCTTACGCAGCCGGCTTGGCGTGTGGAACTTCCGCACCTTCCAGGGGTTTTCATCGCCCTGGCCGCGGAAATACAGCCGAATGGGCGTGCCCGGCATATCAAAGTGGTCGCGTAACCCATTGACAAGATAGCGCTTATAGCTTTCCGGCAATTCATCTGGGCGCGAGCATTTCACCACAAACCCCGGCGGGCGGGTCTTGGCTTGCGTCATGTAGCGCAGCTTGATCCGATGCCCACCCGGTGCCGGTGGCGGGTGCGCCTCGGTCATCGCGCCAAGCCAAGTGTTCAGCCGCGCCGTCGGCACGCGGCGGTTCCAGACGTCATGCGCCTTGCGGATGGCATCGTGCAACCGGTCGAGCCCCCGGCCCGTCTTGGCCGAAACCGTGATCAAGGGCGCTCCGCGCAACTGCGGCAACAAACGCTCGAACATCTCTTTCAGGTCGGCCAACTTTTCCTGCTTGTCGTCCTCAAGATCCCATTTGTTGATCGCCACAACCACCGCGCGGCCTTCGCTTTCGGCAAAGTCGGCGATGCGCAGATCCTGCACCTCAAACGGAATTTCCACGTCCAGAAGGACAACCACCACCTCGGCAAACCGCACGGCACGAAGCCCGTCCGACACCGACAGCTTTTCCAGCTTTTCAGTGACCTTGGCCTTTTTGCGCATGCCCGCCGTGTCGAAAATCCGAATGGGCGTGCCCTGCCAATCGGCCCGCACCGAGATCGCATCACGGGTGATCCCGGCCTCGGGGCCGGTCAACAGGCGGTCATAGCCAAGGATCTTGTTGATCAGCGTCGATTTGCCCGCATTCGGGCGGCCAATCACAGCAATCTGCAACGGCTTTTTCGCGGTCGGGTGATGGGCGAATTCATCGGCCTCAAGCTCGGCCTCATCCTCCGAGATATCGACATCCACCACCGGAGCGTTTTCCGCCTCCCGCTCGGCAAACTCGCCCTCAAGCGGTTTGAGCATGTGGTAAAGGTCGTCCATCCCCTCGCCGTGCTCAGCCGACAGCCGCACAGGTTCACCCAGACCCAGGGAATAAGCCTCCAACGCGCCTGCGTCGCCCGCCTTTCCCTCGGCCTTGTTGACGCCCAAGATCACCCGCGCCGATTTCTTGCGCAGGATCTCGGCAAAGACCTCATCCGAAGGGGTCACACCGACGCGGCCATCAATCAGGAAAAGGCAGACATCGGCCATATCCACCGCGCGTTCGGTCAGCCGCCGCATCCGGCCCTGCAGGCTGTCGTCGGTCACTTCTTCCAGACCGGCGGTGTCGATCACCGTAAAGCGCAGGTCGAAAAGCTTGGCATCCCCCTCACGCAAATCACGCGTGACGCCGGGCTGGTCATCCACCAGCGCCAGCTTGCGGCCCACCAGCCGGTTGAACAGGGTCGATTTGCCCACATTGGGGCGGCCCACGATGGCCAGCGTAAAGCTCATGATACGTCCGTTTCTCTCAAGCCGCCCCCCTTACAGGGCTTTGGCCCTAACGGAAAGCGTGAAGTTGCCCATTCGTGCCCACAACGAACAGCATCCCCCCCGCGAGGGCTGCGGGCGACGCCGCGCCGCCCGGAATTTCGGCTGATCCAACCATTGCGCCATCCACCGGGTTGAAGAGCCGCAGGCCACCATCCGAGGACACCACCGCCACCCGGCCACCCGCCAGAACGGGGCCGTAATGTGCTGTGATCGCCTTCCAGCGCTTGGGTTTTTCGGCCTTGTAATAAGGCATCTGCACCGCCCAGATCACCGCGCCAGTGCTGGCATCTAGCCGAACCAGTTTCGCCTCGTCATTGACCACAAAGACTGAACCGCCCACCACCAGAGGTGGGTTCATAGCGCCCTCATTCGCCGTCCAAAGCCGCTGGCCGGTGGTGGCATCAAAGGCCGAGGTCCGCCCAGCGGCAGAGCCGACATAGACCGCGCCACCTGCAATCACCGGATCACCCGTCAGATCAGACAGACCTGCCGCATAGGCGCGCCCCAGCCGTTGTCCGGCCACCGCGCCCCCCCAGCTGCGCGGCCCATCCTCGCGCTGGATCGCCGCCCCCGCACCCCCGCCGACGGGCAGGCCCCCCAACCCATCCCCCACACCCGGAGATCCGCTGCCCACCATGCCCGACACCGCCCGGGTGCCGCTGACGCTCCAACGCTGCTTGCCGCTGGCTGCATCGACCGCCAAAGCCGTGCCATCGCGCGCCACGGCATAGACGGTGCCGCCGTCAACCGCCGGCGCGCCAATCACCGGCGCATCAAAGCGCTGGCGCCACTGCACGGTGCCGGACGCAGCATCCAGCGCCACCAATTCCCCAAAGGCCGTGGTGACAAACACCTGACCGCCCTGCGCGGCCAGCCCGCCGCCCGACACTTCCGAGGCGTTCTTGTCAAACTCGGCCCGCAGATCGGCCT
>JBMSKG010000237.1:0-4550 GCA_049419625.1 Paracoccaceae bacterium | reverse complement strand
TCGCGCGCCCATGCCGCCATGTTGGCCGCGCAAGGCATCCTTAGCGATAGCGATGCGGCGGCGATTGGGGAAGGGCTGCTCACGGTCTTGTCAGAGATTGAGGGGGGGAAGTTCACCTTTTCCACCGCGCTGGAGGATATTCACCTGAATGTGGAGAGCCGGCTGACCGAGATCATCGGGGATGCGGGCAAGCGCCTTCATACCGGACGGAGCCGCAATGATCAGGTGGCGGTCGACTTCCGGCTGTGGGTGCGCGACCAATGCGACGCGGCGATTGCGGGGCTGACCGAATTGATGCGGGCGTTCTTGGCGCAGGCCGAGGCGGGGGTGGATTGGGTGATGCCGGGCTTTACCCATCTGCAAACCGCGCAGCCCGTGACATGGGGGCATCATATGCTGGCCTATGTCGAGATGTTTGCGCGCGACCGCAGCCGGTTTGAGGATGCGCGGCGGCGGATGAATGAGTGCCCCTTGGGTGCTGCGGCCTTGGCGGGGACCTCGTTCCCGATTGATCGCCATGCCACGGCGAAGGCGCTGGGCTTTGACCGGCCGACGGCGAACAGCCTTGATTCGGTATCCGACCGCGATTTCGCGTTGGAGTTTCTGGCGGCCAGCAGCATTTGCGCCATGCATTTGAGCCGCTTTGCCGAGGAATTGGTGATCTGGTCCAGCGCGCAGTTCCGGTTTGTGCGGCTGAGCGACAAGTGGACGACGGGCAGTTCCATCATGCCGCAGAAGAAGAACCCCGATGCGGCGGAGTTGCTGCGCGCGAAACTGGGGCGCATCCTTGGGGCGACGGTGGCCTTGTTCACCATCATGAAGGGTCTGGCGCTGACCTATTCCAAGGACATGCAAGAGGACAAGGAACAGACCTTTGATGCGGCCGATACGCTGATGCTGGGCTTGGCGGCGATGACGGGGATGGTGGGTGACATGACCGCCAACCGTGATGTGCTGCGCACGGCGGCGGCGAGCGGATTTTCGACCGCGACCGATCTGGCCGATTGGCTGGTGCGCCGCTTGGGTCTGCCGTTCCGTGATGCGCATCATGTCACCGGCACCTTGGTGGCGATGGCGGAAAAGGCCGGGATTGACCTGCCGGACCTGAGCCTTGCGCAGATGCAATCGGTGCATGGCGGCATCACGGCGGAGGTGTTCGAGGTGTTGGGCGTCGACAATTCGGTGCGCTCGCGCCTGTCTTATGGCGGAACCTCGCCGGTGCGGGTGGCCGAGCAGGTGGCGCGCTGGAAGGCGGCGCTGGGCTGAGGCAAGATCGGGGTCGCAACGATGTGACTTTCGTTTAGGCCGCGGGATGCGCCTGTGACGCGGATGTGAAAAGACTTGCGCGCGGGGTCGGATAGTCTATCGCTGAAGCCATGGATTTGGCCGATTTTCTAAGTTCTGACAGGACGATAAGGATCACCATGAAACCCGTTTCCGCGCTTTTCTTGCTTGTCACGCTGGCCGCTTGCGGCGCGGATGGGCTGCCCGTGGCCCCGGCCGCCCAATCGACATCCGGCTCGGGGATTTCGGTGACGGGCTGTGTGAAGGCCGGGGTGACCTTGGGCGCACCTTCGGTCGACGGCCCGGTGCGCTGCTGATTGCGGCGCGGGCGGCTTCTGCTATACCCGGGCGGGACAACATCGGGGCCGCGTGCATATGGATCATTTCATCTATAAATCAGGCATTCTGCATGCCGAGGATGTGGCGATTCCGGATATTGCCGCCGCGGTCGGTACGCCCTTTTATGTGTATTCCGCCGCGACCCTGACGCGGCATTATCGGCTGTTCACCGAAGCCCTGTCGCCCCTGCCGCATCAGGTGTGCTTTGCGATCAAGTCACTGTCCAACATCGCGGTGTTGAAGCTTTTGGGCGATCTGGGCGCGGGCATGGATGTGGTGTCGGGCGGCGAGTATCGCCGGGCCAAGGCGGCGGGTGTGCCGGGCGAGCGCATCGTGTTTTCCGGCGTGGGCAAAACGCGTGAGGAGATGCGGCTGGCCTTGGAGGGCGGGATTCGTCAGTTCAATCTGGAATCGGAACCCGAAATGCGCGCCTTGTCCGAGGTGGCGACCTCGATGGGCGTGGTGGCGCCTGTGACCGTGCGGGTGAACCCGGATGTTGACGCAAAGACCCATGAGAAGATTGCCACCGGCAAGTCGGACAACAAGTTCGGCATCCCGATTTCCCGTGCGTCTGAAGTTTACGGCGAAATCGCCCGGCTGCCCGGTCTGAAGGTGGTGGGGATTGACGTGCATATCGGCAGCCAGCTGACCGATCTGGCCCCCTTTGAAGAGGCGTTCAAGAAGGTGGCCAGCCTGACCGAAACGCTGCGGGCCGAGGGTCATGTGATTGACCGGCTGGATCTGGGCGGCGGTCTTGGGATTCCCTATACCCGGTCCAATGAAGCGCCGCCCTTGCCCACCGATTACGGCGCGCTGATCAAGCGCACTGTTGGCCATCTGGGCTGTGAGATCGAGATCGAGCCGGGGCGGCTGATTTCGGGCAATGCCGGGATGTTGGTTGCGGGCGTGATCTATGTGAAACAGGGCGAGGGACGGGATTTCCTGATCTTGGATGCCGCGATGAATGATCTGGTACGCCCGTCGATGTATGGCGCGCATCATGACATCGTGCCGGTGGTTGAACCGACCCTGGCCAGCCCGTCCTCGGCCTATGACGTGGTTGGTCCGGTCTGTGAAACCGGCGATACCTTTGCCAAGGGGCGCGGGCTTCCCCAATTGGCCGAGGGGGATCTGGTGGCGTTTCGCAGCGCGGGCGCTTATGGCGCGGTGATGGCCAGCGAATACAACACCCGGCCGCTGATTCCAGAAGTGCTGGTGCAGGGCGATCACTTCGCCGTCATCCGGGCGCGACCAACATTTGACGAAATCCTTGCACGAGATAACATCCCGGAATGGTTGTAAGCGGCGGAGGGCCTCACGCACCGAATGGATGACCGCGCGAAAGCCACGCTGAAACGGATCGAGACCCCGCTGCGGTTGACGCTGGCGGGGCTTTGGGCCGAGCGGCTGGCGCGGGCGTTCTGGCCGCTGTGGACACTGGTGATTGCGGTTCTGGCGGCGTTGTCCTTTGGGGTGCAGGACCATCTGCCGCTGGAGGCGCTGTGGTTTGGCGCGGTTTCGGCCTTTGGTGCGGTGGTCTGGGCCGGGGTGCATGGGGTGCGGGCGTTTCGCAGGCCGGCCCGTGTGGAGGCGATGGCGCGGCTGGACAGCCGCTTGCCGGGCCAGCCCTTGGCGGCTTTGCAGGATACCCAAGCGATTGGGGCCGGGGACCCTGCCTCGCAGGCGGTGTGGGCCGCGCATCTGGCGCGCATGGCCGAACGGGCGCGGGGCGCAAAGGCGGTTGAGCCAGATCTGAAACTCGCCGCGCGCGATCCTTTCGCGCTGCGCTATGTGGCGCTGACGGGGCTGGTGATGGCGCTGGTCTTTGGGTCGGTCTGGCGGCTGGGGTCGGTGTCGGCTTTGGCACCGGGCGGCGGGGCCGAGGTTCTGGCCGATGGACCGACGTGGGAGGGCTGGCTGAAGCCGCCTGCCTATACCGGCAAGCCGACGCTCTATCTCAATGACCAGACCGCCGCCGCGCTGGAACTGCCCACCGGCACCAAGCTGCAACTGCGGTTCTATGGCGAGCCGGGCAGTCTGATCTTGGCGGAAACCGTCTCGGGCCGGACCGAGGCGGTGCCGGCATCGGAGCCTGTGCAGGATTTCGCGCTGGTGCAAAGCGGCAAGCTTGCCATCGAAGGGCCGGGCGGGCGGGAGTGGGAGATCACACTGACGCCAGACCGCGCCCCCGCGATCACTGCCGAGGGCGAGATTGGCCGTGAGCGGGGCGGGCGGTTCAAGCAGCAGTTCAAGGTCAGCGATGATTACGGCATCACGCGCGGTCAGGTGACGATTGCGCTGGATCTGGACAAGGTGGACCGCCGCTTTGGTCTGGCCGCCGATCCGGCCGATGTGGCCCCGGTGGTGCTGGACCTGCCCTTGCCGCGCAAGGGCGACCGGGAGGAGTTTGTCGGCACGCTGGTCGATGATCTGTCGCAATCGGTGCTGGCCAATCTGCCGGTGACGCTGACCTTTGGCGCGGTCGATGCGGCGGGCCAAGAGGGGGTGTCCGCCCCGCTCGCGGTGACGCTGCCGGGCAAGCGGTTCTTTGACCCGGTCGCCTCGGCCCTGATCGAGATGCGGCGCGATCTGATGTGGACGCGCACCAATGCCCCGCGCGCGGTGCAGGTCTTGCGCGCCATCACCCATGCGCCCGAAACGCTGAGCATCAACGAAAAGGCGTGGCTGCGGCTGAGGGTGGCGATGACGCGGCTGGAGTCTGAGGCGGCGAGCCTGAGCCCCGAGTTGCGCGACGAGGTGGCCGAGGAGCTGTGGCAAATTGCGCTGTTGGTGGAAGAGGGCGATCTGAATGACGCCAAGGAACGGCTGAAGCGCGCCCAAGACCGGCTGGCCGAGGCGATCCGGCGCGGGGCTTCTCCTGAGGAAATTCAAGAGCTGATGGACGAGATGCGCCAAGCCATGGATGA
>JBMSKG010000236.1:0-4563 GCA_049419625.1 Paracoccaceae bacterium | reverse complement strand
GCGGCAATGTCGTCGATCTGCGCGGCATCGCGATGGAGCGGCTGGAGAACCGGCTCGACCGGCTGGAGGACACCCACCGCACCGTCATTGCGGCGGCCTATGAAAACCTTGCGGGCACCAATCAGGTGCACCGCGCGATCCTGCAAATGCTGGACCCGCTGAGCTTTGAGGATTTTCTGAAAACCATGGCCGCGGATGTGGCGCAAACCCTGCGGGTCGATTGCGTGCGGCTGGTGTTGGAGACGGTGCAAGAGGCCGAAGATCCCGCGCTTCGCAAGGTTGGGGATGTGCTGTCGATCGCGGCACCCGGCTTTGTCGCCGACTACCTGACCGGGGGCCGCAATGTGCCGCAGCGCCCGGTCGTCCTGCGGCAGGTCTTGCCACAATCAGAGGCGATCTATGGCGACCGCGCCGGTTGGATCCGCTCCGAGGCCTTGATGAAGCTCGATTTCGGCACCGGCCGTTTGCCCGGCATGCTGGTTCTGGGGGCCGAGGACCCGCATCAGTTCAAGCCAACTCATGGCACCGATCTTCTGGCCTTCTTCGCCGGGATCTTCGAGCGCACCATGCGGCGCTGGCTGTCATGACCGCCGGCGGGCTGGCGATCTCGGCCGCCCAACGCGACGCCCTCACGCGGTGGCTGGATCATCTGCGCGCGCTCAAAGGGGCCGCCGAGAACACCCTTGCCGCCTATGGCCGCGATCTGGGCCAGTTTCTTGACTTTCTGTCCCATCATCAGGGTGGCCAAGCCGGCCTTGGCGCGCTGACCGCGCTCGGTCAGGCCGATCTGCGCGCTTGGATGGCCGATCTGAGGGGCCGCGACATCTCACCCCGCTCTATGGCGCGCAAGCTTTCGGCGGTGAAGGGATTTCTGGCCTTTGTCGCTGATCAGACCGGGGCCGATGTCACCGCCGCCCTCTCGGCGCGCGGGCCGAAATACCGGCGCAAACTGCCGCGGCCTTTGTCGGAAGCGGCGGCGCAGGACATCATTCAGGTGGTGGGCGATCAGGCGCGCAGCGATTGGGTCGCCGCCCGCGACATGGCGATTGTGACCTTGCTTTATGGCTCGGGCCTCAGGATTTCCGAAGCCTTGGGCCTGACCGGGCGCGCCCATCCGCTGCCCGATGTGCTGCGCATCACCGGCAAGGGCGGCAAAGAGCGGCTGGTCCCCACCCTGCCCGTCACGGGTCAGGCGATTGCCCGCTAAGCCGCCCTCTGCCCCTTTGATCTGACGCCCGATGCGCCCCTCTTTCGCGGCGCGCGCGGCGGCCCCTTGAACCCGCGCCTGGTGCAAAAGGTCATGGAACAGGCCCGCCTGCAAATGGGCCTGCCCGCCACCGCCACCCCCCATGCTCTGCGCCACAGCTTTGCCACGCATCTTCTGTCCGCCGGGGGTGATCTGCGGGCGATCCAAGAGCTTTTGGGCCATGCCAGCCTCTCCACCACTCAAGCCTATACCGCCGTCGACGCCGCGCGTCTGATGGAGGTGTATGAAAAAGCGCATCCTCGGGCCTGAAATGGGCTGTTTCGGTTGACACCACGCAATGATCCGCCAAAAAGGCCCTATGGATGTAAAGATCAAAGCGCTTTCGGTTCATTTGCTGACTGCCACCGGGGCAGTTCTGTCGATGTTTGCCATGCTCGCGGCGGTTGAAGGCAATTGGCAGACCATGTTCCTATGGCTCGTGCTGGCGCTTTTGGTTGACGGCATCGACGGTCCCTTGGCGCGCCGCTATGATACGCCCAAGAACTTCCCGATCTATGACGGGGTTCTGATGGACCTCATCGTCGATTATCTCACCTATGTGTTCATCCCCGCCTATGCGCTCTTCAAATCGGGCATGCTGACGGGCTGGACGGGGTGGCTGGTGATTATTGCCATCTGCTACGGCTCGGTCATCTATTTCGCCGACACCCGGATGAAGACCAAGGACAAAAGCTTTTCGGGCTTTCCGGCCTGCTGGAACATGGTGGTGCTGGTCCTCTTTGCCGTGGCCCCCTCGCAAAGCGTGATCTTGGCCATCGTGGTGCTGTTGACCGTGGGCATGTTCCTGCCCTTAAAGTTCGTGCACCCCACCCGCACCCAGCGGTGGCGCGAAATCACCCTGCCGGTGTCAATCGCATGGGTCTTGTTCGCGGGCTGGGCGGCTTGGGTCAATTTCGCAGAAGGCACATGGGCCCATTGGGGATTGGTAGCCACATCGATCTATCTGGTGGGGGCCGGCGTGGCCCAGCAGATCATTCCCGCACGTCCTCGCCGGATTTCCTGACCCCCGCGCCTCGTCCGACTGCCGCCGTCTCGTCGCGGGCCGCGCGACGCGTGACCGATGCGCCCCGCATCGGGCTCAAGCAGCAGCGCTAAAGCCGCGTCAGCATCACCCCACCAACGATGACCAAGGCGGCCAGCGCCTTGCCGCGGGTCATCTTCTCGCCAAAGACCAGCCAGCCGATCATCACCGCAAACAGGATCGAGGTTTCGCGCAAAGCCGCCACCACGGCAATCGGCGCAATGGTCATGGCCCAGACCGACACCGCATAGGCCCCGAATGAGGCCGCCGCTGCGATCATCCCAACGCCCCAAGCCTTGCGCTGTCGCGGCAGCACCGCAGCACCCTTCCACGCCAGCATGCCGCCGGCGAAGAACAGCCCGTCCACCACAAAGACCCAGGCGATATAGGCCACCGCATCGCCCGCCACCCGCGCGCCTTGCCCATCGATCAACGTATAGGTCGCCGTCGCACAGGCCGAGCCCAGCGCATAAGGGATCAGGCGGCGGTTCTCGCCATTGGCAAACACCCCCTGCGCCATCAACAGGATGCCCAGACCCAGCACCGCAATCCCGGCAAACTCCACTGGCGTGATGACATCAGGCAGGAAAAACGGCGACACCAACCCCACAATCAGCGGGGCCGAGCCGCGCGCAATCGGATAAACCCGGCTCAGATCACCACGCTCATAGGCAAAGGTGAGAAAGAGCTTGTAAAAGAAATGCGCGCAACCCGCCGCAATCACCCAAGGGGCCACCGACCAGTCCAAAGCGGGTCGCGCCATGACCATTGCAAGCCCAATCGGGATCTCGCCAATCGACAAGATCACCATCGCCCCCATGCGCGAGGTGCCAACCTTCAGCAGCGAATTCCACAAAGCGTGCAGGAAGGCCGCCCCAAGAACGGCCAGCATGACCCAAAGACTCATGCGGTTTCCTTTGCCTGCCAGTCTGTCACAGAACCGTTACAAAGACCGCACGCCCGCCGCAAGGCCGATCCGGGGGCGGTTGGGGTCAAAGACGGTTGGGGTCAAAGACGGCTGGCGCTTGCCGCCCCTGTCATCCGCCCACTGGCCTGCATCCCCAAGGGGGCAAAGGCCTCACGCAGCATGGCCGCCATCCCCTCAATCGCCGGAGAGGTGCCGCGCGGATTGCGCAGCAAGATCACGCGGGCATAGTCGACAATCGGAAAGCCATCCTCGGCCGACAACTCCCGACATCCCACCGGGATCGTAGACCGCGACAAGGGCGCCACCGCCACGCCATTTTGCACCGCCACCCGAAACCCGCCCGCCATGTCGCACGACCACGCGGGCCGCCAGTCAATCCGCTGGCGTGAAAGCCCCGCTTCGGCAAATTCCCGGCTCCAGTCCGATCTGAAATACACCGCCACCGGCACCGGGCGGCGCAGATGCTGCTGATGGGTGATCGAGGTGACCCAGACCGTCGGGTCAATGCACAACACCTCGCCCTCTTGCACATATTCCCAGTCATAAATCACCGCGAGGTCGATCTCATCGGCCTCCAGCGCCTTGATCTGCGCGGTCGAATGATCGACCCGCACCGACACCTCCACGCCCTCGTGGCGCTCATCAAAGGCGGCCAGCGCACGCGGCAACACGGTGCCGGAATACTCATCCGGAATACCCACGCGCACCGGACCGACCAAAGGCTTTTCGCGCAACGCAATGGCCGCCTGATCCAACAGCGCCACCACCTTGCGGGCATAGGGCACCAACTGCTCACCGCGCGGCGTCAGGTCCACCCCCCGCGCCTGCCGGGTGAACAGGGGCTGGCCAAGGCTCTCTTCCAACCGCTTGATCTGCAAGGAGACGGCCGATTGCGTGCGAAACAGCCGCGCCGCGGCAATGGTGACCGACCCGCTGTCGGCCACCGCCAGAAAGCTGCGCATCAGGTCACTGTCGAGGGGCGCGCTCATCGGTTCAATCCATGAGTTTTGTCAATGTCAGGGATAAAACCTATTCGTTTGCCAAATGTCAACGCAAGGCGCATATCCACCCCATACCAAGGAGTTTGTCATGTTCGCCCGCCTGATGTCGCTGTTCCAGACCCGCCACTCGACCCGCTTCATGCTGGATCGCAGTGATGATCGGCTCTTGGCCGATATCGGCCTGACGCGGGCTGATCTTGAAGCCATGCATCTCGGCCTCGGCCCGGTCGAAGCCCGCAGCAAAGTGTTCAGCTTCCCGGCCCTGCCCTTCCAGTTTCGTCTCCCTGCCTGACGGCAGACCTCTTCGCGGGGGCACCTCACGCCCCCGCGAAGTCTTTTATAGACA
>JBMSKG010000235.1:0-4588 GCA_049419625.1 Paracoccaceae bacterium | reverse complement strand
ATCGTGATGGATCCGGCGACCGGTGAGCCTGTGCGCAACGACGCGGGCAACCCGATCACCTATCCGATGTCGGTCGACGCGGTTCTGTCGATCGAAGACGGTCAGGAACTGCGGCCGGGCGACGTTGTGGCCCGTATCCCGCGCGAGGGTGCAAAGACCAAGGACATCACCGGGGGTCTTCCCCGCGTGGCGGAATTGTTCGAAGCCCGTCGTCCGAAGGATCACGCCATCATCGCGGAAGCAGACGGTTACGTGCGCTTTGGCAAGGACTACAAGAACAAGCGCCGCATCACTGTGGAGCCTGTCGATGAGACCTTGCAGCCGATGGAATACATGATCCCCAAGGGCAAGCACATTCCGGTTCAGGAAGGTGACTTCGTCCAGAAGGGCGATTACATCATGGACGGCAACCCGGCACCGCATGACATCCTGCGTATCTTGGGTGTCGAGGCGCTGGCCAACTACATGATCGACGAAGTGCAGGACGTGTATCGTTTGCAGGGCGTGAAGATCAACGACAAGCACATCGAAGTGATCGTGCGTCAGATGCTTCAGAAGTTCGAAATTCTGGACTCTGGCGAGACGACGCTCTTGAAGGGCGAAAACGTCGACAAGTTTGAACTGGACGAGGCCAACGCCAAAGCCCATGCCCATGGCATGCGCGAAGCTACCGCCGAGCCGATCCTTTTGGGGATCACCAAGGCAAGCTTGCAGACCCGGTCCTTCATCTCGGCGGCGTCGTTCCAGGAAACCACCCGCGTGCTGACCGAAGCTTCGGTTCAGGGCAAGCGCGACAAGCTGGTGGGTCTGAAGGAGAACGTCATCGTGGGTCGTCTGATCCCCGCCGGCACCGGTGGTGCGACAAGCCGCGTCAAGAAGATCGCCGCCGATCGCGACGATCTGGTGATCGAGGCCCGTCGGTCCGAGGCGGAAACCGCCGCGGCGCTGGTTGCGCCGATGGATGTGGTGGACACCGAGAGCGACAGCGGTCTCGTGGATACGGTGGAAAGCCGCGATCTGTAAGGATCGTCTGACAAAAGATAAGGGCCCCTCGGCAAACCGGGGGGCCTTTTGCATTGCGCTCGTCGAGCACTCCGTGCACTCCTCGCGGCAAGACGGACCGACGCGTGCACGCCGTGCTCAAGGAGGTCGCAATGACAAGGGGCGGGGCCAGATGGCGATCTCGGACAATCTGCGCGGCGTGGCCTATATGTGCCTGTCGATGCTGGCCTTCACCGTCAACGACAGCTTCATGAAGGCTGTAACGACAGAGGTGCCGCTGTTTCAGGCCGTGTTTTTGCGCGGGTTGATCGCGATTTCTGGGCTTGTGGTGATGGGCAGCCTGACCGGAGCTTTCCGCCAAAAGCTGCAAGGCGCAGATTGGCGGTTGATCACGTTGCGCTCGGTGGCCGAGATCTTTGCCACCATCTCCTTCCTGACCGCGCTCTTGCACATGCCCTTGGCCAATCTGTCGGCCATCATGCAGGTCTTGCCGCTGGCTGTGACGCTGACGGCGGCGCTGGTGTTTGGCGACCGCATCGGTTGGCGGCGGCTTTTGGCCATTCTGGTGGGGTTCGTAGGGGTGATGATCATCATCCGACCGGGCACCGAGGCCTTTGACATCTGGTCGCTGATGGGGGTGGCCTCGGTCTTGTGCGTGGTGGTGCGCGATCTTGCAGTGCGCCGCATGGGCAGCCATGTGCCGTCGATCATCGTCGCACTCGGGGCTGCCGTTATGGTGGCTGCGATGGGCTTGGGCCTATCGCTTGTGCCGACCGCCGGGATGGGACCAAACTTCGACGGGCTGACTGGCTGGGTGGCGATGAACATGGCCCAACTGGCGCAGGTTGGCGGGGCGGGGGCCTTCTTGATTGTGGGCTATCTCTGCGCGGTGACCGCGATGCGCTGGGGCGATATTGGGGTTGTGGCCCCGTTCCGCTATACCTCGCTTTTGTGGGCAATCATCCTTGGCTTTGCCGCCTTTGGCGAGTTGCCAGACGGCTGGACACTGGTTGGTTCGGCCATTGTGGTGGCCTCGGGCATCTACACCCTTTTGCGCGAACGCCAGAAGCGGCGGATGGCCGCCATGGCGGCCCGTGCCGAAGGTTGACAACCCCAGCGACTCCCCTTATCAGCCGCGCATCCCACCTGCCCGGATTCTCGGGCGGGCGGGTTCTGATTGCTTGATGTGGCCATGATCCGGGCCTAGGCCCCGATCCTCTGAAATTCTCCGCATCGCCCCCTTCAACCGGGGCATATGCGGGTCTTGGTGTTTTGCGATAGGCGCAGGGCACCCGTCGAGAAGCAGCGCCCCAAGGTTCGGGGCGAGTATTGACACCGCCCCCCGGACTGACCGGAAGGGCAACACGAGGAAGTTTGATGCCGACAATCCAACAGCTTATCCGGAAGCCCCGGGAAGCCATCGTGCGGAAGTCCAAGTCGCAGCACCTGGAATCCTGCCCGCAAAAGCGTGGGGTTTGCACCCGCGTTTACACCACCACCCCGAAAAAGCCGAACTCCGCTATGCGGAAAGTCGCCAAGGTCCGTCTGACCAATGGCTTCGAGGTGATTTCGTACATCCCCGGTGAAAAGCACAACCTGCAAGAGCACTCGGTTGTTCTGATCCGTGGCGGCCGTGTGAAAGACCTTCCCGGCGTCCGTTACCACATCCTTCGCGGCGTGCTGGATACCCAGGGCGTCAAAGAACGTCGTCAGCGCCGTTCGAAGTATGGCGCTAAGCGTCCGAAGTGAGGAGATAACAGATGTCCCGTCGTCACGCCGCTGAAAAGCGCGATATTCTGCCTGACGCCAAGTATGGCGATAAGGTTCTGACCAAGTTCATGAACAACCTGATGCTGGATGGCAAAAAGTCCGTCGCAGAATCGATCGTTTATGGCGCCCTTGAGCGTGTTCAGTCCAAACTGAAGCGCGCGCCCATCGAAGCCTTCCATGAAGCGCTTGACAATGTGAAACCCTCCGTCGAAGTGCGCTCGCGCCGCGTCGGTGGTGCGACCTATCAGGTTCCGGTCGAAGTTCGCACCGAGCGCCGCGAAGCGCTTGCGATCCGTTGGCTGATCACCGCTGCGCGCAAGCGCAACGAGAACACCATGGAAGAGCGTCTGGCCGCCGAGCTGTCGGATGCTGTGAATAACCGTGGCACCGCCGTCAAAAAGCGGGAAGACACCCATAAGATGGCCGACGCAAACAAAGCGTTCAGCCACTACCGCTGGTAAGGGGTCATCATGGCACGCGACTATCCGCTTGAGCGTTACCGTAACTTTGGGATCATTGCGCACATCGACGCAGGGAAAACCACGACTTCGGAACGTATCCTTTACTACACCGGCAAGTCCCACAAGATCGGCGAAGTCCATGACGGCGCCGCAACGATGGACTGGATGGAACAGGAACAAGAGCGCGGCATCACCATCACTTCGGCTGCCACGACCACGTTCTGGAACCGTCAGATCGACCCGTCCTCTGGTGTGGGCGACAAGGCGACCAAGTTCCGCTTTAACATCATCGACACCCCCGGCCACGTCGACTTCACCATTGAAGTTGAACGTTCGCTGGCCGTTCTGGACGGCGCTGTGGTTCTCCTGGACGGCAACGCCGGCGTGGAACCCCAGACCGAAACCGTGTGGCGTCAGGCTGACCGCTACAAGGTTCCGCGGATCGTGTTCGTCAACAAGATGGACAAGACCGGCGCTGACTTCATGAACTGCGTTCGCATGATCAAGGACCGCACCGGCGCCAACGCCATGCCGATCGCTTTGCCGATCGGGGCCGAGGACAAGCTGGAAGGCATCATCGACCTCGTGACCATGGAAGAGTGGGTCTATGAGGGCGAAGACCTTGGCGCGTCGTGGAAGCGCCAGCCGATCCGTGCAGAGCTCAAGGATCAGGCCGACGAATGGCGCCTGAACCTTCTGGAAACCGCCGTGGGTCAGGACGACGCCGCGATGGAAGCCTATCTGGAAGGCAATGAGCCGGACGTCGACACGCTGCGCGCGCTGATCCGTAAGGGCACGCTGGCAATCGACTTCATCCCGGTGATGGCGGGTTCGGCCTTCAAGAACAAGGGCGTGCAGCCCCTGTTGAACGCTGTGATCGACTATCTGCCCTCGCCGCTGGACGTGCCGCCCTACATGGGCTTTGCGCCGGGCGACGAGACCGAAACCCGCAACATCGCCCGTTCGGCCGATGACGACCAGCCCTTCTCGGCGCTGGCCTTCAAGATCATGAACGACCCCTTCGTGGGCTCCTTGACCTTTACCCGGATCTATTCGGGCAAGCTGGCCAAGGGCGACGCGATGATGAACGCGACCAAAGAGCGCAAAGAGCGCGTCGGCCGCATGATGATGATGCACGCGATTGAGCGGGAAGAAATTTCCGAAGCTTTCGCAGGCGACATCATCGCGCTGGGCGGTCTGAAAGAGACCACCACCGGCGACACCCTGTGCGACCCGGCCAACCCGGTTGTTTTGGAAACCATGACCTTCCCGGTTCCGGTTATCGAAATCGCCGTGGAACCCAAGACCAAGGCCGACCAGGAAAAGATGGGCATCGCTTTGGCCCGTCTGGCTGC
>JBMSKG010000234.1:0-4589 GCA_049419625.1 Paracoccaceae bacterium | reverse complement strand
CTGCCCGGCCAGTCTGGTGGTTGCGTTGCTGTCTTGCGACAGGATCGAACGGCCTTCGTAATAGGGGTTTTCAATGTCATACAGAAAGCCAAGGCATTGAAAAAGCTCTTCCAACATCACCGAAGGCAGGTCCTCGGGCGTGATGTCCTTGGCAATCAGCACCGAGGCTTCGGTGATCTCACCCCGGTCATTCCACCACAACCACATGAAGCCCACGCCGATCTCATGGCCATTCGGCATGCGGGGGATGTTGCGGGTCCTTTGCCCTTCAGACAGTGGCGGGCGCGAGACGATGATGTCGGGACTTCTCAGCGTGTCATCCCGCGTCAGCCGGATGGCCGAGCCCGCACGGTTGATCTGGGCAATCGCGCGGTCCAACGCTTCCGAGACGGCCTGCGCCAACTCTGGCGGATAGCGCCGATGCGCAGGGGCCAGGGCCACGGTCAGATCGGTGTCTGTCCAGCGCACGACAGGCCCCAGACACTCGCCACCCGGGCTGGCCCCACAGGTGGCCAACCGGAAGAAATCCTTGTCCGACAGCTTGCCCTCGGTGGCGATGCCATCTCCGGCCAGCGCTTGGGCGGCCACAAGCCATAGCGCGGCAACCGCCCAAAGCCCCGCTCTCACCATGGTTCGCCGCCCTTTCGTCAACCCCACCCTAGGTATCACGACCGCGCCAAGCCCGACAAGCCGGGGTCTTGCCACGGGGGCCAAAGGCTCAGCGCAAAACCCGGCCCGCCACGGCATCCAGTCGCGCCAAAACGTCAGGGTCGCGCTTGGCAGGGGCGGTCATCAGCGCATGCTCCAGCGCGCGGTCACAGCCATGCGGGCAGGGCGCTCGATCAGCGGGCAACAGGCCCGGCAGCGCGGCAATCAGGCTGCGCGCGGCCCCCGCATTGGCCGTCAGCGTGGCAATCACCTGCGCCACATCCACCACGCCATGACCCTCATGCCAGCAGTCATAATCGGTGACCATGGCCACACTCGCATAGCAGATCTCCGCCTCGCGGGCGAGTTTGGCCTCGGGCATCCCCGTCATGCCAATCACATCGGCCCCCCACCCGCGATACATCAGGCTTTCGGCGCGGGTGGAAAACTGAGGCCCCTCCATCGCGATATAGGTGGCACCCTGATGCACCCGAACGCCTGCGATCGCGGCCGCCTCGGCGCAGGCCGCCGACAGGCGCGGGCAGGTCGGATGGGCGACGGACACATGCGCCACACACCCGGGGCCGAAAAAGCTTTTCTCACGGGTAAAGGTGCGGTCAATATATTGATCCACCAGCACAAAATCACCCGGCGCGAAATCCTCGCGCAAGCTGCCCACCGCCGAAACCGCCACAATATCGGTGCAGCCCAACCGCTTCAGCGCATCGATATTCGCGCGGTAATTCACCGAGGACGGCGTCTCGACATGCCCCCGGCCATGGCGCGGCAGAAAGGCCATCGGCATGCCCGACAGCCGGCCCACCAAAACCTCATCCGAAGGCTTTCCCCAAGGCGTTTTCACCTTGACCCAAGACGCGCCCTCCAACCCGTCAATCTGATACACACCCGAGCCGCCGATGACGCCGATCATGGGGGATGTGGTCATGGTCGCCTCCTGTGCGTTGCGGGTTGGCCCAGTGTTGGCCAGCCCGCCCGCCAAGGCAAGGGCCGAAGCGGTCCCCCGTTACAGGATCTCCGCCATCTTCACCACGCGGCCCTCAGCCACCGATGTCAGGCAAGCCTCGGCCAAGGCCAGCGCGATCAGCCCATCCTCGCCCGAAGGCGTCGCCGGGGTTTTGCTGGCCAGTGCTGCGATAAAGCTGGCAATCTCCGCGGCATAGGCCTCGGTATAGCGCGTCATAAAGAAATCATGCAGCGGCGGGCGGGTATATCCAGCCGCTGTTGCGACCTCGATCGACACCGGACGCTGGTTCTCCGCCGAGACCGCCCCCTTGGCCCCATGCACCTCGATCCGCTGGTCATAGCCATAGGTCGCCCGGCGCGAGTTCGAAATCATCGCCTGACGGCCCGACGCGGTTTTCAGCATCACCTGAACGCTGTCAAAATCCCCCGCCGTGCCAATCGCCGGGTCCACCAGCACGGACGCAGTGGCGACCACCTCGGCCACCTCTTCGCCCAACAAGAACCGCGCCATATCCAGATCATGGATCGTCATGTCGCGGAAAATCCCGCCCGAGCGTTTGATATACTCCACCGGCGGCGCACCTGGATCGCGTGAGGTGATGACGACCATCTCCACCGCGCCAATGCTGCCCTTGTCGATCTCGGCGCGCACCGCACGGAAATGCGGGTCAAAGCGGCGGTTGAACCCCACCATCAGCGTGCCCTTATGGGCGCGCACCACCTCAAGGCATTGCTTGACGCGGGTCAACGACAGATCAATCGGCTTTTCGCAGAACACCGCCTTGCCCGCCTTGACGAACTGCTCAATCAGGTCAGCATGGGTGTCGGTGGGCGTGCAGATCACCACAGCATCAATGTCCGAGGCGGCACAGATCGCATCAATCGTGCGCACATCGCAGCCATACTGATCCGCAATCGCCTGTGCAGCGGCGGGAAAGGCGTCAGCCACCGCCACCAGCTTGGCCCCTGCATCCCCTGTCACGGCCTTTGCATGCACCTTGCCGATGCGCCCTGCGCCCAAAAGTCCGAACCGAACCGTCATCTTGCTTGTCCTTTGTTGCA
Organism: Paracoccaceae bacterium; assembly: GCA_049419625.1. Lineage (GTDB taxonomy): Bacteria > Pseudomonadota > Alphaproteobacteria > Rhodobacterales > Rhodobacteraceae > Tabrizicola_A. The sequence continues at coordinate 1,895 of JBMSKG010000234.1, read as the reverse complement.
GGAATGGAATACTCGCCCAAGGCGCGTTTGGATTTGGAATATTTATTCCATCTGCTATCCTGCGTCAAAGGGCACGCGTCAAGAGGGCACGGGATGAGCGACGACACCAAGACGGCCCAGAACGCCCCCCAAACGGTCGAAGCCTTCAGCGCCCGCTTGGCCGACCTGTCCGACGGCCTGCCCAAACGCCTGCGCCAATGCGCCGATCATGTCGCCGCGAACCTCGACCGCATCGCGGTCTCTACCGTGGCCGATCTGGCCGCCGGGGCCGATGTACCGCCCTCGGCCGTGATGCGCTTTTGCCAGATCATGGGCTTTGCCGGCTTTTCCGACATGCAGCGCCTGTTTCGGGACGCCTACGCGCCGGGCTTTCCCGATTATGCCACACGGCTTTCCGCCCTGCGCGGCGGGGCAGGCGGGGCGGCACGGCTGGTGGCCGAGTTTGTCGAGGCGGGGCGTCTGTCGCTGGAAGGTCTGACCGCTGCGGTCGATGAGGTGGCGTTAGAGCGTTCCGTGGCGCTGCTCGCAGGCGCGGGCATGGTGCATGTCGTGGGTCTCCGCCGGGCCTATCCCGTGGCAACCTACCTCGCCTATGTCTTTGAAAAAATGTCGGTCCCGGCCATGCTGCATGACGGGGCAGGCAAGCTGGATCACCGCCATGCGCTGCGGCCCGGTGATGCGGTGCTGGCCATCAGCTTTGCGCCCTATTCCGAGGAAACCCTCGCCTTGGCCGCTGACGCCCGCGCACTTGGGGTGCCAGTGGTGGCGCTGACCGACCAAGTGACCAGCCCCCTTGCCCGCGCCGCTCAGGCGGTCTTGACCGTGCAAGAGGTGGATTTCGGGGCCTTCCGGTCCTTATCGGCAACCCTCACCATGGCCATTGCGCTGGCCGTCGCCGTCGGCACAGCGCGCGGGACGCAGGGCTAACTGGCCTCCCCCCCACCGCAGCGCCGCACCACCTCGGCGATCTGCACCAACTGCCGCGCCAAGGGGCTTGTGCGCCGCCACACCAACCCAATCTGCCGCGACGGGCGCGGGGCGGCAAAGGCCGCCACCGACACCGGGGCCAACCGGGTTTCCACCGCCACCGCCATATCGGGGATCAAGGTCACCCCAATCCCTGCGCCCACCATCTGCACCAGCGTGGTCAGGGATGACCCATCCATCAACTCGCGCGGCTGTACGCTTTGGCGGTTGCAAAACGACAGCGCCTGATCGCGAAAGCAATGGCCTTCCTCCAACAGCAAAAGCCGCATCTCGCGCAGGGTTTCGGCACTCGGTACGGGTTTTCCCGCATCCGCCAAAGGCCGCACCAGCACGAAATCCTCCGAAAAGAGCGGCACCTCCACCAATGACGGCTCCGACACCGGCAAGGCCACGATGGCGCAATCCAGCCGCCCCTCACCCAAATCCTGCAACAGCTTCGGCGTGATCGTCTCGCGCAATTGCAACTCCAGCGCCGGATAGGCCCGCGTCACCTCGCCAATCACGCGTGGCAAAAGATAGGGCGCCACCGTCGGGATCACCCCCAGCCGCAGCCGCCCGGCCATCTGGTCACGCCCAATGCGCGCGGCATCCTCCAACTCATCCACCAGCCGCAGAATCTCCCGCGCCCGCGCCGCAAATTCCTCGCCAAACGAGGTCAGCCGCACCGCCCGCGCCCCGCGATCAAAAAGCGCGCTGCCCAGCCCAGTCTCCAACTCTTTGATCTGCATCGACAGCGCAGGCTGCGAAATCGACGACACCTCGGCCGCGCGGCCAAAATGGCCGGTGCGCGCCAGCGCCTCGAAATAGCGCAACTGTTTGAGCGTGATATTTCTCATAAGTGAGGCTTATCAACGCAATCAGCAAATGCAACTTAAACCAATCGCAGAACTCTGTTAGAACGATTCCAG
>JBMSKG010000233.1:0-4608 GCA_049419625.1 Paracoccaceae bacterium | reverse complement strand
GTGGCCGAGATCACCAACCAGTTGGAATATGATGACGACGTCTGCCATCAGGCGGTGCAGAAGCTTTACGATCTGTCGCGGGGTCTTGATCCGCGCCCGTGGTGCCTAACGGCCAGCTTTACCCACCCGCACGACCCCTTCGTCGCCCGCAAGAAATACTGGGATCTTTATGAGGGTGCGCCTGAATTGGAGCCGCCCGCAGCCCTGTCTTATGAAGAGATGGACCCCCATTCCAAGCGCCTGATGGACGCCTGCGATTGGCGCGGGATGACGGTGACGCCCGAACATATCCGCCGCTCACGTCAGGGTTACTTCGCCAATATCAGCTATATCGACGACAAGATTGGCGAGATTCTGGCCGTCTTGGAGGCCAGCCGCCAAGAGGCGATCATCGTCTTTGTCTCGGATCACGGCGAAATGCTGGGCCGCAAGGGGCTGTGGTTCAAGATGAACTTCTTCGAAGGCTCCGCCCGCGTGCCGTTGATGATCGCCGCTCCCGGCCTGATGCCCGGACTTGTCACCACCCCGGTCTCCACCATCGACCTGACACCGACCCTGTGCGATCTGGCGGGTATTTCGATGGAGGCGGTGATGCCTTGGACCGATGGTGAGTCCTTGGTGCCGCTGGCCAAGGGGGCAGAACGCACCAGCCCCGTGGCGATGGAATATGCCGCTGAAGGCACGATCACGCCGATGGTCGCCCTGCGGCAAGGCGCGTGGAAATACATCCACTGCCCGGCCGATCCAGACATGCTTTTTGATGTGGCCAATGATCCCGAGGAAAAGGTGAACCTTGCCGGCGACCCGCGCGTGGCAGAGGTTCTGTCCCATTTCCGCAGCCTTGTGCAGGCGCGCTGGGACATGGCGGCCTATGACGCCGAAGTGCGCCAATCCCAAGCTCGACGCTGGGTGGTCTATGAAGCGCTGCGCAACGGCGCCTATTACCCATGGGACCACCAGCCGCTGAAACTCGCCTCCGAGCGCTATATGCGCAACCATATGGATTTGAATGTCCTTGAGGAGAACAAGCGTTTTCCGCGCGGGGAGTAAGGCGCCTCATCAGCGCCGTGAGACGCGCTCTTCGATAAATCCGGCAAGGGCGGCGGCGGCGGGTGACAGGCGGGATTGTCCCAAAAGGGCGATCTCAACCTCTGCAAGGTCTGGCCAGTCGGTCAGCACCATAAGATCGGGCGGAACCATGGCGCGCGGCATCACGGCATAGCCCAGACCGGCCCGCGCGGCGGCGGCCTGACCTGCGAAGGAAGGCGATGTAAAGACGCCGCTCCAGGTCACGCCAACCGTCTCAAGGCTGCGCATCGCCCGGCTCCGATAGACGCAAGGCGCAGGGCTGAGCACCAACGGCAGTGGGCGGCCGCGCGTCGCGGCCGCAAATCCTGCGGTCAAGCTCGGGGCGGCCACCCAGACCAGCCGTTCCCGCCAAAGCGGGCGTGCCGCCGGATAGCGCCGTTCGGGGTCTTGTTTGACGATAATCAGGTCCTGCGCGCCGGCCTCAAAATCTTCGACCAGCGGCAGGGTCAGTTGGCAGGTCACATGCAATTCCACCGCTGGGTGGGCGGCGGCAAAGACCCCCAGAATATCGGGAAGATAGGTCGAGGCAAAGTCTTCAGGACTGCCAAAGCGCACCTCACCAGCAATTTCAGGGGCACGGAAGCGGGCCAGCATCGCATCGGCCTGCGCAACCATTGCGCGGGCATGCGGCAAGAACTGTTCGCCCTCGGCCGTCAGCCGCAGGCTGCGCGTCGTTCGTTCCAAAAGCGTACGACCGAACATTTCTTCAAGCTTGCGGATCTGTTCGGAAACCGCCGACTGCGACCGCCCGACCAAAGCCCCCGCGCGGGAAAAACTGCCGGATTCGACAAGGGCGAGGAAGGTGCGAAGAACGGCAGTATCCACATCATGCATCGCTGAACCCAGCAAAATTTCCGATAAATCTTATGTAAACTTCCCGTTTCTCTTTTCAAACCCTGTTCGGCAGAAGGGCGTGACTGAAAAAACGGAGCAGCGCTGTGGACAGTATCCTTCTTGAAAACCTTATCTCTCCAATCACCCTGGCCTTTCTTTTGGGGGTTGTGGCGACCTTGATCCGGTCAGATCTGGAGATTCCCGAACCGGTGATCCGCATCTTCGCGATCTTTTTGTTGTTCTCGATTGGCCTGCAGGGTGGGCGCGAGCTTCAAACTGTAGAGCTGTCCAATGTTTTGGGCGCCGTTGTCGTCACGGCCGCTATCGTGCTGTTGATCCCGCTGATCGCTTTTCTTGTGGCGCGCCATGTCATCAGGCTGTCGATCGTCGATGCGGCGGGGGTGGCGGCGCTTTACGGCTCTGTCTCGTCGGTGACCTTTGTTGTGGCGCGGGCCTATGCCGAAGGGGCTGGGTTTCCGATGGAGGGCTATGTGACCGGCCTTGTCGCGCTGATGGAACTGGGCATCCTCGTGGCGCTGTTTTACGGGCGGGTTGCGCTATCAAGGGAAAAAGGCGCGCAGGGCGTCGCGCTTGGTGCCATCCTGATGGAGACCTTGCGGGGACGTGGCCTTCTGTTGCTGGCCGGCGGTCTTGTGATTGGTGCCGCGTCGGGCGAGGCAAACTTCTCTCGGATCGAACCGTTCTTCGTGGATCTCTTCCGTGGCGTGCTGGTGCTGTTCCTGTTGGAGATTGGTATGACAGCCGGTCGGCAATTGACCGATTTCGCGCGGGTGGGCGGCCGGATGCTGGCCTTTGGCGTGGTCATGCCGCTGGTGAATGGCTGTGTGGTCAGCAGTTTGGCCACCTTTGCCGGGTTGCCGATGGGGTCGGCCTTTGTGCTGGGTGCGGTTGCGGCCTCGGCCAGCTACATCGACGCCCCGGCCGCCGTACGGGCAACCTTTCCCGAGGCGAACCCGTCTGTCTATCTGACCGCGTCCTTGGGCATCACGTTTCCTTTCATGCTGCTTGCCGGAGTGCCGATCGTCTGGCAAATGACGGCCTTCTGGCAGGGTTTGTGATGATGACAACGGGGTTTCCAGACCGGGTCGCACTGGGCACGATGCACGGCAAAGAGGCAGCGATTGCGCCGCCCCTTGCCGCGTTGGGGATTGCCTTGCATCGGGCCGATCTGGATACCGACCGGTTCGGCACCTTTGCCGGAGACGTGCCGCGCGCCGGGGACATGCTTGAGGCCGCCCGTGCCAAAGCCCGGGCGGCGGCCGACGTGACCGGACTTTCCACGGCACTGGCCAGCGAGGGGTCCTATGGGCCGCACCCTTACGTGCCCTTCCTGCCCTTGGGACGCGAGCTGTTGCTGTGGCTGGACACGCGCAGCGGCCGGGAGATTGTCGAAACACTCACCGACAGCCACCCCAATTATGACCAAGACACCCTGAGCGATCCGGCAGCGGCAGCGGGATTTCTGACCCGCATCGGCTTTCCCAAGACGGCGGTGATCGTGCAAAGCGCCGCCGGAGCGCCACCGCTTGCCAAAGGCATCACCGATCACGCTGCCCTTGACGCGGCAATCAGGGCGGCCGTGTCCATGTCAGGCACCGCGCTGTTGCAAACCGATATGCGAGCGCATCTGAACCCGCGCCGCATGTCGATGATCGGCGATCTGGCCCAGCGCCTTGCCTTACGGTTGGCCACCCCCTGCCCGGCTTGCACCGCCCCGGGCTTTGGGCGTCTGCGCAGCCTTCCTGGCTTGGCGTGCCGCGATTGCGGCAGCGCAACCGGCTTGATTGCCGCAGACCTCTATGGCTGCACAGCCTGCAGCCATGAGGAGCAAAGGCCACGCGCAGGCGACGCAGACCCAGTCCATTGCCCGTACTGCAATCCCTAAGGGCTGAAGCCTCGACACTGCTTGATAGGTATGGTGCCTGCCGTGCTGCGGCTCGCCGGTAGAGATGGGAGGAGGCGCAGCGAGGTGAGAATGAAAGATGCGGAACGCAGCTGCACGTGACGACCTTTGCGGGATTAATGACCAGAGATCTGCTTCAATTGAGGCAAAAGGCCGCTTCCTGTCGCAAAACTGAAATGCTGGTGTCATTCGACCTTTACCCGCCCGCGCTAACACAAGCTCAAGCGCGGTAAAGCCGTGGGGCTTTAGGGGTTCCAGCACCCCAAGATTGCGCCTGGCAACTCAGGGCCAAGGGCAACTGGCTTGGCGCGATGCATGTAAGGGGAGGACGGCCAATGTTTGACCATGTCATCGAGATGGCGCCTGCGACAAAGCTGGACCTCAGCTATTCACATCCCAGCCAACCGCGTTTTCGGCGCAACCTGATCCGCATGGTCGAACGCCTTTCGGGCCAGCCAAAACTGCGGTCGCTTTACACCGGTTGGGCAACCTCGCCCGAAGCCCGCTATGAACCAGTGTTCGAGGCCGCGATGCGGCTTTTGAGCCTGCGCCTTCAGGTACATCACAAACACCGCCTGGACAGCGTACCGCGAGAGGGTGGTCTCTTGTTGGTCGCCAATCATCCCTTTGGCATCGTCGATCCAGTGATGCTCAGCCGCTGGGCGGCGCAGTTCCGGCCGGATTTGAAGGTGATGACGAACTCCATGATGCTTGCGATGAAGGAGCTCGAGGATCACATCATCCCGGTGAATCCGTTTGGC
>JBMSKG010000232.1:0-4647 GCA_049419625.1 Paracoccaceae bacterium | reverse complement strand
TCTTGGCCTTGTTACGCTGACCCCCGGCCTTTTACCGCGTGCTCTGGCTGGCATGCTCGCGCCCCTCGATGGCGCGGTCCTGCGCGTCTTTGGCGCAGGCACCATGCCGGCCGCCTTGGGCGAAACCCTGATGGCCGCGAAAGGCAAGCCGATGGTCGCGGTCAGCCAATGCCTAAACGGCGGGCTGGAGCCCGGCGCTTATGCGGCAGGTGCGCCCCTTTGGGCCGCAGGCGTTGAGAATGGCGGCCAGATGTCGGCCGAACAGGCCTTGGCTCGGCTCTGGCTGCGCCTCTCTGCCGCGCCGCCCACAGCCTGATTGCGACAAGCTTTGTCGCCTGCGTCAAAGGAAAGCGGCGCAGCCTCTTGCATATAGCTCGTCAAGCCGCTTCACTGCGGACGAAAGAACGGGGCAGGCATCATGCGCTATTCAGGCTTCAAGGTCTTCACCGAAGGGCTTTTCGGCAACAAGGGCTGGACGCCCGCGTGGCGCGACCCGGCGCCCAAGGCTGCTTACGACGCCATCATCATAGGCGGCGGCGGGCATGGCCTGTCCACCGCCTATTATCTGGCCAAGAACCACGGTCTGCGCAACATAGCGGTCTTGGAAAAGGGCTATCTCGGCAGCGGCAATATCGGGCGCAACACCACCATCGTGCGCGCCAACTACTTCCTTCCCGGCAACTCGGAGTTTTACAGCCATTCCATGAAGCTGTGGGAAGGTCTTGAGGGTGAACTGAACTACAACGTGATGCATTCGCAGCGCGGGCTGATCAACCTCTTCCACTCGGACGGCCAGCGCGATGCCTTTGCCCGGCGCGGCAACATGATGATCAACCAAGGCGATGATGCGATCTTGCTGGACCGCGAGGGCGTGCGCGATTTGTTGCCCTATCTCGATTTTGAAAACACCCGCTTTCCGATCTATGGCGGGCTTTTGCACCCGCGCGGCGGCACGGCGCGCCATGATGCGGTGGCTTGGGGCTACGCGCGCGGCGCCGACCAACTGGGCGTTGATCTGATCCAGAACTGCGAAGTCACGGGGATCGATATCGAGAACGGTAAGGTCGTGGGCGTGCAAACCACCCGTGGCGCGATCAAGGCGGCCAAGGTCGGCATCGTCGTCGCGGGCCGCTCGGGTCAGGTCGCGGCCATGGCGGGCATGCGCCTGCCCATCGAAAGCCATATCCTGCAAGCCTTTGTCACCGAAGGGCTGAAGCCCGTCATTGACCATGTCATCTCGTTCGGGATGGGGCACTTCTACATCAGCCAGTCCGACAAGGGCGGTTTGGTCTTTGGTGGCGATCTGGATTTCTACGCCTCTTATGCCAGCCGCGGCAACCTGCCGATGGTTGAACATGTGATGGAAGCGGGCATGACGCTGATGCCGATGATCGGCCGAGCCAAAGTGTTGCGCTCTTGGGGCGGCATCATGGACATGACGCCTGATGGCAGTCCGATCATCGACAAGACCGCTGTGGATGGGCTCTTCATTGATTGCGGCTGGAACTACGGCGGGTTCAAGGCTGTGCCCGCCTCGGGCTGGTGCATGGCGCATCTGATGGCCACTGGCCAGTCCCATGAGGTTGCCCGCCGCTTCCGTCTTGACCGTTTCCGCGCCGGCCAAATCCTCGACGAGGAAGGCACAGGCAGCCAGCATAACCTGCACTGACATGACTTGCCGTTCATTCCTTACCCCTCACGGCCAGCCCCTTCCCACAAAGGAAAAGGCCCATCTTTTACCCTTGCGCGCGGGGGCAGCGTCGTATGCCTCCGGCGGGGGTATTTGGGCCAAGATGAAATCTGCGCGGCTTTTCATCTTGGCAAAAATACCCCGGGGTGAGGCGCGGATGCGCCGAGGGGCAGCGCCCCTTTTCTTTGCCGTTTCAGGAGCTTGACCCATGCGCATCCCATGCCCCCTTTGCGGCCCCCGCGACCGGCGCGAGTTTTACTATTACGGATCAGACGACTATCTGAACCGTCCCGCCCCCGATGCCCCGATGGAGGCGTGGGATGATCATTTGCACCTGCGCGACAACCCGGCGGGCAAGACGCATGACCTGTGGTACCACGAAACCGGTTGCGCCCAGTGGTTGCGGGTGCACCGGAACACCGTCACCCATGAGATTTACAGTGTCGAACTGGTGGCCGATCTGAAAGGCGGTGCGAAATGAGGATCGCAGGCAAGGGGCTGATCGACCGCGCGAAGCCCGTCAGCTTTACCTTTGACGGCAAGTCTTATCAGGGGTTCAAGGGCGATACCGTCGCCTCAGCCCTTTTGGCCAATGGCGTTAAAGTGGTGGGGCGCAGCTTCAAATATCACCGCCCGCGCGGGGTGCTGACCGCCGGGTCTGAAGAACCGAACGCGATGATCGAAGTGATCGGCGTTGCCAACCAGACCCCGAACGTTCGCGCCACGATGCAGGAACTGTTTGACGGGCTGACCACCCGCAGCCAGAATCGCGTGGGAAGCCTGCGCTTTGACCTTCTGGCGGTGAACGATCTTTTGGCCCCCTTTTTCTCGGCGGGCTTTTACTACAAGACCTTCATGTGGCCGCGCGCCTTTTGGGAGCGGATCTATGAGCCCGCCATCCGCCGTGCGGCAGGGCTTGGCAGCCTCTCGGGTCGCCATGATGAGGGGCATTACGAAAAAGCCTTCGCGTTTTGCGATGTTCTGGTCATCGGCGGTGGCCCGACCGGTTTGATGGCGGCGCTGACCGCCGCCCGCGCCGGGGCTGATGTCATTCTTGCGGATGAGGACAGTCGCCTTGGCGGGCGTCTGATCTCGAACGGTGAGACCATTGACGGTGCGCCGGGGCTGGACTGGGTGGCGTCGGCCGAAGCGGAATTGGCGGCGCTGCCGAACGTCCGCATCCTGCGTCGCACCACGGTGACCGGGGCCTATGATGACGGCGTTTTTGGCGCACTGGAGCGTGTGGCGCTTCACCGCCCGGCCCGCCCTGATGTGCCGCGTGAGTGTTTCTGGCGGATTACCGCGCGGCGGACTGTTCTGGCCTCGGGTGCACTGGAGCGGCCCATTGCCTTTGCCAAGAACGACCGGCCCGGCATCATGATGGCCAGTGCGGTAGAGACCTATCTGCATCGCTATGGCGTCGTCCCCGGTCAGCGTGTGACGCTGTTTGCCAATAATGATGGCGCCCGCGCCACAGCCCGCGCGCTGATGTCCGCTGGCGTGCAGGTCGCGGCTATTCTGGACAGCCGCACCAATGCCAGCGCGGTTGAGGATTGCCCGGTTTATCTGGGGGCGCGCATCACCGATACTACGGGGCGTCACGGTCTGACCCGGATCGAGGGGCATCATGCGGGGGGTGAGTTCAAGCTGGAGACCGATCTTCTGGCGATGTCTGGCGGCTGGAACCCCACGCTGCACCTGACCTGCCACATGAATGGTCGCCCGCGTTGGAGTGACGAGATCGCGGCCTTTGTGCCCGCCGAAGGTGCCGTGCCGGGCTTGACGGCTGCGGGCGCTGCCAATGGCACCTTCACCACCCACGGCTGTCTTGCTGCAGGTCATGAGGCCGCGAAGGCGGCGCTGGGTGATCTGGGTCTGAAAGTCGGAAAAGCCTTGCTGCCAAAGGCTGAGGGCCTGCCCTATGCCATCGAGCCCCTTTGGGCTGTTGAGGGCAAAGGCCGCGCTTGGCTTGATTTCGCCAATGACGTGACAACCAAGGACGTCAGGCAATCCGCTGCCGAAGGCTATGCCTCGGTCGAGCATATGAAGCGCTATACCACCCAAGGCATGGCGCCCGATCAGGGCAAGAACTCGAATGTGGGGGCCTTGGCCGTTCTGGCCGATGCCACCGGGCGCGGTATTCCGCAGACCGGCACCACCACATTCCGCCCGCCCTACACGCCTGTCTCTATCGCCGCGATGGGGGCCGGGGGGCGGGGTGCGGGCTTTGCGCCGCAGCGCTTCATGACCTCGGATCAGGCCAGCCGCGACCGTGGCGCGCCGATGATCGAAGCCGGGCTGTGGTATCGCCCCAGTTACTTCCCCAAACCCGGCGAGACGACCTGGCAAGAGGCGTGCGACCGCGAAGTGGCGATGGTGCGCAGTGCCGTGGGCGTGGCCGATGTGTCGACCTTGGGCAAGATCGACATTCAGGGCCGCGATGCCGCGCGCTTTCTGGATCTGGTCTATACCAACATCTTCAGCACCTTGCCCGTGGGGCGGGTGCGCTATGGGCTGATGCTGCGCGAAGATGGTTTCGTGCTGGACGACGGCACGACGGCGCGGCTTGGGGAAAACCACTTTTTGATGACCACCACCACCGCCGCCGCTGGTCTGGTGATGCGGCATCTGGATTTCATTCACCAAACCCACTGCATCAACTGGGACCTGCGCTTTATCTCGGTCACCGAATCTTGGGCTCAGTTCGCCGTGGCGGGCCCCAAGTCTCGCGCCCTGCTGAACGCTGTTCTCGATCAGCCTGTTGCGAATTTCCCCTTCATGGCCTGTGGCCCGGTAACTGTGGGCGGGGTCAAGGCCCGGCTCTTCCGCATCTCTTTCTCGGGCGAAGAGGGTTATGAAATCGCCGTGCCCACCCGCTTTGGCGAAAGCCTGTTCCGTGATCTGGTCGCCAAGGCTGAAACCATGGGCGGCGGTCCCTATGGGATGGAGGCGCTAAA
>JBMSKG010000231.1:0-4694 GCA_049419625.1 Paracoccaceae bacterium | reverse complement strand
CATGTCCCTAGCTATGAGGCACTTTTGGCCGATCCGGGCGTTGATGTGGTTTATATCCCTTTGCCCAACCACATGCATGTTGACTGGACGCTGAAGGCCCTGGCGGCGGGCAAACATGTGCTGACCGAAAAGCCCATCGCCATGCAGGCGGATGAGATTGATGCGCTGATTGCCGCGCGCGACAAGACGGGTCTGGTCGCCGCCGAGGCCTATATGATCGTGCATCACCCCCAGTGGCAGCGCGCCCGCGAATGGGTTGCAGCCGGTGAGATCGGCACCCTGCGCCATGTCGATGCGCAGTTCTCCTTCTATCAGGACGACAAAGCCAATATCCGCAACCGCCCCGAAACCGGCGGCGGGTCCTTGCGCGATATCGGGGTTTATACCTTTGGTTCGGCCCGCTTTGTCACCGGGGCGGAGCCGGTGGATCTCTCCTCGCGCGTGGTGCGCGAAAACGACGTCGAGATCTGGGCGCAGGTGGCCGCCACGATGCAGGGGCCGCAGGGCCGCTATACCTACAACTCCATGACCACGATGCGCGCCTTTAACCGGCAGGTGGTGACATTCCAAGGCACCAAGGGCATGATCCGGCTGGAAGGCGGGCCGTTCAATGCGGGTGTGCATGACATGGCCGAGATTGAATTGCATCAGGGTATGAACCGGGTGCTGGTGGAACGCTTTCCCACCGTCAACCAATACCAACTCCAGGTCGAGGCGTTTGGTCACTCGGTCCGCACGGGTGCGCCCTTTGCGTGGAGCCTTGAGAACGCCAAGGGCACTCAGGCGATGATTGATTGTGCCTACCGCGTGGCCGAAGAGGTTCGGCTTTAACGCCGCGCCATGGTCGGTGTGGTGTTACATGTGCCCAGCGCGGTTTTGGCTGGAAATGGCGGGGGAGAGCGGTTTTACCACCCGTTCCAGCGCGCCTTGCGCGCGCGCGGCATCAAGACGCGCATGGTGCTGCACAACCGCGAAACGGCGCTGGCCGAGATTGCTGCCGATGACGCCTTTCACATCTTTGACCATGGCCGAATTCAGAACCCACGTGCGCTAAACTCGGCCTCGGCCTACTTGCTGCCGTTTCGTTATCTGGACCCGCACGGTGTGCGCGGGTTCTCCTCGCTGGGCGTTTCCAGTTTTGACTCAAGCGAGCATGATCCGGCGCAGGCGGCGGCGTTCTTTGCCGCCCTGCAGGCGCGCTTTGTGGCAGAGCGGCGGTCGCGCTATGACCAGCCCGACGAGGTTCTGGACATTCCCACACCCTGCATCGCGGTTTTTTTGCAAAGCGAGACGCACCGCAAGGTGGGCGAGACCTGCCATCTGACGATGCGCCACATGATCAAGGCGCTGCTGGCGCGCGACGATCCGCGCCCGATTGTGGTGAAACCCCATCCGCGCGACACCGATCTGGACACGTTCGGCTGGCTTGCGCGCAAGGCGAAGAAAGACGCCCGCCTGCACATTTTGCCCGCCAATATCCACGACATGCTGGCGCGGGCCGATGTGGTGGTGACGATCAACTCGGCGGTTGGGGTCGAGGCGATGCTGCACCGCGTTCCAGTTGTTCTGTGCGGATCGGCCGATTTTCACCACATCTGCGAAACCGTGACGTCGCGAGACGGGATGGACGTGGGCATCGAGCGCGCCGAGGCGCGCAAGGTGGCAGGTGATTGGCCGTTTGAGGCCTATCTGCACTGGTTTTATGGCCAGATGTGCTTTGACCCCACCGCGCCCGATTTCCTCGACCGCTTCATCGCAAGGGTCGCTGCGCAAGGGTATGACCTGCTCTAGCCCGCCCCGCCTTGGGCGCCTGCGGCTTCTCGTCGAAGGATACCGACGAGCGCCGAAGGCGACGAGGAGGGGAGGAGGCTCAGTCCTCCATCGCCTCCAGCTCATCAATGAAGCCTGCGATCATCGACAGGCCCTTGTCCCAGAACTTCGGGTCCGACGCGTCAAGACCAAAGGGAGCCAGCAATTCCTTGTGGTGCTTGGACCCGCCCGCCTTCAGCATGTCGAAGTATTTGGTCTGGAAGTCGGGCAGACCGCCCTCATAGGCGGCATACAGGGCATTCACCAATCCATCGCCGAAGGCATAGGCGTAAACGTAGAAGGGCGAGTGCACGAAATGCGGGATATAGGCCCAGAAGGTCTCATACCCGTCCATGAACTCAAAAGCATCGCCCAAGGATTGCGCCTGCACCGACATCCACAGCGCGTTGATGTCATCGGGCGTCAGCTCCCCCTCGCGGCGAGCAGCGTGGAGTTTGCATTCAAAGTCGTAAAACGCGATCTGGCGCACGACGGTGTTGATCATATCCTCGACCTTGCCCGCCAGCAGGGTCTTTTTCTCGGCCTTGGTTTTGGCGTTGTCGAGCAGGCGGCGGAAGGTCAGCATCTCGCCAAAGACCGAGGCGGTTTCGGCCAGGGTCAGCGGGGTTGAAGATAACAACTCGCCCTGACCCGCCGCCAGAACCTGATGCACCCCATGGCCCAACTCATGCGCCAAGGTCATGACATCGCGGGGTTTTCCCAGATAGTTCAGCATTACATAGGGATGCACCGTCGTCACGGTCGGGTGCGCAAAGGCGCCCGGTGCCTTGCCCGGTTTCACGCCCGCATCGATCCAGCCATCGGTGAAGAAGGGTTTGGCAATCTCGGCCATCTCTGGGGCAAACTCGCCGTAGGCGGTCAGCACCATATCGGTCGCTTCGGTCCAGTTCACCAGTTTGGGCGCCTCAAGGTTCAGAGGTGCGTTACGGTCCCAGACCTGCAGCTTGTCCAGTCCCAGCCATTTGGCTTTCAGCCGATAGTAGCGGTGCGAGAGCTTGGGGTAGGCTGCGACAACGGCATTGCGCAAGGCCTCCACCACCTCGGGCTCCACATGGTTGGCCAGATGGCGGGCATGCTGGGCCGAGGGCATCTTGCGCCAGCGGTCATCAATTTCCTTTTCCTTGGCCAGCGTGTTGTGAACGCGGGCGAAAAGCTTGACGTGCTTGTCAAACACTGCCGCCAGCGCGCGGGCTGCCGCCTCGCGCTTGGCGCGGTCGGCGTCGGTCAACAGGTTCAGCGTTGCCTCTAGGTTCAGCTCCTCCGTCTCACCCTCAACGGTGAACATCAGCCCCGCCATGGTTTCATCGAAAAGCTTGTTCCAAGCGCTTGCGCCCACGACGGAGGCATCGTGCAGATATGTCTCCAATTCATCCGACAACTGGTGCGGACGCATCGCGCGCATGCGGTCAAAGACCGGCTTATAGCGGGAAAGGGCGGCACTATCGGCCATAAGGCGGACAAGAAGATCGTCCTCCAACCGATTGAACTCAAGGCTGAAAAACACAAGCGCAGTTGTCGCGTTGGTGATGCGGTCCTGCGCGTCGGCCATGAATTTGGCGCGCTCAGAATCCATCGTGTTTTGATAATAGCGGAGCCCCGCGTAAGACATGAGCCGCCCGGCGATGATGTCGATGGCCTCATAGGCCTGCACGCAAGACAGCATGGCCGCGGCGTCCAGCCCTGAAAGCTTGCCCTTATAGGTGGCCTCAAACCGGGTGGTTTCCGCTTCAAGCCAGGTCATGTCACGCTCCACCTCGGGGGCGTCTGGGGCGGCGTAAAGATCGCTCAGATCCCATTCCGGCAGATCGCCAAACGAGTTGGACCCGGAGCGGGCATCAAAAACCGGGCGCTTGTGGCCAAGGCGGGGCAGGGCGTGCATGGGGAACCTCATCTAACTTTGTCCCCATCTAGGGGCGGCAGGGGGGGAACGGCAAGGGGGCGGTGCGCCTGCCTGAATTTTAGGCAAATGCCACGGAAAATGCAGCGCCCCCAAGAGAAGCGCTTTACCATTGCGAAACCCCCGCCTTTACTGGGGAAAATCCGGGACAAGGTGCAGGGCATGACCAGCTACTTCAACGAGATGTATGACGGCGGTCAGGTGCGCGCACCCTATGCGCGGCTGTCGGATTGGATGGCCTCGATGCCCGCTGATCGCCGCCTTGAGAAACAGGCCGAGGCCGAGGCGCTGTTTCGCCGCATCGGCATCACCTTTGCCGTTTATGGCGAGGGTGGCGATCCCGACCGGCTAATCCCCTTTGACATGTTCCCGCGTGTGTTCACGGGCAGCGAATGGGCCAAGCTGGAGCGCGGAATCAAGCAGCGCGCCCGGGCGTTGAACGCCTTTCTGGTCGATATCTACGGGCGCGGCGAGATCGTGCGCGCCGGTCGCGTCCCGGCGCACTTGGTCTATCAGAATGAGGCGTTTGAGCGCGCTGTGGTCGGGTTTGTGCCGCCGAAAGGGGTCTACTCGCACATCGTGGGCATCGACATCGTCCGCACCGGGCCCACGGATTTCTATGTGCTCGAGGACAACTGCCGCACCCCCTCGGGCGTGTCATATATGCTGGAATCCCGCGAGATGATGATGCGGATGTTCCCGGACCTTTTCCGCGAAAACCGGATCGAGCCGGTGGACCGGTATCACGAGCTGCTGCGCCGCACGCTGGCCAGCGTGGCCCCTGCCAAATGCGAGCGCGACCCAACCATCGTTATCCTGACCCCGGGGCATTTCAACTCGGCCTATTACGAGCACAGCTTTCTGGCCGATCTCATGGGGGTGGAACTGGTTGAAGGCGCGGATCTGTTTGTCGACGGCGCTTTTGTCTATATGCGCACGACCCAAGGGCCAAAGCGGGTGGATGTGA
>JBMSKG010000230.1:0-4715 GCA_049419625.1 Paracoccaceae bacterium | reverse complement strand
GGCGGGCCCCCGGGGCCGCTGTCCCCGGTCCCCTGGGGTATTTGGGCCAAGATGAAATCAGCGGGCGGCTTTTTGGACGAGGGTGAGCATGAGGTTGGTGGCCACGGCCATGTCTTGCACCGAGACCCATTCCAAAGGCCCATGGATTTCCTGCATGCCGGTGAAGAGGTTGGGGCAGGGCACGCCCATTTCGGTGAGCCGCGAGCCATCGGTGCCGCCGCGAATGGGGACCGAGACCGGGTCAAGGCCAAGGGCGCGGGCGGCGTCGCGGGCGAGATCGACGGGCGCCATGTTGGTTTCGAGCCAGTAGCGCATGTTGCGGTATTGCGGGGTGATGGTGCAGGTGATCTCGGCGCGGGGTTCGGTGGCGGCGACGGCGGCGCAGACGGCGCGCAGGATCTCGCCCTTTTGCGCCAGCCCCTCGCGTTCAAAGTCGCGCAGGATGAAGTGGAGCGTCATTTCCGACGAGCCGCCGGACATGTCGGTGGCGTGGATGAAGCCCTCGCGCCCCTCGGTCAGTTCGGGCAGCATCGTGTGTTGCGGCAGGCATGCTATGATCTTGGCGGCAAGGTGAATGGCGTTGACCATTTTGCCCTTGGCGAGGCCGGGGTGGATCGAGACGCCCTTGATCTGGACGGTCGCGCCATCGGCGGAGAAGCTTTCGTATTCAATCTCGCCCAATTTGCCGCCGTCGAAGGTATAGGCGAAGTCGACCCCCAGATCAGCGGGCAGGCGTTTGTCGACGCCGCGGCCGATTTCCTCGTCCGGGGTGAAGGCGAGGCGGATCTTGCCGTGCGGGATTTGGGGGTTGGCCAGAAGGTGGCGGGCGGCGGTCATCAGGATGGCCACACCGGCCTTGTCATCGGCCCCAAGGAGGGTGAGGCCGGAGGCGGTGACGATGTCATGGCCTTGTTTATGCGCGAGTTCGGGGGAGATGTCGGGGGTGAGTGTCAGCGTCGGGTCATCGGGGTAGGTGATGGCGCCGCCGTTGTAGCCGCGGATCACGCGGGGTTTGACGCCGGTGGCGTTGAACTGCGGCGCGGTGTCGACATGGGCGAGAAAGCCGATGGTGGGGCCCGAGACGGTGGGGGGGGCGGTGGCGGGGATCGTGGCCAGCACCGTGCCGTAGTCGGTGAGGGTGATGTCGGACGCGCCGATTTCGGTCAGTTCTTGCACCAAAAGGCGGGCCATATCGAGTTGGATCGCGGTGGAGGGCGCGGTTTTGCTGGCGGCCTCGGACTGGCTGTCGATCGCGCAATAGCGGGTGAGGCGGGTTTCAAGCTCTGTATGCATGTCAGACATGGGCGCGCCTTTGGGTTTTGCGGGCCAGTTGGGCCGGGCCGCAGAGCGGTGTCAAGCCGGGCTTAAAGCCAGCGGAAGGTGGGGATGGGGCCGGAATTGTCGAAAAACGGCACGCCCGGTTGATCGGCTCCGGCCAGAAGGGCGGTGATCTCGGCCAGCACCACCTCGGTGATGAAGGGCAGATCGAGCGCGCGGGCCTCTGCCAAGCCGATCCAGTGCAGATGCGACAGCTCATCCGTGGCATCGCTGAAGGTCTCGGCATCGCCCATGACCCCTTGGGCCGGGACCAGAAAGAAGCGCGCATCAAAGCGGCGGGAGCGGCCGGGGGGGGTGATGGCGCGAAACACGAAGCGCAGGGGATGGGCGGGGTCGGGGCGCAGGCCGGTTTCTTCGTGCAACTCGCGCAGGGCGGCGCGGGCCAACGTGGCGGCGGAGGGGGCGCCTTCGGGGCAAGCGTGCGCAAGGCTGGCGCGGCAGGCGGCGTCAAGGTGCGGTTCGCTGCCGGATTGATCCTCGGGGTCTACGGCGCCGCCGGGAAAGACGTATTTCGAGGGCATGAACACAGCCCCTGCGCCGCGCTGGCCCATGAGAATCTCGCGCCCCTTTGCCCCGTCGCGCCACAGGATCACGGTGGCGGCCGGGCGGATCGGCTCGGCGGCGGGCTCGGCCGGGGCAGGCGCTGGGGTGGCCGCGTCAGTTTTCATAGGGGAGGTCATGCGGGTCGCCGTTGCCGAAGCCGTGCATCTTCTTGGACCATTGCAGGGCCACGAAGGCGCCTTTCAGCCGGGGCAAGAGATAAAGCGAGAGGGCCACGGTGCCGGTCGAGAACATGGCGACCATGGTCCAAGGCTCGGGCCGCCAGTGGGAATAGACGAAGAGGATGAGGGGCGCGAGGATGTGGCCCACGATGAGGATGGTCACATAGGCCGGTCCATCATCGGCGCGGTGGTGGTGCAATTCGCAGCCGCAGACCGGGCAACTGTCGCGGACGGTGAGATAGCCGCGCATCATCGGGCCTTGGCCGCAGTCAGGGCAGTGCCGGTGCCAGCCGCGCCGCACAGCAGGCCAGAAGGGACGCTCTTCGGTGTCAAGCTCGGGGGTGGCGGCGTGGGTCATCGGGGGCTCGCGGTTGGTGCGCGCCAGATATAGCGCCGCAACGGGGGAAAGTTGAAGCGGCAATTCCTATGCGGGCGGCTTTGTCGCAAGGGCGGCGGGCGTGGCGCGAAATTTCTGCGACGGAATGAGAAGCTGGCGGCGTTTGAGGATCATGAGGGGGATGCAGGCACGCATCCCCGCACAGATCGGAGAGCAAGGCATGAACCGCAGTTTCAAACCGACCGCCGTTGTCCTGGTTGCCCTGATGGGGGCCACGATTTCAACCGCTGCTTTGGCGGAGCGGGGCCCGATGGGGGGCATGATGGGGATGGCAAGCTTTGAGGAGCTGGACGCCAACAAGGATGGCAAGATCACCCAAGAAGAACTGGCCGCCCGCCAAATGGCCCGCTTTACGCAGGCCGATGCCGACAAGGATGGCAAGCTGTCGGTCGAGGAGTTGATCGCGATGCGCGACGCGGCGGATGCCGAGCGCAAGGCGGCCCGCGCCAAGGCGATGTTGGGGCGGATTGACGCCGATGCCGATGGATTTGTCAGCGCCGCCGAGATGGAGGCCATGCCGATGATGGGTCGGATGTTCGACCGGGTGGATGACAATTCCGACGGTGCGATTTCGAAAGACGAGATGGACGCGATGCAGGCAAGGATGGCCGAGCATCGGGGTCATGGTCGGGGTCATGGTCGGGGTCACGGGATGGGCCACGGCAATGGGGGCGGCAAAGGGGACGGGGGCTTTTGGGGTTGGATGCGCGACGACAACTGAGCTGGAACAGGCCGGGCGGGTTTGCGCCTGCCCGGCCAAGCCGCTAATGCTGAAGGCCAGATGAGCATGCCCCGCGACACCGCGCCTGCGCTTGACAGCCGACTTGGGCTTGAGGCCCAATTCGATGTCCTGTCGGATGATGCGCTGTTGATGCTTTATGCGCGTGGGGATGCCGAGGCGGCCCGGGTCTTGACGGGGCGGCATCTGGGGCGGGTTTATG
Source organism: Paracoccaceae bacterium (assembly GCA_049419625.1). Lineage (GTDB taxonomy): Bacteria > Pseudomonadota > Alphaproteobacteria > Rhodobacterales > Rhodobacteraceae > Tabrizicola_A. The sequence goes on along the minus strand of JBMSKG010000230.1, from coordinate 1,317 downwards.
GCTTTGCCGCGCGGCTTTTGGGGGACCGGGCCGAGGCAGAGGATGTGGCGCAAGAGGCAATGGTGCGGCTGTGGCGCATCGCTGGGCAATGGCGCAGCGGTGAGGCGCAGCTTTCGACCTGGCTGTACCGGGTGACGTTGAACCTGTGCACCGATCGCCAGCGCAGCGCGCGCTGCCGCCCGACCGAGGCGCTGGATCTGGTGGCCGAGCCTGCTGATACGCGGGCCGATACCGAAGCTGCGCTGATGCAGCGTGAGCGGGCGGCGGCCCTTGAGGCGGCACTGGCCACGCTGCCGGATCGTCAGCGGCAGGCGGTGGTGTTGCGCCATATCGAGGGGCTGACCAATCTGGAGATTTCAGAGATTATGGGTGTGGGGGTTGAGGCGGTTGAAAGCCTGACCGCGCGGGGCAAACGCGCATTGACCGCCGCCTTGGCCGACCGCAAGTCGGCACTGGGCTTGGAGTGAGGAGAGGGCAAGATGACCAAGGACACTCTGGATGATCTGTTTGCCGCCGTGCGTGCGGCGGCACCTGAGCCGCCCGCCAGCCTGTCTAAGCGGGTGTTGGCCGATGCTTTGGCCCAACAGGCCGACGTCGCGGTGCCTGCGCTGGCGCAGATGCAACGGCCTGCGCGCGGGGGGATTTGGGCGTGGCTGCGCGCCGGGTTTGGCGGGGGCGGAGCCTTGGCCGGGATGGTCGCGGCGACGCTGGCGGGGTTTTACATTGGCTTTGCCGCTCCGGTTGAGCCTGCGTTTCTTGGCGCGGCCTTGGGGCTTGAGATAACGGAAATCGACATGATGCCGGGCCTTGAGGCCCTTTTGGAGGAGGCGCCGTGATGACTGCGCAAAGCCAGACACCACAGCCGGATCAGCCGCGCTCCAAGCCGGGGCGGGGTCTGCGGATTGCGTTGGCGATTTCGCTGGCCTTCAATCTGGCGGTTGTGGGCTTGGTCGCCGGGGCGATGCTGCGGGACGGGCCGGGGATGCGCGGGGGGATGGTCCGCGATCTGGGCTTTGGGCCCTTTACCGAGGCGCTGAGCCGCGAGGATCGGCGGGCGATGCGCGAGAGCCTCTTTGAGCGCGCGCCCGATGGCCGTTCCACCGACGGGCATGTCGCCGGGCTCGAGATCGCGCCAAAACAACTTCAAGGCCGCATAATCGGTGGTGGGCGGGTACGTCAAGGTTTCACCCGCGAAGGCGACGAGCCCAACCCTATCGGCCGCAAGCTTGTCGAACAGACGCTCGATTTCACGTTTTGCCCGCTCGACACGAGAAGGATACACATCTTTGGCGAGCATCGACTTTGAAAAGTCGAGTG
>JBMSKG010000229.1:0-4717 GCA_049419625.1 Paracoccaceae bacterium | reverse complement strand
CCCCGACATTCTCGGTGTAAACGAGACGCTCTACCAACTGAGCTAACCGCCCCCGGACAGCGAGTTAGCAGAGCCGCCACGGCGCGGCAAGCACCTATCACAGCGCTGATATTGCCTAACAGCCGCGCTTTCGCCCAAATCTGGCCCAGCCTTCATGTGACAGCTGGTCCGGACCCTATGGAAGGCGGGGCGATATCGGGCAAAGCTTTAGGAGTTAAAGATGGTGCAAACCCTGATCCGACTGCCGTTTGCCGGGGCCACTTTGGTGACGCAAGGCGTTGGCAACGGCTTTAGCCACACCGGTGCCACCCATTTCGCCTATGACTTCGATCTTGATTTCGGTCAACAGGTGCTGGCCGTCGCGGCGGGCCGGGTGGTGGCGATGCGTGAGAGCGTGGTGGATGGCGGGCCAGCGTCTTATGCAGGCGATCCATCCCTCGGATCGTCCAATGTGGGGAATTTCGTTACGCTGGAGCATGTGATCAATGGGCGGGTGTTTTATTCGTCCTATTTTCACCTGCGCCAAGGCTCGGTGCCGCTGACCGTTGGCTCGGTGGTGGAAGAAGGAGATGTTCTGGGACAGGTCGGCAATACCGGCGCGCGCAGCGGTACGCATTTGCATGTCCAGTTCGGAACGACGGCGGTCCAGTGGCAGGCTGGTCTTGTGGCCTTTGCGGCGCCCAGCAGCGCCAACAGCCTGCTTGCACATGAGCTGCGCTTTGTTGGGTATGATGGTCTCGCCGCGCTTGGGGCGGGCAGCACCGTGACGGCAGGCGCGGCAAGCGACTTTGCCGCTAACACCGGCACCGAGGCGCATCTGGCGCTGAACACCCCTGGCAGTGGGGCCATCGCCCTGCCCCGCGACTTGGATTGGTTCCGTATCGAGGTGCAGGCAGGCCAAAGCTACACCCTGTCCGTCAACGCCGCGGCCGGCTCGTCCTTGGATGCCTTCTTGCGTTTGCATGATGCCAATGGACGGCTGATCGGCTCGGATGATGACAGTGGTCCGGGCAGCAATGCGCGACTGAACTTCGTCGCCAATCAGACGACGCATCTCTTTTTGTCGGCGGGCGGGTTTGGCAATTCGACCGGCAGCTATACCGTAGGCTTCGAACCGCGCGGCGTGATCAAGACCGGGGGCGCGGGGGCAGATCGTCTGACCGGCGGACTTGGGGCTGACCAGCTGCGCGGTCTGTCTGGCAATGACACGCTGATCGCGTCGGCTGGCAATGATCGATTGTCAGGGGATGCGGGCAATGATGTGCTTTATGGCGGGACCGGGCGTGATGTGATCGACGGAGGCACCGGGCGCGATACGCTGTTTGGCGGCAGCGGCGTGGATGTCTTTGTCTTCCAACAAGGCGACGGGATCGACAGCCTGCGTGACTTTCAGAACGGGGTTGACCGGCTGCAGGTTGAAGACGTGCGCGGGTTCTCGGCCTTGGCCTTCAGCGCGGCGGTTGGGGGCACTTGGGTCGATTATGGCGATGGCGCGGTCTATGTGCGCGGCATGACGCCCGGACAGTTCGACAGCAGCGATTTCATCTTTGCCTGAGGCTGCAGTGCCTTGAGAAAAAAGCAAAAAGCGCGCCTTACAAGGCGCGCTTTCGCTATCATGGTGGGCGATAACGGATTTGAACCGCTGACATCTTCGATGTGAACGAAGCGCTCTACCGCTGAGCTAATCGCCCGATGGGGGGGCTTTTAGCTGGCTTCATCTGGCTCTGCAAGAGCCTCTTTTTTCGATGCTTTCTTGGCCACGGGGTCAGACGCGCGCCGCAGTTTCAGCTTGATCGGGCTCATGTCATCTGCCCCTTTTCGCGGTGCAACCGACAGCTTGCCCAAGGGGGGCAGTTGAAGCGTGTGGCCCAGATCAAGCGCCTTACCAAGTTCGGCCAGCGTGGCCTCAACGGTTTGGCGGACATCCTTCACCTTTGCACCCGTGGCTTCGGCCACCCGCGCCACAAGGTCGCGCGACCGCAGCATGGGGTTTTCGACCGAGACGGTCTTGTCAGATTTGCCAACACTGCTGGCGGATATCGTGACGTTGGCCCCAGCGGCAGCCTTGTCGGAGGACGCAGCATTGGTCGTGGGTTTGGGTGCAGGTTTTGCCATTGGCTTTGTGCCGGATTTTGCCGAAGACGTTGCCGCGGGTTTGGTGGCTGTCTTTGCGGATGGCTTGGTGGCAGGTTTTGATGCGGTAGCGCTTGGCATGGCGATCCTTATGCTGGCCGCCGGACCGGTCGCCGGCGTTGTCAGAGCGAATGGCCTGACACTGCCAGTTTATCCCATGAATTGTCTACAGGGTGGAAACAAAAAAGCCGCAATTGCGGCTGTTCTGTTGCGAAATGGGGCATGCATGGCTTTCATGCATGCCCCCTGCATCACGGCGAGGTCTTAATGGGTGGTTTGACCCGCGCCGATTGGTGCCGCCGCCGCCCGAGCGGCTGCCGCCGCTTCCTCGGCCGCTTCGTCCCATTCGACAGGCTCAGGCTGACGCACCAAGGCTGCGGCCAAAACCTCGCGGACATGTGTCACGGGGATGATCTTCAATCCTTCTTTCACGTTTTGCGGGATTTCGGCCAGATCCTTGGCGTTCTCCTCGGGGATGAACACCGTCTTGATCCCGCCCCGCAGCGCCGCGAGAAGCTTTTCCTTCAGCCCGCCGATGGCGCTGGCATTGCCACGCAAGGTAACCTCACCGGTCATGGCGACGTCCTTGCGCACGGGAATCCCCGTCAGCACCGAAACGATGGCGGTCACCATCGCAAGGCCTGCACTCGGCCCGTCTTTCGGGGTCGCGCCGTCGGGCACGTGGACGTGAATGTCCATCGTCTCGAACTTTGGCGGTTTCACCCCCAGTTGCGGACTGATCGAGCGGACATAGCTTGATGCCGCCTCAATCGATTCCTTCATCACATCGCCCAACTTGCCCGTGGTCTTCATCCGACCCTTACCCGGCAGCCGAAGGGCTTCGATCTGCAAGAGATCGCCACCCACGCTGGTCCAAGCCAGACCTGTGACCACGCCCACCTGATCTTCCTTTTCGGCCAGACCATAGCGGTGACGCTGAACGCCAAGGTATTCCTCGACCTTGGCCTCGTCGACTGCCACCGACTTGGCCTTCTTCTTCAGAATGTCGGTCACCGCCTTGCGCGCAAGCTTGGCAATCTCGCGCTCAAGGTTCCGCACGCCCGCTTCGCGGGTGTAATAGCGGATGACATGGGTCAGCGCCGCATCGGACACCGCAAACTCGCCCTTGCGCAGGCCATTTGCTTCAACCTGCTTGGGCAAGAGGTGGTGCTTGGCAATCTCGCGCTTTTCATCCTCGGTGTAACCAGCGACCGAAATGATCTCCATCCGGTCCAGCAAAGGGCCCGGCATGTTGTAAGAGTTTGACGTGGTGATGAACATCACGTTCGAGAGGTCATATTCGACCTCCATATAGTGATCGACGAAGGTCGAGTTCTGTTCCGGGTCCAGCACCTCCAACATGGCCGAGGCCGGGTCACCCCGGAAATCCTGGCCCATCTTGTCGATTTCATCCAGCAAGATCAGCGGGTTTGTGGTTTTGGCCTTTTTCAGCGCTTGAATGATCTTGCCGGGCATCGAGCCGATATAGGTCCGACGGTGGCCGCGGATTTCGGATTCGTCGCGCACACCGCCAAGCGAGATGCGGATGAACTCGCGCCCCGTGGCCTTGGCGACCGACCGCCCAAGCGAGGTTTTGCCCACACCCGGAGGGCCGACGAGGCACAGGATCGGGCCTTTCAGCTTGGCAGACCGCGCCTGCACCGCCAGATATTCGACGATGCGTTCCTTGACCTTGTCCAGACCGTAATGGTCGGCATCCAGCACCTTTTGCGCCGCCACAAGATCCTTCTTGACCCGGCTTTGGTTGCCCCACGGCACGCCCAATAGCCAATCAAGATAGTTGCGCACGACTGTGGCTTCGGCGCTCATCGGGCTCATGGATTTGAGTTTTTTCAGCTCGGCTTCGGCCTTTTCACGGGCTTCTTTCGAGAATTTGGTCTTCTTGATGCGGTCTTCCAGTTCTTTCAGCTCGGACTGGCCATCCTCACCGTCGCCAAGTTCCTTCTGAATGGCCTTCATCTGCTCATTCAGATAATACTCGCGCTGGGTCTTCTCCATCTGGGTTTTCACCCGAGATTTGATCTTTTTCTCCACCTGCAGAACGCTCATCTCGCCCTGCATGTGGCCATAGACCTTTTCCAACCGCTCGGCCACGTCGAGCGTTTCCAAAATGGTCTGTTTCTGCGCCACGTCGACGCCAAGATGGCCGGCAACAAGGTCAGCCAGTCGCTGCGGCTCTCGGGTCTCAGACACAGCGCCAAGGGCTTCTTCGGGAATATTCTTGCGGATCTTGGCGTAGCGTTCGAATTCGTCGGCCACCGCGCGCACCAAAGCCTCAACCGAGGCCTGATCGCCGGGGGTTTCCGACAGACGCTGCGCGCGCGCCTCAAAGAATGAGGGGTTCTCGACGAATTCCGTGATCCGCACCCGCCCCTTGCCTTCAACCAGCACCTTTACAGTGCCATCCGGCAGTTTCAGCAGCTGCAGTACATTGGCCAGCACACCGACGCGATAAATGCCTTCGGTGGTGGGATCATCGATCGACGGATCGATCTGGGACGACAGCAAGATCTGCTTGTCATCTGCCATAACCTCTTCCAGCGCGCGGACCGATTTTTCGCGG
>JBMSKG010000228.1:0-4727 GCA_049419625.1 Paracoccaceae bacterium | reverse complement strand
CCCAAACATCCTCGGGGGGTCCGGGGGGCGAAGTGCCCCCGGGGCATCAACTGTCCTGGACGATCAGAATGGCGCGCGCAGGCCCCCCCTGGGCATGAATGGCATGGGGGCGATCCGCCGGGTAGCGCGCGGTGTCACCCGGACCCAGCAGGCTTTCCTCTTCGCCCGACATCACCCGCAAAGCGCCTTCAACCACCGTCAGATGTTCGCGGCACCCCGGACTGTGTGGCTCGCTCTCCAAAGCGGCTCCGGCGCCAAAGCTTAGATCATAAACCTCATGCTCGCCCACTGCCTCGGCGGGCGACAGGATGCGGATCGACACAGATGTGCCGCGCCCCAGAATAACCGGAGCCGCCGCCGCACGGATCACCACGATCCCCGGCTCGGGCTTGCCTTCCAAAAGCCCCGCGAAATCAACCTGCAAGGCTTGGGTCAAGTTCCACAAGGTCGCCACAGTGGGTGAGGATTCGCCGCGTTCGATCTGGCTGACCATGCTGCGCGACACGCCCGAAAGCTTCGACACCGCATCAAGCGACAGCCCACGCGCCTTGCGCGCTTCGCGCAGCGAAGCGGCCAGCCGGTCATGGATATCGGAACGCGGGTTCATGGCAGCACCCTGCCCAAGCTCGGGGCGGCTCGTCAACCGCAACTTCGCCCTCGTCGTCGACTTCGTCGCTCCTCGGCCATGCCGACGAGACGCCGTAGGCGCACGAGGAGGCTCAGGTGCCACAGAACGTTACATAGTCTCCAAAACCCTCTGGCGCGGGCAAGGCAAAGCCTTCACGCCCCATCGCGGGCTCAAAGGGGCGGCGGATTTCGGCCATCAGGGCATGAAACGGCGCCATGTCGCCCTCCGTGGCAGCCTGTAGGGCCGCCTCCACCAGATGATTGCGCGGAATGATCGCAGGGTTTACGGCCCGCATCCCCGCAAGATCAGGATGCATCGCCTGCCAGCGTTCCAGCCATCCCGCCAATCCCTCTGCCATGCCACGCACCCCATCAGAGCCCGCCTCTGACAGGCGACGGAAGAACAGCGTCCAATCCACCCCCGGCAGCAGCGCCAGCAACGCCTCCACAAGCCCAGCATCGGGTGACGCTAGCCCCAGCTTGGCCGCCATCACCGCCTGAAACTCGGCCTCATAAATCCCGGCAATCGCGCCCAGCCGCTCATTGGCCAAAGCCACTGCGCGGGCTTCATCGGCATCAAGGAACGGCAACAAAGCCTCGGCCAGCCGCGCCAGATTCCAGCCCAGAATCAAGGGCTGATTGGCATAGGCATAGCGCCCCTGCCGGTCGATGCTGGAAAACACCGTGCCCGGCGCATAGCCTTCCATAAAGGCGCAGGGGCCATAGTCGATGGTCTCACCCGACAGCGCCATATTGTCGGTGTTCATCACCCCATGCACAAAACCCACGCCCATCCACTGCGCAATCAACCGTGCCTGCGCCCGCGTCACCGCGTCGAACAGGCCCAGCGCGTCACCGGGGGCAAGATGGGGGTAATGGCGGGCAATGGTGTAATCCATCAGCGCGCGCAGTTTGTCGGTCTCGCCCCGCGCGGAAAAGAACTGGAAACTTCCCACCCGAATATGGCTCGCCGCCACCCGCGCCACGACGGCGCCGGGCAAGCGGCCAGAATCACGCCAGACCGTCTCGCCCGTCGCCACCACAGCCAGCGCGCGGGTCGTGGGAATTCCCATCGCCGCCATGGCCTCGGAAATCACATATTCCCGAAGCATCGGGCCAATGGCCGCCTTGCCATCCCCGCCGCGCGAAAAGGGCGTGCGGCCCGAGCCTTTCAACTGGATATCCCAGCGTCGTCCCTGCCCATCCAGGATTTCGCCCAAAAGATGCGCCCGCCCATCGCCCAACTGGGGCGAAAAGCCCCCAAACTGGTGGCCCGCATAGGCCAGCGCGATGGGGTCTGCCCCCGGCGGCAGTGCCGCGCCAGAAAACCATTGCGCCGCATGGGCCTTGACCGCGGGGTCGAGCCCCAGATCGACGGCAAGGCTGTCATTCCATGCCAGAAGCACCGGCGCAGGTGCCACATCGGGGGCCAGCCGCAGGAAACTGCCTGGCAAGTCCCGCACCCAGCTGTTGTCAAACCTGATCATCGCCGCTGCCCCCGTTTGCACCTGATCCAGATAGGCCCGGTGCGGTGGGCGATGCAAGGCCAAGGCAAAAGGCTGACCGACTGGGCTTGTGCCGCGACAGCGCCTCGCAGCGCACCCTTCGGGGGTCGCCGCGGGCATGCAATTTCGCCAAATTCAGGAAAACTGGTCGGGGCGAGAGGATTCGAACCCCCGGCCTACGGTACCCAAAACCGTCGCGCTACCAGACTGCGCTACGCCCCGACGCCCGCTTCCTAGCTGGCTTTTTCCGGAATGAAAAGGCTTAGGGTGCCTCACAAGGCCACAGAGCGTAATCGGCATCGATCGCGGGGTGGCGCAGCACGGCACCGGGGCCAATTCCCATCCGCCCGGCAAGCCCCGCGTTGATCTCGAACGCGTAGGAAACACCCGGGCCACCATCAATCAAGGCTTCACTCAGCGGGACGGCGTTTTCATGCACCCGAGTGACCTGCCCGGCCTGATCAGCAAAGATGATGTCCAGCGCCAAAGGCGTGTCCTTCATCCAAAAGGTCGCATGTTTGGGTTCGGGAAAGACGAACAGCATGCCAGAGGCCATGGGCATCTTTTCACGGAACATCAATCCGCGCGCACGCTCGTCTGGGTCATCGGCCAATTCGACGGAAAATCGGTGAATGGTGCCTGAGGTGTTGCGCAGTTCAAGACTGTCGGGCGCACATTGTGCAAAGGCGCTGCCACCCATCACGGCGGCAGCACAAACCACATTCAGCCCCGCAACGCGCTGTCCCATGATACAACCTGCACCGCCATACGCCCACGCTTGCCATCTACGATGCGCAAACCAACGGCTTCGCCCGCCTGCAGATCGGCAAAGCCAGAATGACGCAAAACCTCGATGTGTACAAACACATCCTCAGTGCGGCCGAACACATTGGCAAAGCCAAAGCCCTTGCCCTTGTCAAACCACTTGACCCGTGCCGGCTCCACAGGCAGCGCCGCCAAATCGTCAAGCGAGCCGTGAACGGCCTCATCATCCAACGGGAAAGGCGCGCCAACTGGCGGCTCGATCTTCAGAACCTCAACCGCCTGAATTCCACGCTGCGTGCGCTGGACACTGACGGTGATGCCAGCCCCATCCGCGATCGAGCTTTGCCCGAAGTTGCGCAAGATATTGGCATGCAGCAAGATGTCCGACGGCTCACCCTCGGCCACTATGAATCCAAACCCTTTGGTAGGGTCAAACCACTTGACGCGTCCCTGAACGGTCTGCGTCTCGCCTTCTACTTCCGTCATGTCCGAGCCGTTTCCCCAGATAGAGCCCATGCGTCAGTCATGCTCCCAAACCTTGGGCGGTTGCAAGTCAATTCAGCCGTTCTTTTGGTCTAACGGCGGCTCACTTCCGTTCACGAAGCGTGAATTTAGGGGTTCAAACGCTCAACATTCCAAGCTTCGTCAACGGATTTGCGGGTCCAGCGAAAGCGATCATGCAGGCGAAACGCCCCGTCGGCCCAGAACTCGATCTCAACCGGCACAATCCGGAACCCGCCCCAGAACGGCGGGCGTTTCGGGTTCGGCCCGTGGGTCACGGTGATCTTTGCGACATCGGCCATCAGGGCCCCACGGGATGACAAGGGCTGGGACTGCTGGCTTGCCCATGCCCCCAGCCGCGATTGCAGCGACCGCGACTGATAATAGGCGTCGGCCTGCGAACCCTCTTCCCGGCTGACCAGCCCCCGCACCCGGATCTGACGGCGCAGCGACTTCCAATGCATCACAAAGGCCGCCTTGCCCGACTGCGACAGCTCTTGCCCCTTGGCGCTGCCGTAATTGGTGTAAAACACAAAGGCCGCATCCTCGATGTCTTTCAACAGCACCATGCGCACATTTGGCAGACCCTCGGCATCCACCGACGCGAGCGCAATCGCGTTGGGGTCGTTGGGCTCACTCGCTTCGGCCTCACTCAGCCAAGCCCGCGCAATGGCAAAGGGATCGTCGCCCGCGAAAATCCCGTTCCGGTCGTTCATCTGTCTGCATCCTTATGTTCTAGGCGTCGTCGTCGGCCACCCCTGCCCGCACACTTGCGAGCGACGGGGCTTTCGCCTATTCGTCTCATTCACAATCAAGGGTGGGCGGGGAAGTCAAAATGTCAACGGGACTGATGGCAGGAAAGCGTGGCCTCATCATGGGTCTGGCCAATGACAAATCAATCGCTTGGGGCATCGCACAACAACTGGCGGCCCATGGTGCAGAAATCGCCTTTTCTTATCAAGGCGAAGCGCTGAAAAAGCGTGTCGAACCCTTGGCCGCCTCTATCGGGATGAACACCTTCATCGAATGTGACGTCAGCGACGAGGCGTCGATGGATGCGCTCTTTGCGGCGCTGGCGGCCAAATGGGGCAAGATCGACTTTTTGGTGCATGCGATCGGCTTTTCCGACAAGAACGAGCTGCGCGGCCGCTATGTAGAAACGTCGCGTCAAAACTTCCTGATGACGATGGATATCTCGGTCTATTCCTTCACCGCGGTCTGCCAGCGTGCAGCCGCGATGATGACCGACGGCGGCAGCCTTTTGACCCTGACCTATTACGGCGCCGAAAAGGTCATGCCGCATTACAACGTGATGGGCGTGGCCAAGGC
>JBMSKG010000227.1:0-4747 GCA_049419625.1 Paracoccaceae bacterium | reverse complement strand
GTGAATTGCAGCTTGGCCAGCCGCGCATAAAGCCCGCCCTCGGCCACCAGATCATCATGTCGGCCCATCGCCACGACGCGGCCCTCGTCAAAGACCACGATCCGGTCGGCCTTTTTCACCGTGGCCAGCCGATGCGCGACCACCAGAACTGTGCGGCCCTTGGCCAGCACGTCCACCGCCTCTTGCACCGCGCGCTCGCTTTCGGCGTCAAGCGCACTGGTGGCCTCGTCCAAGAGAAGCACACGCGCATCGCGCAGGATCGCGCGCGCAATCGCGATGCGCTGCTTTTGCCCGCCCGACAGCATCACGCCCCGCTCGCCCAGCCAGGTGTCATAACCCTGCGGCAGGGCAGCGATGAACTCATGCGCCGCTGCGGCCTTTGCCGCCTCCAACACCTCGGCATCCGTCGCACCGGGGCGGCCAAAGCGGATATTGTCCATGGCACTCGCGGCAAAGATCACCGGATCTTGCGGCACCAGAGCCATATGGGTGCGGAAATCTTCGCGGCGCAGGTCGGCCAAGGGGACGCCGTCCAGCCGGATCACCCCCGATTGCGGATCATAAAACCGCATCAAGAGTTGCAGCACCGTCGATTTACCCGCCCCCGATGGGCCGACCAAGGCCACCGTCTCGCCGGGGGCCACCTCAAGGCTGATCCCGTTCAACGCCCGATATTCCGGGCGCGAGGGGTAGTGGAACACCACATCCTCCAGCGCAATCGCGCCCTGTACGGGCAGCGCCAGCACCTTGGGCCGGGCCGGATCATGCACCGGATCTTCGGCCTGAATGATTTCGACCAGACGCTCGGTTGCCCCGGCGGCACGCTGCAACTCGCCCCAGATTTCCGACAAGGACCCCACCGCGCCCGCGACCAACACGGCATAGATGACGAACTGCACCAATTCGCCCGCCGTCATCACCCCGTTGCGCACATCGCGCGCGCCCAGCCACAGAACGCCGACCACCCCGGCAAAGACCAGAAAGATCACGATCACCGTCAGCAAGGACCGCGTCGCGATCCGCTCTTTCGCTGACAGGAAGGATTTCTCAGTCACCTCGCCAAACTCGGCCTTGGTGCCCGCCTCATGGGTAAAACTTTGCACCGTCTGGACCGCACCCAATGCCTCGGTTGCCTTGCCGGACGAATTGGCGATCCAATCCTGATTTTCACGGGAAAGCCGCCGCAGCCGCCGCCCCAGCACAATGATCGGCACCACGATCACCGGCACCAGCAACAGCACATAGCCCGCCAGCTTGGCCGAGGTCAGCGCCAAAAGCGCCATCCCCCCCACCAGCGTCAGCACATTGCGCAACGCGACCGAGACGGAGGAGCCGATCACTGACAGGATCAAGGTGGTATCCGTGGTGATGCGGCTGACGATCTCGCCCGTCATGATGCGCTCAAACCACGCCGGGCTCATGCCCAACACCTTGTCAAAGACCGCGCGGCGGATATCGGCCACCACGCGCTCGCCCAGCCGGGTGACGAAGTAATAGCGCACCCCGGTGCCCAGCGCCAAAAGCGCGGAAATCAACAAGAACGCCCCGAAATAGCTGTCCAAGATCGTCATGTCGCCGGCGCCAAAGCTGTCGACCACCCGGCGCACCGCCATCGGCAAGACCAGACTGACGGTCGAGGTCAGAAACAGCGCAACCGCGGCCAGCACAACCAAAGACCGATAGGGCCGAACAAAGGGCCACAGCGCGGTCAGCGCCCCCACCCGTTTCGACTTTGCCCGCTCTTCGACTGCTTCCGCCATGCATATCACCCGTCTTGTACCCTTTGCATCTATTCCCAAGGACCCAGTCCTGCAAGCCAAGTCCTTCAATCTTGGCAGGCCGCGCCTCCATGACGCGCCCCACAAAGCGCCCCCCCTTTTCCCCGCCGCCCGCGCGTGCAAGGTTGCCCCCACAGGAGACGCGCCATGACCCAGTTCTTCACCGCCTCAGACGGCACCCGTCTGGCCTTTTCCGATCAGGGCGCGGGCCTGCCCTTGTTGTGTTTGCCGGGCCTGACGCGGACGATGGCGGATTTTGACTATCTGATCCCGCATCTGCCACCCCTGCGTCTGATCCGCATGGATTACCGGGGCCGGGGGGCCAGCCAATGGACGGGTGCTGCCAGCTATAGCGTGCCGCAAGAGGGCAAAGATGCGCTGGAGCTTTTGGACCATCTGGGCGTGGCGAAGGCCGCCATCCTTGGCACCTCGCGCGGCGGGTTGATCGGGATGCTTCTGGCCGCCGTGGCGCATGATCGGCTTTTGGGCCTCTGCCTCAACGATGTCGGCCCCGAAATTCACCGTCCGGGGCTGGAGCGGATTTTCGACTATGTCGGCCGCAATCCGGCGGCCAAGACCCATGCCGACCTCGCCGCCCGCCTGCCGCGCAACATGCCGGGTTTTGCGAATGTGCCGGGCAGCCGTTGGCTGGAAGAGGCGGTCAAGCACTACACCCAAACGCCGGACGGGTTGCAGATCACCTATGACCCCGCCCTGCGTGACGCCTTTCTGGCCGCCTTCGACGGCCCCCCGGTGGACCTTTGGCCCTTGTGGGACGCGACCGCCGGCCTGCCCGTCGCGCTGATCCGGGGCGCGAATTCCGACCTTCTGTCACAGGCTTGCACCGATGAGATGCGCCGCCGCCGCCCAGACATGATCTTCGCCTCGGTCCCCGACCGCGCCCATATCCCGTTTCTGGATGAACCCGAATCCCTGACCGCGCTCCGCGCCTTTGTGGCAGCGGTAGAGGGAGCCGCCCCATGACCTCCCTCGCCCTCATCGAATCCGCCGCCGCCCGCCTTGCTGGTCACGCCCGCGTAACGCCACTCTTGAACGCCCCGCTTCTGGACCGCATCGCCGGACGCCGCGTGTTCGTCAAAGCCGAATGTCTGCAATGGACCGGCAGCTTCAAGTTTCGTGGCGGCTGGTCGGCGGTGTCGGCCCTGCCACCCGGCACCAAGGGCGTCATGGCCTATTCCTCGGGCAACCATGCCCAAGGGGTGGCCTTTGCCGCCAGTCGCCACGGCTTGCCTTGCGTCATCCTGATGCCCGCCGATGCCCCCGCCGTGAAAATCGCCAACACCCGCGCCTATGGGGCCGAGGTGGTGCTCTATGACCGCGCAACCGAGGATCGCGACGCCATCGGGGCCGAGCTTGGCGCCACACGCGGGCTGGCCTTGGTGAAGCCCTTTGATGATGCGCAGGTCATCGCGGGCCAAGGCACCGTGGGCCTTGAAATCGCGAGCCAAGCCGCCGAGGCCGGGATCAACGCGGCCACCGTGCTCACCTGCTGCGGCGGCGGTGGGCTGACCGCCGGGATTGCGCTGGCGCTTGAAGCCCGCGCGCCGCACCTCTCCGTGCGCCCCTGCGAACCGGCGGGGTTTGACGACACCGCCCGCTCGCTGATTTCAGGGAAGCGCGAACGCAACGCCGCCACCAGCGGGTCAATCTGCGATGCCATCGTCACCCCCAGCCCCGGTGAGTTGACCTTTCCCATCCTGCACCGCCTCTGCGGCCCCGGCCTTGTGGTGACCGATGACGAAGCCTGCCGCGCCGTGGCGCTGGCCTTCCACCACCTGCGGATTGTGCTGGAACCCGGGGGTGCCGTCGCCCTTGCCGCCGCCCTTTTCCGCCAAGACCTGCCCGACACCGTGATCTGTACCGCCTCGGGCGGCAATGTGGATGCAGGGCTTTTCACCGACATCCTCACCCGCTTTGGTTCCTGACCTATGCCGTTGATCTATCTGCAAGATATCCGCCTGAACGCCGTGGTGACCGGCCCTGCCGATGCCCCGCCCCTGCTCTTTTGCCACGCGCTTGGCACCGATCTGACGCTGTGGGACGCCGTCATTCCTGCGCTGTCCGCCCGCTTTCGCTGCATCCGCTATGACGCGCGCGGGCATGGAACATCAGACGTCCCCGCCCCGCCCTACACGATGGGTGCCTTGATCCGCGATGCCGAGCGCGTGCTGGAGCATTTCGCCGCCCGCGATGCGGTGGTCATCGGCTGTTCGATGGGCGGGCTGGTGGCACAGGGGCTGGCGACCAAGCGGCTCGACCTTGTGCGCGCCATGGTGTTGGCCAACACGGCGGCCAAGATCGGCGGCCCCACCCTGTGGGAGGCCCGGATTGCCGAGGTCGCCGCCCATGGCCTTGCCGCCTATGCCCCCGGCGCGATGGAGCGGATGTTTGGCCGGGGCTGGCAAACCAATCCCGCCACGCCCCGCATCCGCGCCCTTCTGGAGGCGACCAATCCCCAAGGCTGGATCGGGTCCGCCCATGCCATCGCTGGGGCGGATTTCTACACCACCACCGCCGCGCTGACCCTGCCCAGCCTTGTGATCGCCGGGGCCAATGACGGCACGACCCCGCCCGATCTGGTGCGCGAAACCGCCGAGCTGATCCGCGGCCATGACTGGGCGCTGATGCGCGGCGTGGGCCATTTGCCGATGGTGGACAAACCGGCCGAATTCACCGCACTTTTGGACACATTCCTTGCCCGCATCGGCCATGGCTGAGCTGCTTCTCATCCACGGCTCATGCTTTGGCGCTTGGGCGTGGGAGGCCCTCATCCCCGTGCTGGCCCGCCACGGCCACCACGCCCGCGCCATCGACCTGCCGGGTCGCGGCGGCACCGCCACCACGCTGGCCGACCAAGCCCGCGCGATTGAGGCCGCGCTGACCGCCCCCACCATCTTGGTCGGCCATTCCGCCGGCGGCTTTCCCATCACCGCCGCCACCTCACCGCA
>JBMSKG010000226.1:0-4780 GCA_049419625.1 Paracoccaceae bacterium | reverse complement strand
CCGCCGCCCGACACTTCCGAGGCGTTCTTGTCAAACTCGGCCCGCAGATCGGCCTGCCACAGCACAGCGCCCGAAGTCGAAAGTCCCGTGACCTGCGCGCGCGAATCCATCGCAAACACCCGGCCATTCGCCACCACAGGCGCGGCTGTCAGCCGGTTGCGCTTGGAATTGCCCGTACCGATCGCGGCGCTCCACACCCGAACCGGAGCAGCCGACAAAGCCCCATGCGGTCCGGCATGGCGCACCGATCCGCCGCGATGGGTCCAATCGGCATTGGCCACCGCCCCCGGCAACGCAATCGGCCGCGCCTCGTTTTGCAGCGCAAAGGCCTCAGCGGTTGGCGCAGGCTGCCCCTCTACCGGGATCGAGGCTTCCAAGGGCGTGCGCAGATCAAACCGCTCGCCTTCCAGCACGACATCGCGTTCGCAGCCCGCAAGTGCGGCCGCCATAAGCGTCATCCCCAGGATTGGCCGCAATACACCTGCCATCGCCCGTCTCTCCACCTGCCGAACCGTCATTGCCGCCTCAATCCTCATCGCCCTGGCCCAAAGGCCCAAGACTTGCCGTGCTTCAGCCCTGATCGGGCGCCGTCTCAGCCGTTTCGGGCAAGGTGCCCCCCAGCGCGGTGATCATCTGTGCCGCCCGCGCCCGCAACCCTTGCGTCGCCTCTTGATCTTGCATCAGCGCCCCAAGCGCGGCAATCGCCGCCTCGGTGTTGCCCTCTTCGATCAGCAGATAAGCCAATTGCTCGGCCGCCATCACCCGAAACGCGCGGCCGGGGGCAGAAATGCCTTCCAGTGCGGCGCGGCGGTCGGCCAAGGGCAAATCGGCCCCCGCCACCATCACCCGGCGCAATTGCGCCATGTCGCGGTAAATCTCGGGCTGGCTGGCATCAGCGACCAGCGCCTCCAAGGCCTCCAAGGCTTCGGCCTTGTTCTCGGCCGGATCAGAGGCCACCATCAGCGCGCGCAACGCAACCTGCGGACCGTCCGCCGGCACCGCCGCCATCGCCGCGCGACGATCATCCGCGCCCCCGATGTCCAGCGCATCCAGCATCGCATCGCCAAAACCCTCGGCCCGGGCCAAGGCTTGCGCTTTGGTCCATTCGCTGTAGGCCGCGCCGCCCACGATCGCGACAACCAATAGGCCGCCGATCCAGCCGTATTTGCGGAACATCGCAAACAGACGGTCCCGGCGCACCTCTTCGGTCACCTCGTTGATGAAACTGTCGGGATTGCTCACCTTTGCGCCTCTCCTTGGCGGCCATTCAGGCATCTGCCCGCGGGCCTTTTTCAGTCTTAAATCAACCCATGGGTCAACTCTTTGGTTTGTCTTACAGGGCTTGGGCGCGCCCGCCAAGCCCTCGCGCCCGCATGGGCCCAAATCTGCGCGCCGAAATCCGCGCTGCAAACTCCCCCCAAACTCCCGCCGCAGCCGGGCAAAGACCGCGATTGCGCCAAGCTTGGGCCACAATCCCACGCCAAACTGCACATTGATCGCGGTTCTTCACAGGTTCCAGAATGGACGTCGCCACCCTTGTCAACATTCTCCTCTTCGTCGGGGCCTTTGGCGCCAGCCTGTCCGCAGGCGATGACACCAGCAGTTCCAGCGCGGCAAACGACCGTCTTTATGACAGCGACGATTACAGCCGCACTGACCGGCTGGGGACCGGGGACGATACCGTCACCGCCGATTCCGACAACCTTGCGTGGTTCATGGGCGGCGGCGATGACAGCCTCACCGGCTCTTCCGCCGCCGATTACGCCGATCTGGGTGCAGGCGACGATCAGGCCAGCATGGCAGCGGGCAATGACATCGTTTTCGCAGGGGCGGGTGATGACACGGCGCAAGGCGGCAATGGCAATGATCGCCTGCTTGGCGAGGATGGCGATGACAACCTCTTTGGCGATCTGGGCGATGACAGCCTTGGTGGCGATGCAGGCAATGACCAGCTTGTCGGGGGCAGCGGTTCTGACATCCTGTCAGGCGGCTTGGGCGATGATCTGATTACGGGCTTTTCCACCCAAGGGGGCGCAACCGCCGGAATGGCGGCACCCGATGGGGCTGACCAACTGTTTGGCGGGGCGGGTGATGACCGGCTGATCATGGGGCGCGGCGACAGCGCCACCGGCGGCTCGGGCGCTGACCGGTTTGAGATGGATGCACGCTGGCATGACGGCACCGGAGCGATGCTGATCTCGGACTTTCACGCAGGGCAGGACAGCCTGATCTTGCAGCACGCCCAATCCCTTGACCCCAATACATCGCTGCCCCTGCCCCCGACCTTGAGCGTGCAGACCACGCCCGACGGGCTGTCCAGCCACATCTTGTTGAATGGCAGCCTTGTGGCCATTGTCGAAGGCGTGCCCAATCTGGACCCCGCCGCGATCACGCTGCAAGCCGACCCCAGCGTCGACGCGGGATATCGCGCCGAGAGCTTTGACACCACGCTGCCCGGCACGCCCGAGGGTGACACCACGACCGGCACCGCAGGTGACGACTACGGCCGATTTGGCGCAGGCAGTGACAGCGTCACCGCCGGGGCGGGCAACGATTCGCTCTTGGGCGAGGATGGGGCTGACAGCCTGCTGGGCGAGGCCGGCAATGACACCCTATCCGGCGGCCAAGGCAATGATGCGCTGGCAGGCGGGGCGGGCGATGACGTTTTGCGCGGCGAGCTTGGTCAGGACGCCCTTGCCGGTGATGACGGGGCAGACCGGCTGTATGGCGGCGCGGGCGATGATATCTTGTCAGGCCACGGGCCTGACGGCGCCGGCGGCACCGCGACCACGATTGACGGCGCGGATCGGCTGTTTGGCGGCGATGGCGCCGATACGCTGATCTTGGGCAAAGGCGATATTGGCACCGGCGGCACGGGGGCCGATCTCTTCTGGCTTGACGGCAGCGCCAATCCTGAGGCCACCAACTTCGCCACGCTTGAAGATTACCAGCGCGGCACTGACCAAATCGAGATTCATTACAGCCCGGTCCTTGGCACAAACGGTGTTGAAGTACCGCCGACCCTTTCGGTGATCATGGGGCCAAACAGCGCCTATGCGGTGATCCTGTTCAACGGAGACCCCTTGGCACATGTCACCGGGGCCACAACGCTGACCGCCGCCGATATCCGGCTGGTGCGCGAAGGCTAAAGCCGGGCGAGCCAATCCTCAAGCCGCGCCCGGTTCACCCCCAGATCAGACCGCCCGAACCGCAGCCGCGACCAAACCCGCAGACCGCCGGGCCCGGCCTCGGCGGTCACGTAATCGGGAAAACCCCAGACGACCGAACGCACGACCCAAGTCATGCGCCCCTCGTCCACGCTGCCCGCCAAGAGCCGCACCCTTGGGCTGGCCGCGGCCACCTCGGCCAACCGCGCAAGCCCTGCGCGGCCATCGGACATCGGCACAAGGGCGCGCGCGCCACCCGGATCGGTCACGATCCCCGGCGCCATCGGCATCCCTTCCAACGGCTGATGCCACCGCGCCACCACATCGGGGGCCAGCCGCACATAGGCGGCCATTCCCACAAGGCATACCAAAGGCGCCCAAAAGATCATCTCGCGCGCCCTCATCTTTGCGTCTTGGCCCAGTGATAAAGACAGACCAGCTCATGCGCCACATGCGCGCCTGCAATCGCGGTGGCCCCGGTGGTGTCATAGGGCGGCGAGACTTCCACCACATCGCCCCCCACCATGTTGATGCCCGCAAGATCGCGCAAACAGGCCGCCGCCTGCCAAGACTGCAAACCACCCCAGACCGGCGTGCCCGTGCCGGGGGCGGTGGAGGGGTCCAGACAATCAATATCAAAGGTCACATAGGTTGGCCGATTGCCGACAATCTCTTTCGCCCGCGCGACAGTATAGGCGCAGCCCTTCTCATGGACAGTGCGGGCATCAATGAACTCCACCCCCAGATAATCGTCACAAGCCGTGCGAATACCGATCTGCACGCTGGTCTTGGGGTCGATGAGGCCGGTCTTGACCGCCTTATATAAAAACGTTCCGTGATCGATCCGGCTCATGTCGTCGTCTTGCCACAAATCGGAATGGGCGTCGAAATGGATCACCGACATCGGGCCAAACTTCTCGGCATAGGCGCGCAGGATCGGCAGGGTGATGAAATGATCCCCCCCAAGCGTAATGCTGCCCGCACCTGCGGTCAGGATGGTGCGTATATGATCGGTCACCAGACCCGGAAAGCTGGGGGTGTGAGCATAGTCGAAGGCGACATCGCCATAGTCGACAATGGTCATGTCTTCCAAGGGGTTGGTGGGCCAACCGTAGGGCGGATCGAAGGGCTGCAAGGCGCTTGCCTCACGGATCGCGCGGGGGCCAAAGCGGGTGCCGGTGCGGTGCGTCACCGCTTGGTCAAAGGGCACCCCGGTGATCGCAAGGTCCACCCCGGTGAGGTCCTTGGTATAGGTGCGCCGCAGGAAACTCGTCGCCCCCCCAAACGCGTTTTCAAAGGAAAGCCCCCGCTTTGATGCACGGGTAAAGGCGGTGTCCACCTCGTCTTTGGCGTCTTCCATGGCCATGATGTGTCTCGGAAATTTTAGAGGTCGCGTCGTCGTTCGATAAGGCCCCGGAGACGCCGCGGATCACATGGGCAGGGACGAGGGTGGCGGGTGAAGGGGTGGGGTGTCAAGGGGGGGCCCAGAAAGACCTCAACAGCCGGCCCGACACAGGGACGCGCCCAACCTCGGGATGGCGCGCCGAGGCTGGTTCTAGGCGCTTTATCCCTCCCCCCCCTCCGACCGAAGTTCTGCTGGCAACCATAGTAAA
>JBMSKG010000225.1:0-4798 GCA_049419625.1 Paracoccaceae bacterium | reverse complement strand
GATGATCGCCGGGGCCAGCATCAGAATGGCCAGCACCACGAGGACACGCCCCACCACGTAAAAGATCGGCCGCAGATCAATCATGGCGCCAAGCCATAGGGTGAAAAGGCCGCCCCGTCAAAGGGCGGCCTTGGCAGGGCATGGATGGCGGGCGCAAGGAGTGCCTGAAACGGGCTTCGACGCGCCGTGTCGGGTCAGCCGACGTGATAGAGGCTGGCAAAGAGCCGCGGATCAAGCGAAGTCGCCGCAAAAGTCGGGCCTTCGGTCAGGACCGACACTGCATCATGGCTGTGCAAGGATTCCTGATGGCTGGCCACAATGCGGAAGTCTCCGATCCGGTCGTCTTTCAAAAGCGACGCGCAGAAGCTGCGGGCGGCATCCTCGACAAAGATCGGATTGGCAGCGTTGAGTTCCGCGAAGGCTTGCTCATCTTCGCGCTTGACCATCACCTGTGTCTCAGTCGGCACCCCGTCGCGGGCGATCTCGATCAGGTCTTCGAACCACAGGCATTTCGCTCCGGTCAGTTCTACCGAGATCCGGGCAACCGAGCGCTGCGAATGGGGCGTTGCCAACTGGCCACGCGTCTGGCGGGCGTGTTCCGAAAGCTCCAAGCTGCACGGGCAGGTCGAGGAATAGACGAAATCCAGATGCATCAGATGCTTGCGCACACCCGCCACATCCACGAGTTCCAGCGCAATGTCATAGTATTGCCAGCCCGACAGGCCCGAGCGCAGGCTGTCCACCTTGACCGGGAAGGAAAAGCGCATCTGGATGCGGGCGTCAAAGCTCTCTAGGTCGCGCTTGTAGTCGTTCAGCGCGTGTTCAATCACGCCGAAGGAAAAATCCTTTTCGGAATGGGCATAGAAAGACCGCATGATGCGGCTCATGTTGATGCCCTTCTTTTCCGCCTCCAAAGACACAGTACCCGTCACGCTGGTTTCCAGTGTCACCGGGCCGTTGTCGCGGGTCTTGAACCGGATCGGCAGGCGGAAGTTGGAAATACCAACGTGCTGAATGGTCTGCTTGGCGCCCCGGATCAGGCTGGCCGGACCATTTTGCAGATCGGGGAGCGAGTCCTTATAGGCCGCATCGGCGCGGAACTCGGTCGGATAGTCGCGCGAGAGGACCGGATAGCCTTGCCCCAAAAGCGCACCGGCCTGCGGGTCAAGACCCACGATCTCGGCCTCAGAGGCGCGTGCAGCCCAAAGTCGCAGTGTGGCAAGGGCTGCCTCAGCCTCGGTGCGGCCGGGGCGGGTGTCTTTGTCAGACAGGTGCAGGTTCATATCGCGTCCTTTCGGTTCGGGCAGCGCGCCGCCGTCAATGTCATCAGGAATACGGACAGGGTCTAGGTCCGGATCAGTGGCGCGGAAGGTATTCCCGCGAGAAGCCTGAATGTAGGGGCTGCTCCCCGAGGAAAGAAGGGGGAAAGGGACAGATTCCGTCCCGTTTCCGACAGATCAGACATGATCAAGCGCCTGTTTGAGATCGGCGATCAGATCGCCCGCATCTTCCAACCCGACCGAAAGCCGGATCAGGCCGGGCGTGATGCCCAGCTTATCCTTCATGTCGGGGGCAAGGCGCTGGTGGGTGGTGGTCGCCGGATGGGTAGCGATGGTTTTGGCGTCACCAAGGTTGTTCGAGATCGTCGCAATCTTGAGCGCGTTCATGAAGCGGAACGCAGCCTCTTTCCCGCCCTTGATGTCAAAGGCCACCAGCGTGCCGCCCGAACCCATTTGCGCCATCGCCAATTGGTGTTGGGGATGGCTGGCAAGGCCGGGGAAAATCACGCGCGACAGAC
Source organism: Paracoccaceae bacterium (assembly GCA_049419625.1). GTDB lineage: Bacteria > Pseudomonadota > Alphaproteobacteria > Rhodobacterales > Rhodobacteraceae > Tabrizicola_A. The sequence continues at coordinate 3,000 of JBMSKG010000225.1, read as the reverse complement.
GGGCATCGCCTTCAAGAGCCTTGGCCACTGTCAGCGCCGAGTCCGCCATCGCCCGGCACCGCAGATCGAGCGTCGCCATGCCATTGAGGTGCATCCAGGCGGTGAAGGGGCTCATCGAACCGCCGGTGTGCTTCATGTAGGTTTCCACCGTCTTGCGGATGAACTCCTCACGCCCGCAGATCACGCCGCCCAGCGCGCGGCCCTGCCCGTCGATATGTTTGGTGGTGGAATAAACCACGACATCCGCGCCCTGATCGACCGCGCGAGAAAAGATCGGCGTCGCGAAAACGTTGTCAACGATCACAATCGCCCCAACCGCATGAGCAATTTCAGACACCGAGCGGATATCGACCAGCTCGAGGGTCGGGTTCGACATGGATTCAAAGAACACCGCCTTGGTCGCAGGCGTCACAGCCGCGCGCCATTGGTCAAGATCGGCACCGTCGACGAAGGTGACGTTGACGCCGTAGCGGGTCAGCACCTCTTCTAGGATGTAAAGGCACGAGCCGAACAGGGCACGTGAGGACACCACATGATCGCCCGCGCGCAGCATTGAGGTGAGCGCCCCATTGACCGCGGCCATGCCAGAGGCGCAGGCAAAGGCCGCCTCGGTGCCTTCCAGCGCTGCGATCCGGTCCTCGAACATGCGCACGGTGGGGTTGCCGTAGCGGGCGTAGATGAACTCATCCTCGCCCGCCTTGATAAAGCGCTGCTCGGCGGCCTCGGCAGAGGGGTAGGCAAAGCCTTGGGTCAGGAAAATCGCCTCGGCCATCTCGCCATATTGGCTGCGGCGGATGCCATCATGCACAAGCTTTGTGCGTGTTTTCCAACCGTCTGTCATGGCGCGCCTCCGGCCCAAAGAAAAACCCCGAAACCAAGGGGTCCGGGGGCATTTGCATCCGTGTCCCTTTTAGCGGTTTGTTTAACGTGGCCCGCAATCCGGTGTCAAAGCGCCACGGGCGGGTGGATACGATGGGCAGGGAGAAAGGTCAACGGGGGCACGTCGTGCCCCTTGCGGGGCACCGTCATGATCCGGCTAGCCAAACTGTGCCCGGTTCTGGCGCGCAAGAGCCGTGGCGCTTATCCCAGCGGCCAACGCCGTCCAGAAGGTCAGCACGCCCAGATAGCGCAAGGGGATTGCGCGACCGTCAAGCGCGGCCCAGGCCAGTTCCGCCATGGCGCGGGTCGGGGTCCAGACCGAAAAGGCGGCCACAGCATCGGGCAACAGATGCGGGGGCATCCACAAGCCGCCAAGATAGGCCAAGGGCAGAAACACCAGATTGGCCAGCGGCACCGCCGCCCGTGCCGAGACCAGCGCGCCCAGCGCCATGCCCATCAGGGTTGCGGGCAGCGCGGCAAGGAGGGTCACGACAACAAGCCGCGCCCAAGCACTGGCATCGGCCAGCACCACCCCGCCCAGCACCTTGCCCAAGGCAAGCACCAAGAGCAAGGCGAGCGCCGAAAACCCGATCGCGGCCAACACCCGCGCCGCCCATGGCGCAAAGGCCGACCCCGGCAACAGGCGCTGCCAGCGGATGAAAGGGTCGGCCCTGTCCTGCGCGACCGTCACCCCAAACTGATAAAACCCGACCCCCAGCACGGCATAAACGGCAAAGGAGGCCATGGCATAGGCGGCCGCAGATCCTTGCCCCGCCAGACCTGCGCCGAAAAAGCTGTAAAGCATGGCTGGAAACAGCACGGTCGGCACCCAGAACCCCGGCTGTCGCAACAGCACGCGCAGCACAAGCGCGAGTTCGGCAGAAAGGTGATGAAACGTCATGGGATGTCCTTTCGGGCGATGCGGGCAATGATGTCGGAAAGATCGAGGGGCTTGACCGTCAGGTCGCGAAAGCAAAGGCCTTCGCCCGCCATGCGGCGGAGCATGCTGTCGCTGTCCTCAGTCTCGACATACCAGTGACCGCCCTGCTGCCGGGCTGGCAGCCAATCAGGCGGCTGATCACCTTCGGGCAGGTCAAAGCGGACAAGCCGGGCCTGCATCCGGGCGCGCATTTCGGCCAGACTGCCGTCCAGCACCTTGCGACCCTTGTCGATCATGGTGATGCGGTCACAGATGGTTTCGATCTCGGCCCAGTAATGCGACGTCAGGATGAGGGCGCCACCATTCTTCACAAAGGCGCGGGCGGTCAGGGCAAAGGCCTCTTGCGCCGCGATGTCCAGTCCTGCGGTTGGTTCATCCAGAAAGACCAGACCGGGACGCCCCAGAAACGCAAGCGCCAGCGCCACCCTGCGTACCTCGCCACCCGAAAATCCCGCAAGACGACGGTCGAGCAAGGGACCAAGCCCGAAAGCGGTGATAACAGCGTCACAAGGAGCGCGGTCCCCTCGGCGGGCCTGCGCATAGGTCAGCAGCTCACGCGGGGTCAGCTGGCCGGGGAATCCGGCTGTCTGCGGCGTGACGCCCATCCGGGCGCGGGCCTTGGCACTGCCGGGCCGATGCCCGAAAATCCGCACCTCGCCCGTATCGGGCGCGCGCAGTCCCGTCAGCATGGCAAGTGCAGTTGACTTGCCTGCGCCGTTCGGCCCCAAAAGGCCCAGCGCCTCGCCGGGTTCAAGGGTAAGGGACAGCTTGTCGACTGCTGTCACAGTGCCAAACCGCTTGCCAATGTCCTGAGCATCGATGGCCATTTCTGTCATCTGTCGCATCTTGTCTCGCCAGTAGGTTGAGGATTAGCTAGGGCTAGGGGACAGGCATTTGAGGGTGAAGGACGGTTTCGTGAAGCGACCGGAAATTCGCGCCAAGCTGCAGGCCGGGCAATTGGCGCTTCGCGAAATGGCAGGAGCAATGCGCGACCGTCGGCTTTGGGGGGTGATTCTGGCCGTGGTCCTGCTGGTCGCTCTGGCAGGGCCCTTCTACACGCTGGACGGTTTGGCCTTGCCCGCCCGCATCGCGTATTGGGGTTTTGTGGGCGGGCCGGGTGAACTTTTTATCTGGGCACTGAACCGCCTGATCGAGGCTACTTGCCCGACCGACTGGCCTCG
>JBMSKG010000224.1:0-4900 GCA_049419625.1 Paracoccaceae bacterium | reverse complement strand
GATCTGCTTGTCATCTGCCATAACCTCTTCCAGCGCGCGGACCGATTTTTCGCGGCCCACGAACAAGGGAACGATCATATGGGGGAACACCACAATGTCCCGCAGCGGAAGCACCGGGTAGCTCGTGGCAAAGGTGTCAGTCATATCAAGTATCCTTATCGGGCAGAAGGACCCCGCCCCGTCAATCGGCAGCGTTCTGGCCCTTCCCTCGACCCCTTATCTGGGGGCGGCTGGTGGGGGTGTCAACAGCACCGGTCGATCACATTTTGCGCTTTGTCGGCGGCAGCGACAAGCTGCATTTATCTGCAGTTTGTCGCATTCGGCCGGATGCGGCTAAACAGGGTCGATGTCGCCCGCTGCACGTTGTGCGTGGAAGTCTGCAACAAAGGCGGTCAGACGCCCTGCCTCGATCGCATCACGCAGGCCCTGCATCAAGTCTTGATAGTAATGCAGGTTGTGCCAGGTCAGCAGCATGGACCCAATGATCTCATCCGCCTTGACCACATGGTGCAGATAGGCGCGCGAATAGCCGCGGCAGGCCGGGCAGGTGCAGGCCGCATCCAAGGGGCGAGGATCGTCCTTGTGGCGCGCATTTTTCAGGTTGATCGCGCCCATGCGGGTCCAGGCCTGTCCCGTGCGGCCGGATCGTGAGGGCAGCACACAATCCATCATGTCGATGCCGCGCTCGACCGCACCGACGATGTCATCGGGCTTGCCCACGCCCATCAGATAGCGCGGCTTGTCAGCGGGCAGGAAACCGGGGGCATAATCGAGGACGGAGAACATCGCCTCTTGGCCTTCGCCCACGGCCAAACCGCCAACGGCATAGCCGTCAAAGCCGATGTCGACCAAGGCGCGAGCCGATTCCTCGCGCAGATCACGGTTCACGCCGCCCTGCATAATGCCAAAGAGCGCATGGCCCGGACGGTCGCCAAAAGCATCGCGCGAGCGTTGCGCCCAACGCATCGACAGCTGCATGGATTTGGCCACCGTCGCATCATCGGCCGGCAGCGCAGGACATTCGTCGAAACACATGACGATGTCGGACCCCAAGAGCTTTTGGATCTCCATGCTACGTTCGGGGCTCAGCATGTGTTTGGAGCCATCAATATGGCTGGAAAACCGCACACCTTCTTCGGTCAACTTGCGAAGAGAGGCCAGCGACATAACCTGAAATCCGCCCGAATCCGTTAGGATCGGTCGGTCCCAGTTCATGAACTTGTGCAAGCCGCCAAGGGCGGCAATGCGTTCCGCCGTCGGGCGTAGCATCAGGTGATAGGTGTTGCCCAACAGGATATCGGCCCCGGTCGCACGCACTGACTCGGGCAGCATCGCCTTGACCGTCGCCGCAGTTCCCACCGGCATGAAGGCGGGCGTGCGGATGTCGCCGCGCGGGGTGGTGATGACCCCGGTCCGCGCTGTCCCATCTGTTGCATGAAGGTTGAAACCGAAACCTGTCGCCATGGTGCCTCTCTGGTTCAGGTTGCCCTTCTGGGCGAATGGAGGCAAAAAGCCAAGAGGGAAGCATTTTTATTCAGCTATTGTCATTCAGGATTGCCATGGATCAGCCCGTCGAAGAGGGGAAGGCCCGCCGTAAAGGTGGCGACCGCCGTCGCGAAATTGTTGAGGCGGCCCTGCGCTGTCTGGAACGAGTGGGATATGCCGAACTGACCGCGCGCAAGATCGCCGCCGAGGCCGGGATGTCACTGGGTCACATCACCTATCATTTCGAGGATATGGACGAGGTGCTGGCAGAAACCTGCCATCTGGCCTCAGAACGATTGCAGACCGCCGCAGAAGCAAAGATCACCATGCCCGGCGCCACCCCGGCCGAGCGGCTTGAGGCTTTTTTGAAGGCCGGGTTCTCGGATGATTTCCTGCAGGTTTCGCATCTGCGCACCCGGATCGACCCGTGGTCGGCGGCCATGTCTTTTCCGGTGATCGCGCAGACCGAGCGTGCGCTTTATGATCGCTATCGCGCACAGTTGGAGAAGTTGTTGCACCAGGTGTCAGATCCCTGGAAAACCGACCGAATTCCGATGGTCAGCGATCTGATCATGGCAACCCTTGATGGGCTATGGCTGGATTGGATGCGGCGGCGCGATCCGCAGGCGGTGCAAAACGGGCTTGAGGCTTGTGTGCTGTTCGCACGACTGCGGCTCGGCGGGGCTTAAGCCGCGGGCTGTGGTGCTCACGGCTGGTCTGGGTGCCCGTCGTCCGTCGGTTAAGACTCTGTTAACGCTTTGTTAACCCTTTTGCCCGCACAGCAATCATGACGCGCTGTGCCGCCCATATTCGGACCTGCCCGGCGTAGCCTGTGATCTGAGGCAAAGGATGCCAACCAGTTACGAAGCCGCGCTTGGCGCTGATGCGCCTGATACGATCGCCACGGGCTTTACTGTGGCGATGGACGGTTGGGCGCATGGCAGCATTGGCACCGCGGGCGACGCTGATTTCATCGCCGTCGATCTGGTGGCGGGCCAAAGCTATAGCTTTGCCATGGTGGGAACCGGGGCCACTCCGCTGCAAGATGGACGCTTACGGCTTTTTGCTTCGGATGGCATCGTGCTGTTGGGCGAGGATGACAACAGCCTACCGAATGGCCATGCGCTCTTGCACTTTACCGCCGTCGAAAGCGGCCGAGCCTATCTGCAGGCCAGCGCCGTTGCGGGGATGACGGGAAGCTATGCTGTCTCAGCCTCGCAAGGGGCAATGGCGCAGTTCGATCCGGCGATGATCACGGGAATTCTGGACAGCCATGCCAGTTGGTCGCCCGCGCGCGGCATGGGCGTGACGGTGAGTTATGGGTTTTCCGACACGGTCAGCCACGGCCAGCCGGGTTTTAGCCAGTTTACCCCGGCGCAGATGGACCTCACACGCGGTCTTTTGGCGATGTTTGCCGAAGTCGCCGGGGTGAGCTTTGCTGATGTGAACGTCGGCGGCTACACCGATGATGCCACACTCTTATTTGGAAATTTTAGTGCGTCCGATGGGGCCACGAGCTGGGCCGGTGGGCCGGGCGACGCGAGCTTTGTCAGCTCTGACGGGGATGTGTGGATTAACACCATCACGTACACCCCGCCGACCGAAACGCCCCTGCCCGGCAGCCTTGATGCGCTGATGATGATGCGGTTGATCGGCGAAAGCTTGGGCCTGTCGAGGCCGGGGCTTTACGCCGGCGCAGGACCAATCAGCTATGCGACCCATGCTGATTTTGCCCAAGACAGCGTCCAGTTCACCGTGATGAGCCCCTTCGGGGCCGAAGAGACCGGGGCCAGCGCGCTGCGGCCTGACACGTTGGGCCTTCATGACATTCAGGCGCTGCAGCAGATGTATGGCATGAACCTTACGACCCGCACAGGTGCAGACACCTATGGGTTCGGCACAACAGCCGGGCCGATCTATGACTTTGATCTGAACCTTGATCCCATGCTGACGATCTGGGACGCGGGCGGGATCGATACCTTGGATCTGTCCCGATACAGCGCGGCGCAGACTGTGAACCTGACGGCAGGCAGCCAGTCCAGCATTGGTGGGTTTTCCAGCAACCTGAGCATCGCCTTTGGGACAGTGATCGAACGTGCCATCGGCGGGCGCGGAGCTGATGCGATTAGCGGCAATGCCGCGGCCAATCTCTTGCGGGGTGGTGGCGGGCGCGACACCCTGTTTGGGGGCGATGGCCATGACACGCTTGAGGGCGGTGCGGGCAGCGACACGCTGTATGGTGGGGCGGGCAATGATGTGCTGCGCGGTGACAGCGCGGCAGGCACACCGCCGTCGCCCTTTGGCTTTAGCCTGGCCACGCTCGATCCTGCGACGGGTGCCTCGTTGCAGGCCACAGGGATTGATCTCTTTTTGCAACCCACCTTCACGCTGGAACTCATCTGGCGGCAGAATGGCAATGCTGACCCCGACCTTTTGCGCGCTTTGGCAATCTGGTGCTGCATCGCCATGCGGATGGGCGGGGCTCGTTAGAATTCGAAGACGCCGCGGTGGATGGCTTTGTGAGCAATGTCCTGCCGGCGGCTCTGTTCGACGGGGGTCTTCACCGTCTTTCCCTCAGCTATGACGATGTGGACGGACGGCTGGCGATCTGGCTGGACGGGGTGCGCGTTGCGGAACGGACCTTCGTTGTGGGGACGCGCAATCTGTCCACCAATGGCGATGTCACGCTGTCCGATTATGCCTCAATCGGGGATATTCGCGTGTTCGATCAGGTCCGTTCGGCGCAAGAGATCTGGGACATGGCTTGGACCCCCCTGCCCGATCCAGCAACCACGGGGGGGCTTTTGTCCAACTGGCGGGGCGATGGCAGCGGTTAGCTGATCAGCCACCTGCCGTCACTGCCAGTTCTGGCCGCCGTGGGGTCTGTTGGGGTGGCTACGGTCAGCTTTGAGGCTGCGAATGTGGGCAACTTGATGATGGGTGGGGCCGGGAACGACGTCTATCATGTTTTCAACCCGTTGGATGTTGTCCTCGAAGCGCCTGGCGATGGGCTGGATCACATCATCGCGTCAGCCAACTTTTCGCTGGCTGCAGGGCAGTCGGTAGAATGGATGACCGCTGCGACAGGCAGCGGTGGGATTTCACTCACCGGCAATGCGCTGGCAAATCGGTTCTTCAGCAATGCAGCCCATGCCGACACCCTTACAGGCGGCGCGGGGAATGACACCTATGCGGTCTATCATTCAGGCGACCGGGTGATCGAGGCGGCAAGCGGCGGCACCGACCGGATCGACGCCTATGCCAACCACGCGCTGGCGGCGAATTCGGCGGTGGAATTCATCTATGCCATGGGCAGCGCCGGAAGGTCACTCACCGGCAATGCGCTGGCCAATCGGTTCATCAGCAATGCAGCCCATGCCGACACCCTTACAGGCGGCGCGGGGAATGACACCTA
>JBMSKG010000223.1:0-4918 GCA_049419625.1 Paracoccaceae bacterium | reverse complement strand
AGCTTCAAACAAAGTGTAAACCAAAATGTTCTTCAGCCGATAGTCGATCCAATGGTCATCAAGGCGATCAATTAACAAATAGTGGCGCTTTCCTGAGCCCTTAGTCAGCTCGGCAATTGCAGTCGTTACTCGGCCAAGCTTTGACAGCAGATCCGAGTTTACAAATCTTTTTGCCCGCTCTTGAAATTGCGTCCGCTTCTCTTCACTCAGATTTCGCGCGTAGCTGGCTTTTCCCTGGACCTTTGATAGTTCGGCACCAAATTCCGCCTGGACATCGTGCTCTAACTTCTTAGTCACATCAATTACAGTTTGATCAACTGTATTCCAAAAGTCACCATGATACTTGTCTATAAAATCCTCCAACTCACGGCGGAAAGAGTCGTTCCTAAGGTTTCCACCGAACAAGCGAGAGATCAAACTTGTTCTTGATTCCTGTCGATCTATCTTGAGCGCGCTCTTGGCAAACTCAACAAGAATTACGTGTTTCCACAAAGCCTGAAAGAAAATAGAAAGGTCGACACCCAATCCAATCATGAAGGCAACCGCGTCACTATTTGCGACGTAATTCAACGCCATCTCTGACAGATCAAGCCATTGGGCCGAATCTTCGTTCTTATCCAGCATCCGCAGCATGGCGGTCTTTCCAATCCCAGTACTTCCGAGAAGGAACATCTTGCTGTTGCTCATGTCCCTTATTTCGGCGAGAGCCGGATGGTCAACAAAACACTTGAATAGAAATTCATCGTCTGTCTCTGCACCAACATTACCAATCGTCGCGTCGGGACGAAGTACAATACTTTGCAATGCGCTCATACAGACAAAACCTCACAAAACTCCCGCCACTTGCCCTTCGACATGCCGGATTCTTCCTGCGTCACCGTCTCACCTTTAAGTTGCCGTTTCAACACCGAAATCGCCTTGGCCGAGAGTGTGGCCCCGCCCATCCGGTAATCTTCAAACGCCGCAAAGGCCAAGGGGACCCAGTCGCGCACGCAGGCCGCAATCGCCTCGGCATAGACGCGGATCTCATACTGGGCGTGGGCGTCGGCGCGCAGGCGCAGGAAGTGGAAGAGGTTGTGCAGGTCCACCTTCCAATACCATTGGGTATAGATGTTCATCGGCAGGTTCATCCGCGCCAACTCGCGGGCAAGGCCCTGTTGGCCGTCTTGGGACAGCATGGATTCGTAATTGTCATAGCACTGGGCCGCGTCGCGTTTCAGGATCTCCAGCACGCGGGCAGCTTCGGCGCCCGTCAGCACCTCGCCCCGGCCTTGGTTGTTGACCACTGATTGGGCGGCCAGCTGTTCGGGCTGGGGGATATAGAACTCCCGGTCCAGAATCGAATAGCGGCCAGAGTATTCGTTGACGTTGGCGGTGCGGTGGCGGATCCACTGGCGGGCAACGAAGACGGGCAGTTTGACGTGCAGCTTGATCTCGCACATCTCGAACGGGGTCGAATGCCAGTGGCGCATGAGATAGCGGATCAGCCCTTCGTCGTTTTGCACATGTTTGGTGCCCGCGCCGTAGCTGACGCGCGCGGCCTGCACGATGGCGGCATCATCGCCCATATAGTCGATGACGCGGATAAAGCCGTGATCCAAGACCTCATGCGCGCGGTAAAGATGCGCCTCCATCCCCTCGGACACCGCGCGCAAGGTCGGGCGGGGCGTGGCCCGGGCGGCTTCGATTTCGGCGCGTTGGTCGGGGGTCAGCGGCATGGGATGGCCTTTCGGGGCGGGGATTGAGTCGGCGCCCACTATATCTGGGGGTTGGGCAATTGGGAAACCGCTAGCTGCGGCGTGATGCGAGGCTGCATCATGGGCGAAGGCAAAATGATCCTTTGTGGATAACTTTTGACATTATAGATACTTATGGTCATGTTTTGATCTAAAGATAGAAACGTGGGGCAGATCATGGTTCGGTATCGGGCAGCTTTGGCTGCGCTTTTGGTCGTCGCGGCCTGCGGGGCAATCCCTTTGTGCCGGAACCGGTGGATCCAACGCCGCCCGATCCGAATGTGCCCCAGCCCTCACCTGATCAGGACAATGCGGTCGAGGATTTGCGCGCGTTTCGCTATGACGGGACCACGCTTGAGATTGACATGGCGGGCGTCAGTTCCTCAGGCCAATACGGCCTGTTCCGGCGCAAAGCGTCGATGGACATCCCGGCGCACGGGCGACACCCGGCCTATCTGGCCTATGAGTTCCAAGAAACCAACATGACGCGGTCCTATCTGGCCTATGTGGCCGAAAATGACCGGGGCACGCTGTTGTCGGTGGCCAGCGCCGATGGTGGGCAGTTCAACGAGCACAATGGCGGTGGCGGCTGGGTGCGGCTGACGGGCTATTCGCGGCCCACCATTGCCAACAGCCCTTCGCCCGAAGGTACGGAGCAGGGCACGTTTTCCTATTACGGCGCCTATGCGGGGGTCTTTGTGCCGGGGTTCAATGACCCGAACGGCCCGCCGCGCCCGCCCAGTTTGCAGCCCGGTGAGCCTTTGGGGGTGCGGGGTGTCATTCAGGTGAACGCGCAGTTCACCAACCGCGCTTCGGGCGATCCGGAGGTGGTGGAGGGTGAAATCACCAACCGGCGGCTGTTTGACCGCGACGGCAATCTGGTCACCTCGATCAACCTTTCGGATGGCAATGGCGGGGTGCGCACGATTGACACATCGACGCTGCCCGGGCTTGTGCTGCGCGAAAGCGAGATTTCAGAGAACGGGACGTTCCTCGGCACCGTGGAATATGATGGCTCGCCGGACAGTGAGGCGGGCAGCTACGACGGGGCCTTTGGTGGCACCGGGGCCAGTGATGTGGCTGGCGTCATTTGGGTGAACCCGATTGATGGCGAAAACGGGATTCACGAATACGGCACCTTCAACCTGCCGCGATGCGATCTGCCCGGTGCCTCGCCGATCTGCACGCCGCGCTAAGGCCATGTTGGCCAACCACCTGCGGGCCTTGGCGCTGATCCTTGGGTTGGGTCTTGCGCTGCAAGCCCCTGCCCCGGTGCGCGCCGAGGTGCTGAGCCTGACGCCGGATGAGGCGCTGATGACGGCGCGGGCCGCCTATCTGGCGGGCGATGTCGCTGTGGCGGGCCATATCGCCCGGGCGCTGGCGACGGTGGAGCCGGACAATCCTCAGGTGCATCTTTTGCTGGCCGCGACAGAGCCAAAGCTCGGCCGCGCCAATGCCGGGCTGATCGCAGGGCGCACGGCTTGGAAACTGGCGCCGCGCGGGCCAGACAGCCAGCCTTTGCGCTATAAAATCGCCCGCAACACCGCCAAGGCGGCCTTGGACGCCGGACGTCCAATGCTGGCGCAAGTCTGGCTGCGCCGGTCGTTGGATGTGGCACCCGATGCGGCGGCCTTTGCCGCCTCGGGGCGGGATTTGGGACTGGTGCGCAATCGCACGCCTTGGCGCCTGGCCTTTGATATGGAGGCTGGGCCAAGCGACAACTTGAACGGTGGGGCGGACAGCGCGGTGTTCCGTATTGGCGATTTCGTGTTGGGAGATCTGTCAAATGGCGCGCAGGCTTTGTCGGGCACGCGGGTAAGCCTGCGGATCGCCGCAGAGCACGCCTTGCCCGGCAGCGACCGGGCGCAGACGGTGCTGACCTTGTCGGGTGAGACCGTGGCGAACCGGATCGATGCCAGCTCTCGGGCTGCGGCGGGGCGTGTCACCTCGGGTGATTTGAACCGCACGCGCCTTACCTTTGGCCTGCGCCGGGATCTGCGGGTCGGTGCGGCCGGGCTGCCGTTGAGCCTTTCGATTGAGGCGGGTCAGAATTGGGCCGGTGGCAGGGTTTTGGGCCCAACTTTGGCGCTTGGGGCGCAGGGCAAGATCTGGAGAGGTCCGGACGCCGCACTGTGGTTGGGCGGCACGGTCGAACGGTCGTGGGAGGGGGCAACCTCGGGCGCTGATCTTTTTGAGATGAGCCTGACGGGCCAGCGCTCTTTTGGCACAACCCGCGCCTCGCTGGGGGTGACGCTGGAGGCGGCGCGTAGCGGGTTTCAGAATTCGACCTATGACGCGGCGCGGATTTCGCTGAAGGTCAGCCCGGAATGGCGGCTGGCGGGGGCGGGGGTCTCTTTCGGGTCGACGGCGGGCTTGCGGGATTACGACAGCTTTACCCTTGGCTTTGCCAATGTGACGGGTGGGCGCGAGGACAAATCGCTGGGCCTGTCGATGGATCTTTCGTTTGAGGATCTGTCGGTCATGGGCTTTGCCCCGGTCTTGTCCTTGCGCCACGGCAAGACGCAGTCGAACATCAGCCGCTATCAGACCACGACCACGGGCGTGAGTTTGGGGATTTCTTCGGTGTTCTAGGCCGTTTGCCAAGGCTGGTCTTTCCCGCCAAGCAGGCCTAGGTTTGCTCAGCACGCACTTGAAGGGGGCATCGGATGAAACTGCGCTATCTGCACACCATGGTTCGGGTTCTGGATCTGGAGAAATCCATGGCGTTTTATGCGCTGTTGGGTCTGAAGGAGATCCGGCGCTATGAGAGCGAACAGGGGCGCTTTACGCTGGTCTATCTGGCGGCTGATGGGCAGCCCGAGACGCCGTTGGAGTTGACCTATAACTGGGATGGCGATGATGGACTGCCGAATGACAGCCGCCATTTCGGGCATCTGGCTTATGAGGTGGCCGACATCTATGCCATGTGCGCCCATTTGCAGGCCCATGGCGTGCTGATCAACCGCCCACCGCGCGACGGGCGCATGGCCTTTGTCCGCAGCCCCGACAATATCTCGATCGAGCTGTTGCAGGCGGGCGAGGCCTTGGCCCCGGCGGAGCCTTGGGTGTCGATGGGCAATACCGGGCATTGGTAAGCCCGGCGGCGGAAAATTCTTGAAGGAAGAATTTTTGGGGGGGGGGGGGGGGGGGGGGGGGGGGGGGGGGGGGGGGGGGGGGGGGGG
>JBMSKG010000222.1:0-4920 GCA_049419625.1 Paracoccaceae bacterium | reverse complement strand
ACGCGCCGATGAACACCATCGTTTCGGTGTCGGCGGCAGCACTTTCGGCGCTTTATCTGCAAACGCTATCGGCGGCGGTGATCCTGTTTGGGTATCACGCACTCTGGACACCCATCACCATCGATGAGCCGGTGGGCGTCGCGACGATGTATCTCTTGTCTTGGTCCTCGGGCATTGGGATCGGGTTGATCTTCAAGGCCGCTACCCCCTGGGCACCCGACTTTTTTACGGTGGCCACCACTGCCTACACGCGGGCCAACATGGTGTTCTCGGGCAAGATGTTCCTTGCCAACGTAACGCCGATGCACATTCTGGCCATCTTCATGTGGAACCCGCTGTTCCACTGCATCGACCAAACCCGGGGCTATATGTTCCTGAACTATGAGCCGCGCTACACTTCATCGCTTTATCCGGTGATCACCACCTTCGCGCTGATCGTCATCGGCCTGATGGCCGAGCGCTATACCGAAAAGCATATCTCGGCCAGTTGGTCTGCCAAGCGCTAAAGCGGGGCTTTTACGCCTTAGATCAAGGGCCTGCCCCTGCCCGGGCAGGGCTGCCAAGGGCAGGTCCATTCGATTTTCCGAGGATTCTTGTGATCGCAAAGCGCTCACCCCGCTTGCAGCCCCAATTGCCCCCCCCTATATACGCCCAGAAGCCGGAATAAGGCGCGTACCTTTTTCCGAGTCTCACATGGGATCGGGTCGGAATGCCATCTTGGGTTCCGCCTACATCATCGCCTAAGGAAAGGGACACTCATGGCCAAAGTCATTGGTATTGACCTCGGGACGACCAACTCTTGCGTTGCCATCATGGACGGCTCGCAGCCCCGGATCATCGAAAACGCTGAAGGTGCGCGCACCACGCCGTCGATCGTCGGTTTCACTGAAACCGAACGTCTGGTCGGTCAGGCCGCCAAGCGTCAGGCAGTCACCAACGCCGCGAACACCGTGTTCGCCGTCAAGCGCCTGATCGGGCGCCGTTTTGACGACCCGGTGATCGTCAAAGATCAAAAGAACATGCCGTACAAGATCGTCAACGGCGGCAATGGCGATGCTTGGGTTGAAGTGCGCGGCGAGAAGTATTCGCCCAGCCAAGTCTCGGCCTTCATCCTGCAAAAGATGAAAGAAACCGCCGAGTCCTATCTGGGTGAAACCGTCACCCAAGCCGTCATCACGGTGCCCGCCTATTTCAACGACGCCCAGCGTCAGGCCACCAAGGACGCGGGCAAGATCGCCGGTCTTGAGGTGCTGCGCATCATCAACGAACCGACCGCCGCCGCATTGGCCTATGGCCTTGACCGCAAGGAATCGCGCACCATCGCCGTGTACGACCTTGGCGGCGGGACCTTCGACATCACCATTCTGGAGATTGACGACGGGTTGTTCGAAGTGAAATCGACCAACGGGGACACGTTCCTTGGTGGTGAAGACTTTGACATGCGCATCGTCAACTATCTGGCGGATGAGTTCAAAAAGGAACACGGCGTCGATCTGTCCTTGGACAAAATGGCCCTGCAGCGTCTGAAAGAGGCGGCGGAAAAGGCCAAGATCGAACTGTCGTCCAGCCAGCAGACCGAAATCAACCAGCCCTTCATCTCGATGGACAAGAACACCGGGCAGCCGCTGCACTTGGTCGTCAAGCTGACCCGCGCCAAGCTGGAATCTCTGGTCGAAGATCTGATCAAGAAGTCGATCAAGCCGTGCCAAGCCGCCATCAAAGATGCGGGCGTGTCGATCTCGGACATCGATGAGGTGGTTCTGGTCGGCGGCATGACCCGTATGCCGCGCGTCATCGAGGAAGTGACCAAGTTCTTCGGCAAAGAGCCCCACAAGGGCGTGAACCCCGACGAAGTCGTGGCTGCAGGTGCCGCCATTCAGGCTGGCGTCTTGCAGGGCGACGTCAAGGACGTGGTTCTGTTGGACGTGACGCCGCTGTCCTTGGGCATTGAAACCCTTGGCGGTGTGTTCACCCGCCTGATCGACCGCAATACCACGATCCCGACCAAGAAGAGCCAGATCTTCTCGACCGCCGAGGACAACCAGAACGCCGTGACCCTGCGCGTGTTCCAAGGTGAGCGGGAAATGGCCGCGGATAACAAGATGCTGGGCCAGTTCAATCTGGAACAGATCCCGCCCGCGCCCCGCGGTATGCCGCAGATCGAGGTGACCTTTGACATCGACGCCAACGGCATCGTGACCGTCAAGGCCAAGGACAAAGGCACCAACCGCGAACAGGCGATCACCATTCAGGCCTCGGGCGGTCTGTCGGATGATGACATCGAAAAGATGATCAAAGACGCCGAGGCCAATGCCGAAGCCGACAAGGAACGCCGCGAGCTGGTGGAGACCAAGAACCAGGGCGAAAGCCTGCTCCATTCGACGCAGAAGTCGCTGAAAGAGCACTCCGACAAGGTGGACCCGTCCACCGTCGAAGTGATCGAACTGGCGATGGGCCCCTTGGAAGACGCGCTGAAAGGCGACGACGCTGGCAAGATCAAAGGTGCCATCCAGAACCTGACCGAAGCCGCGATGAAGCTGGGCGAGGCCATCTATAAGGCGCAGGCCGCCGAGGGTGGCAATGACGACGGCGACGCCCCGCGCGACGTGGATGATGACATCATCGACGCCGACTTCGAAGACATGGGCAACAACAAGCGGAAGTAAGCCGCAGGGAACTCCCGGGGGCGGCCTTGAAAAAGGCCGCCCTTCGCCTGTTCCCCATCAGGGGGTTCTGCCATGGCAAAACGCGATTACTACGAGGTTCTGGGTGCCAAGAAGGGCGCTTCGGCTGAAGAGCTGAAGAAAGCCTATCGCACCAAAGCGAAAGAGCTTCACCCCGACCGCAATTCCGACAACCCGAACGCCGAAGCCCAGTTCAAAGAGGTGAACGAGGCGTATGACGTCCTGAAGGATGCCGACAAGAAGGCAGCCTATGACCGTTATGGCCATGCCGCCTTTGAAGGTGGCATGGGCGGTGGCGGCCAGCGCGGTGGGTTCGGCGGCGGCGGGCAGGGCGATTTCGGCTCGGCCTTCTCGGATGTGTTCGAAGACCTGTTCGGCGATTTCATGGGACGCGGTGGCGGGGGTGGCGGTGGCCGGTCCCGCGCCCAACGCGGGTCTGACCTACGCTATAACCTGCGCGTCACGCTGGAAGAGGCCTATGCCGGTGTGCCCAAGACCATCAACGTGCCAACCTCGATCGCCTGTGACAGCTGTCGCGGCACCGGGGCCGAAGGCGGGTCTGAACCCACCACCTGCCCCACCTGCTCGGGCATGGGCAAGGTCCGCGCCCAGCAAGGCTTTTTCACGGTTGAACGCACCTGCCCCACCTGCAATGGCGCGGGCCAGATCGTCAAGAACCCGTGCAAATCTTGCCACGGACATGGGCGCATTGAAAAAGAACGCGCGCTGTCGGTGAACATCCCCGCCGGGGTGGAAACCGGCACCCGCATCCGGCTCGCCGGTGAGGGTGAGGCGGGCCTGCGCGGTGGGCCTACGGGCGATCTTTACATCTTTATCGAGGTGAAAGAGCACCCGATCTTCCAGCGCGACGGCGCGCATCTCTTCTGCCGAGTGCCGATTTCCTTTTCCACCGCCGCCCTCGGCGGGGAGGTTGAGGTGCCGACGATTGACGGCGGCAAGGCCCGCGTGAAGGTGCCTGCAGGCAGCCAGACCGGCAAACAGATGCGCCTGCGCGCCAAGGGTATGACCGCCCTGCGCGGCGGGGGTGTGGGTGATATGCTGTTGGAATTGGCGGTGGAAACGCCGGTCAACCTGACCTCGCGGCAAAAGGAACTTTTGCGCGAGTTTGAAGCGCTGTCCGAAGACAACAATCCCGAGGGTCGAACCTTCTTTTCAAAAGTCAAAGGCTTTTGGGACGGGATGAAAAGTTGACATGACAGAGCCCGCCTAAGCGGGCTTTGTTTTGTGAAAACACAGGTCTGTTGACGCGTCAGATTTCGGACGCGGCCCCGGCATGCAGCCGGTTCCAGCGGATCGAAGACCACAGCGCCACCCCGATGAACCCTGCCCCCAAAAGGCCAGTGATCACCTCGGGGATATGGCCCAAGGTCTGGCCGAACATCACACAAGACAGGATAAAGATCGACCAGAACGCGCCATGTTCCAGATAGCGGAACTGCGCCAGCGTGTTACGCTCGACCAGCATGATGGTCATGGACCGCACATACATCGCGCCAATGCCAAGGCCGATCGCGATCAGGAACAGGTTCTGCGTCAGCGCAAAGGCCCCGATCACCCCGTCAAAGCTGAACGAGGCATCCAGCACCTCAAGGTACAAAAACGCGCCAAGCCCGCCCTTCACGGCGATATCCATGCCCTCTTGCGATTTGTCGAGCAGGTGGCCCAGCACATCAACAGCCATAAAGGTTACCAACCCGGCCACGGCGGAATAGAGGAATGTCGCCAAGACCGCCGCCGGCATGATCGTCGCAAAGATCAGGATGATGGCCAGCACGATGGCCAGCTCCAGACCCTGAATCGAGGAGAACCGCGCCATGCCGCGTTCAATGGCGGCGATCCAGTGCACGTCTTTTCCTTCGTCGAAGAAGTATTTCAGCGCCACCATCATCAGGAAGGCCCCGCCAAAGGCCGCAATCGACAGATGCGCCTCGCCGATGATGCGCGAGTATTCCTCGGGCTGGGTGGCGGCCAGTTCGATAGCCTGCCAGGGCCCGATCTTGGCGGCAAAGACCACGATCAACAGCGGGAAGATGATCCGCATGCCAAAGACCGCAATCAAGATGCCCCAGGTCAGGAACCGCTGCTGCCAGACCGGGGTCATTTCCTGCAACTTGTTGGCGTTGACGATGGCATTGTCGAAGGACAGGCTGATTTCCAGGATCGACAATACGGTGCCCACAAACAGGAACCCCATCACCCCGGTCCACAAATGGGT
>JBMSKG010000221.1:0-5022 GCA_049419625.1 Paracoccaceae bacterium | reverse complement strand
CGCTGTCATAGCCCCGGTGCGTCGCCAGATCGAAGGCCACCGACACGCCCTGCTGCCCCGCCGCCAGCGCCTTGCGGTAAAACGCGTTGGATTCCTCGGCCGTCGAGAACCCCGCATATTGCCGGATCGTCCACGGGCGGCCCGCATACATCGTCGCCTTCACCCCGCGCGTAAATGGCGCAATCCCGGGCACCTCGCCCATCTGCGGCAGCCCCGCCACATCGGCGGCGGTGTAAAGGGGCTTGACCTTAATCCCTTCCAGCGTGTCCCAGCTCAGGCTTTCGGGGTCCGCGCCCTTCAATTCCTTGGTCGCCAGCGCGCGCCATGCCTGCAGATCTTCGGTCATCGTGGTCTTCCTTCGGTCTGGCGGGTGTTGGCAGCCCGCAATTCACATTGGTATTGGCGCAGCCCGCGCCTATATCTGGGGTGGAGGTGCCATGAAAACGCTTTACACCCTTGTTCTGTTGTCGCTTGTGCCATTCACGCTCTGGGCCGAGGACGCGCCCGCGCCTGCCGAACCAGCCGCGCAGGAAACCCCTGCTGTCGGCCCGATCGCAGCCGCTGACGTGGTGCTGGAAGAACTGATGTTCCTCCGCCGCCCTGTCGTCGTCTTTGCCGACAGCCCATCCGACCCCACCTTCATCCGGCAGATGCAGCTGATCGAACGCGACCTGCCCGCGCTGGACCAGCGCGATGTGGTGGTGATCGTCGACACCGCTCCGGCGGCAAAGTCGGCCATTCGGCAAAAGCTGCGCCCGCGCGGGTTCAGCCTTGTGCTGATGGAAAAAGACCTCAAGCCCGTCATCCGCAAACCGCTCCCGTGGGACGTGCGCGAGATTGTGGCCGCCATCGACAAGTTTCCCTTGCGGCGGCAAGAGATGCTGGACCGCCAGCCCAGCGGTCGCTGAGCCTGCCGGGGGCCATCGGCCCCCGCCCCGGTCTGCATCTTTGCCGCCAGCCTTGGCACCTTATTCGAACTCCATGATCACTTCGTCGACCTTCAGGCTCGACCCGGCCGCTGCTTTCACGGCCCGCACCACGCCCTTACGCTCGGCCTTCAAGATGTTTTCCATCTTCATCGCCTCAACCGTGGCCAAGGCCTGACCTTCCTGCACCTCGTCGCCCACCTCGACCATGATCTTGGTCACAAGGCCGGGCATCGGGCACAAAAGGAACTTCGACGTATCAGGCGGCAGTTTCTCCAGCATCAGCTTGGCCAAAGCCGCCTGACGCGGGGTGCGCACATGCACGCGCAGATCCGCGCCCCGCAGCCGCTGCCGGAACCCGCCCGAGATCTTGCCCACCTTCATCACCAAAGGCGTGCCATCCACCATCACCCGCGCCAAAGGCTGGCCCGGCGTCCAATCCGACGTCACCCGCCGCGTGCTGCCATCGGCAAAGCTCACGGTTGATCCACCATGATCGGCGGCGATTTTCACCACATGTTCAACGCCTTGCAGCGTCACAACCCAGTCATCGCCCACCCGGCGCTCATGGTTGTCCATCGTGCCCGACACTTTGGTGCGGCGAATTTCCGCAACCCGGTTCATCGCCGCCGCCGAAGCCGCCACGCGGGCCAGAATGTCAGCGTCCAAGGTCGCCCCTTGGAAGCCCTCGGGATATTCCTCGGCGATAAAGGCCGTGGTGATATTGCCCGACTGGAACCGCGGATGGTCCATGACGGCCCCCACGAAAGGCAGGTTGTGGCCAATGCCCTCCACCTCAAACGTATCCAGCGCCAACCGCATCTCGTTGATCGCCTCGGCGCGCGTCGGCGCCCAGGTGCACAGCTTGGCGATCATCGGGTCATAATACATGCTGATCTCGCCGCCCTCAAAGACGCCGGTGTCATTGCGCACGATGCCGCCCCGCTCGGTCTTGCCCTCAACTGGCGGGCGATAGCGGGTCAGGCGGCCGATCGAGGGCAAAAAGTTGCGATACGGATCCTCGGCATAAAGCCGGCTTTCCATCGCCCAGCCATTGATCTTCAGATCCTCCTGCTTGAACGGCAAAGGCTCGCCATTGGCGACCCGGATCATCTGCTCCACCAGATCGACGCCGGTGATCAACTCCGTCACCGGATGTTCCACCTGCAAACGGGTGTTCATTTCCAGGAAATAGAAATTCCGGTTGCCATCGACGATGAATTCCACCGTCCCGGCACTCGTATAGCCCACGGCCTTCGCCAAAGCGCAGGCCTGCTCGCCCATCGCCTTGCGCGTCGCCTCATCGAGGAAGGGCGAGGGCGCCTCTTCAATCACCTTCTGGTTCCGGCGCTGAATGGAACATTCCCGCTCGTGCAGATAGACGCAATTGCCGTGCTTGTCGGCCAGCACCTGAATTTCAATATGGCGCGGCTGGGTCACGAATTTCTCGATGAAAATCCGGTCATCGCCAAAGCTTGCCGCCGCCTCGTTCTTCGACGACTGGAACCCCTCGCGCGCCTCCTGGTCGTTCCAGGCAATCCGCATGCCCTTGCCACCGCCCCCGGCGCTGGCCTTGATCATCACCGGATAGCCGATCTGGCCCGAGATTTTCACCGCCTCATCGGCATCGGCGATCAGGCCCATATAGCCCGGAACCGTCGAAACCCCGGCCTCTTGGGCGATCTTCTTCGAGGTAATCTTGTCCCCCATCGCCTCAATCGCAGGGCTCGGCGGGCCAACAAACACCACGCCGGCCTTTTCCAAGGCGGCGGCAAAGTTCATGTTTTCCGACAAGAACCCATAGCCCGGATGCACAGCCTGCGCGCCGGTCTTGGCGATGGCGTCCATGATCTTGTCGATCACGATGTAAGACTGGTTCGCCGGGGCCGGGCCGATATGCACCGCCTCATCGGCCATCGACACATGCAGCGCGTTGCGGTCGGCGTCGGAATAGACCGCAACCGTCTTGATCCCCATCTTGCGGGCCGTCTTGATAACGCGGCAGGCAATTTCGCCCCGGTTGGCGATCAGGATTTTCTGGAACATCGGTCTCTCCCTCAGGTCAGCGCGGCGCTTGCGGGCCGGAAATGAAAAGACCACCCACGGGGGATATCCCCATGGGTGGCCGGTGTGATGGTGATGGCCGCCGCGCGGGCGGTCAGAACGGCGTTATCAGCAGGACGGCAAGCCCGGCACGCCACAAGAGACGCCGCCAATGAGCGCACCAATGAGCGCACCTTTGGTTTTGCTACCGCCCGTAACATCCGCCACAAGTGCACCAGCCGCCGCACCGCCCACGGGGCGGCGGGCGGCATTGCCGCCACTGTCTTGCACACAGCCTGCGAGCGGTGTTGCGATGAGAAGAAGAGCGAAGATTTTCCGCATGATGGTCTGCCTCGATATGGTGTTGTTATGTCACCAAACTCTAGCGCGCGAACCATCGAAATAAAAGGCAAAATCCCGTTATCCCGGGCGGCGACACCCGCCAGATGGGCAGAGTTTCGCCCAAACTGCAGGCCCAAACTGCGACGGGCAAAAAGTGGCCCAACCCCGGCGGGGCTGGGCCAGTTCATTGGGAAAGGGTCGCAGTGGGTCATGTGGCGCGGGCCAAAAGCCAAGGCCACAGGGTCGACAAGAACCCCATCGTGCAGACCCGCCCGAGTCGACGCAAACCTTGTTTTCGCAAAGGAGGCACCTTGCGCGAAAAACTGCCAGCAGGACAAGGGCTTGCGCAGATTCATGCCTATTCGTCCTCGTCCTCATCGTCCCACAGGACGGGGGCGGCATCGGGGGCGAATACCTCGGGGAAAGCGGCCTCGGCGCGCTTGCGGTCGATGCGCAGCATGGCGTCATAAGAGGCCGGGTTGAACGGATCCTCGGCGGGCACAACCTCACGGCCAAACAGCCACGACAGCCGCCCGGCGTCCAGATTGCCCCGCTCAAACGGTTCTTCGCCGAAACACGCCCAAAGCGCGGCCATAAAGGCCCGATCGGCGGCGCGATCCGGCGCTTTACGGTCCTTGAACCGCTCGCGCTTGATGATCTTGGTCGCGCCTTCCTTGACGTTGGCACGGCGGATTGTGAACTGGAAATCAGTGCCGGTCAGGCGACTGGGAAAGCCGCGATGCTTCAGCATGGGCGCACCTCAAGTTGAGGGGCGCGCAGGGTGGGAACGGGCGCAGGCCGGTTACCCCGGCACGCCCGTTCCGGAAAATCAAGAGCCGTACTTGCCGGTCGGCGCGGGTTCAACAGTGACGGGCATCGGCTCGGGCTCGGGTGCGGGTTTTGCACAAGCAGCGAGAGTTGCAAGGGCCATAAGGGCAATAACGGCAGACTTCCGCATGAGAATCTCCAAACAAAAATGGTTTCAAGAGCCTCACCATAGCGCCGCATCGCACCAAGCACAAACCGCGCGACGCCGGACCGGCGACCGTTTGCCGGGGCGCCAGACAGAAAAAGGGCGGGCCGGGGCGCGATTGCCCCATTGGCCCGCCCATATCGCTTACTTGTATTTGCCGGTGTAGGTCGGCTCGACCGTGATAGGTTCGTCCACGTAGACGACTTCTTCCGCGGCGTGCCCGCCACATGCTGCCACGAAGGCAACCATGACCAGCGACAGAATAATCTTAGTGCTCGACATCCTCGACTCCTATGTTCTTGGAGGGCCTCGCAACACGCCGGCCCCCTTCTAGAGGTACAGACCGCTTGGGTTCGGCCTGCATGAACATTAGTCGACAAAGCCAAGAATTGACACGAAGAATCAGAAAATGGCGCCAAATGTGGCAGGACCGCATCACGCCCCGCCACAAAGACCGCTCTCGCTACAAGATATAGCGACGCCATCAGAACACCTCCCAGATGCAGGCGCCATTCTCAACCCGAAAGGCCTCGAAATACTGCACCGCGTCGGGATCGGCCTCGCCAAAGGGCACCGGGCGATCTTCCATCGAGATGATGATCTGGCTTGGCATCGGCCCCTCGTCCGTCACCCGCGACAGCGCGAAATTCTGGCACAGCCACGCGATATCTTCGGCGGCGGCCATGAAATCCACCGACCCGGTCTCGGGGTTGATCTCGGGGGCAAGAAAGCGAAACC
>JBMSKG010000220.1:0-5026 GCA_049419625.1 Paracoccaceae bacterium | reverse complement strand
ACCCACGAGCGCGGCATCGTTCTGCGCGCCATCGACAAGATTGATCGGCTGGGAGATGAGGGCGTGCGCGCCCTTCTGGGCGCAGGCCGCCAGGACGAGTCCGGCGATTTCACCAAAGGTGCGGGGCTAAGCGCCGAGCAGGTAGAAATAGTCATGCAGTTCGTTCGAGCGCGTGATCTTGTAAACGCAGAACTGCAAGCTGATGTCGTCATGCCTGCAATGGAAGGCAATCTTGCTGTGCTCCGGGAAGCAGTTGACGTAGCAAGATATGGCAACGACCCGACGTCTGTGTCTTCAGTGTCAGGGCATAGGTATAACGAAGCCCTTACGCGTCATCTTTCTCTCCTTGTTTCTGGTTCTGAAGTGGGTATGGAGGGCGTCGAAGAGCTCGACTACATGGCCCAATTACTCGACCGTCAAGGCTATGGCCCAGACCGTATCGTGCTGGACCCCGGCGTGGTGCGCGGCCTCGGCTACTACACCGGCCCAGTCTATGAGGCCGAACTCACCTTTGAAATCCTTGACGAAAAGGGCCGCAAGCGGCAGTTCGGCTCGGTTGCAGGGGGCGGGCGATATGACGATCTGGTCAAGCGCTTTACCGGGCAGTCGGTGCCGGCAACAGGTGTCTCTATCGGTGTGGATCGCCTCCTTGCCGCGCTGCGCGCCAAGGGCCGCACCTCGGGTGCGGCGCCCGGCCCTGTCGTGGTCACCGTGATGGACCGCGACCGGATGGCCGATTACATGGCCATGGTGGCCGATCTGCGCAATGCGGGCATCCGGGCCGAGGTTTACCTCGGCAACCCCAAGAACTTTGGCAACCAGTTGAAATACGCCGACAAACGGCAAAGCCCGGTGGCGGTGATCCAAGGCGGGAACGAGGCGGACAAGGGCACGGTCATTCTCAAAGACCTGATCCTTGGCGCGCAGATTGCCCAGAATGCGACGCTGGAAGAATGGAAAGACCGCCCGGCGCAGGTGGAAATCGCCCGCGCCGATCTGGTGGCCGAAGTGCGGAAAATGCTGGGGCAATGACGACCAAGCCCGCCATTCGTGCCGAAGCGGAGCGCCTTTACGCCGCCTTTCTGGCCGCAGGGGCTGTCCCGGTGGACACCGACATCCGCCAGCCCGCCGAGACGCGTTTGGACCTTTAAGGCGAGGATATCCGCGCCCGCGCCTATGTCACGCATGACCCCCTGCGCGGCGAGATGATGCTGCGGCCTGACTTTACCGTGCCCGTCGTGCAGGCCCATATGGCCCACGGCGCTGACCCTGCGCGCTATGCCTATATGGGTGAGGTGTTTCGCAAACAGGACCATCTGGGCACCCGTGCCAGCGAGTATTTGCAGGTGGGGTTCGAGGTGTTTGACCGCGCGGCCCCCGAGGCGGCGGATGCTGAGGTGTTCGCGCTCTTTGCGCAGGCGCTTCAAGGGCTTGGCCTGAGGGCGGTCACCGGAGACATCGGCATTTTGATGGCCGCCGTGCGGGGCCTTGAAACCACGCCGCGCCGCAAGACGGCGTTGTTGCGCCATATCTGGCGGCCCAAACGCTTTCGCGCGCTCTTGGACCGGTTTGCGGGTCGGGCGCCCATTCCGCCTGCCCGTGCCCAGCTTTTGGAGAAACTTGCCAAGGGCAGCCCGGCCGATCTGATCGCCGGGGCCGCGCCGCTGATTGGTCTGCGTGGGGAAGATGAGATTGCCGCCCGCGCCGCCGCGCTGATCGAGGATGCCAGCGCCAAGCCGATTGCGGCGACCGAAGCGGCGCTGCTCTATGACCTTTTGGGCCTGCAAGCCCCGGCCGAGGCGGCGCTTGACCACCTGCGCGGTATTACACCTTTGTTGCCCGCCATTCAGGGCGCGGTGGACCGCTTTGCCACCCGGTTGGCTGCGCTGCAGGCGCGCGGCATCGACACAGGCGCGCTGCCCTTTGAAGCCAGCCTTGGCCGCACCACGATGGAATATTACGACGGCTTCACCTTTGCCTTTGTCGGCCCCGCCGATCTGCCGCCGGTGGCCAGCGGCGGGCGCTATGATGCGCTGACGGCGGTTTTGGGGCAGGGGCGGTCTATTCCGGCGGTGGGCGGGATCATCCGGCCCAATCTGGTGGCCCAGATCAAAGGGGCTGCAGGATGCTGAAGATCGGGGTTCCGTCCAAAGGGCGGCTGATGGAAAAGACCTTTGACTGGTTCGGCGCGCGCGGCGTTGCCATGCAGCGCACGGGCAATGAACGGGAATATTCCGGCGCCGTTCAAGGGGTTGAGGGGGTGGAACTGGTCCTGCTTTCAGCCGGGGAAATTCCGCGCGAATTGTCGGCGGGGCGGATTCACCTTGGCGTCACCGGGTCGGACCTCGTGCGTGACAAGCTGGCGGATTGGCCGGCGCAGGTGGCCGAACTGGCGGCTTTGGGCTTTGGCCATGCCGATCTTGTCATTGCCGTGCCCGATGCGTGGATTGACGTCGATACACTGGATGATCTTGATGCCGCTGCCGGGGCATTTCGGGCGGCCCACGGGTTTCGGCTGCGGATCGCCACCAAATACCACCGCCTTGTGCGGGAGTTTCTGACGGCCTATGGCGTGGCCGATTATCAATTGGTCGACAGCCAAGGGGCGACTGAAGGCACGGTCAAGAACCTGACCGCCGAGGCCGTGGCCGATATCACCTCAACCGGTGAGACCTTGCGGGCGAACCATTTGAAAACCCTGTCGGATGGGTTGATCCACCAAAGTCAGGCCACGCTTTACGCTGCTCGCGCGGCGGATTGGGCCGAGGCCAGCGCCGTTTTGCACCGTTTGGCCAAGCGGCTGGGTCTGACGGTTCCCGAGGGGCTTTAACCCGGCTTGCGGCTGACCAGCGCCACCCCGAGCCCGGCCAGCGCCATCCCGGCCCATGCGGCGGGGGGCATCACCTCGCCCAAGAGCGGCCATGCGCAGAGCGCGGCTAGGGCGGGCACAAGGTAGAACAGCGACGAGACGCGGGCGACCTCTCCGGCGCGGATCATGGCCAGCAAGAGCGACATCGCCAACAACGAATTGGCCAATACCAGATAGGCCATGGCCCAAACAAACTCGGCGTCCCAGACCACGGTCATGCTTTCGCTGGCCCAAGCCGCAGGCAGGCAGAACCCCGCGCCGACGGCGTATTGGATCAGGTTGGCCGAGACCGGGTGATGCGTCACGCCAAAACGCTTTTCATAAAGGGTGCCGGCGGTGATGCCCAAAAGCGCGAGAAAGGTCATCACCACGCCAAAGGTGTTTTCCACCGCCACGGCGGAGCGTCCGAAAATCGCCAACGCCGCCCCGGCCAGCCCAAGGGCGAGCCCCACCCAGCCCCAACGGCCAATGCGTTCGCCCACCAAACGCGGGGCCACCAGCGCCACCAGAATGGGTTGCAGGCACACGATGATGGCCACCGCCCCTGCCGAGACGCCGGATTTGAAGGCCACATAGCACAGGCCGAAATATACCACCTGAATAAGAAAGCCGACCACCGCTACATCCAGCACCCCGCGCCGCGACGGCATGGGCGGGCGCAGCACCAGCGCCACGGGGATCAGCAGCAGCAGAACAAGGCAATAGCGCAGGGCCAAGACCGTCAGCGGTGCGGCATGGGTGACGGCGATCTTGGCCACGGCAAAGCCCGCCGACCACAGGATCAGAAAGATGACAGGGGCGGCAATCAGCCAGAGGGGGCGCTTGGTCATGGCGTCTGTTTGGCGCGCAGCCCAAGCAATGGCAAGCCATCTTGACGCAGGCCCGTTCTGATCTAACTGCATGCAACCCAACAAAGGATCACAGACCCATGCGCACACTGACCATTCTCGCCGCCGCCGTTCTCATGGCCGCCCCGGCCTTTGCCCAAGACCTTGCCACCGGCGATGCCATCAAGGCCGCCGTTTCGGGCAACACCATTCAGGGGAGCATGACCAGCTCTGGTCCCTATGCCGAGTTCTATGCCGAAGACGGCACGGTCAAGGGCGATGGCTACACCGCCGCTTGGGCGATCGTCGGCGATACCATGTGCTGGACCTATGAAGGCGCTGAGCAGGATTGCTGGGGCGTGAAGATCGCGGCCGATCAGGTGACCTGGATCAAGGACGGCGCCGAAGGTGGCACCGGCACCATCGTGGCCGGGAACGTGAACAACTTCTGATCGCCAAACCCTGCTTAGCGCAGGCCGATTTCGGCCAAGGCTTGGGCAAGACTGGGCGGCAGTTTGTCGTCCAGCGCCCGTCCCTTGGGCAGATCGCGCGGGCTGTCGGCCGGGTCAAGATAGCGCCAGCCCTGAAAAGGGCGGCGCGCAGCACCCTCGGTGCGGATCACCTCGGCATCCAGCACCAGCGCACAGCGCGCAATCCCATCAGACCCGCGCCGTTCGTCCAGCGCGACAATCCGTTGGCGGGCCATGATGACGCCCTTGATAACCCAATACAGCGACCCGCCTGCCAGAATTTCATCGGCGCGTTTGGGCCACATGCGGGTCACATGTTCCGCCGTTCCGGGCGCCCACTGCGGGGCGTTGCGGACCTGCCAGTCAATCAGATCCTCGACCGACTCTGCGCCGACGCAGAGCTTGATGATGTTCAGATGATCCACGATTCCCCCAGGCCGGCATTACGGCCAGACATTAGGGCGCTGCGCAAGAGTCTCAAGTCTTGCCCGACCCGGCTGATGGGCGTATCTTGGGGGTTCGCCTGTCTCCACCCACAATAGAATCCTCAAAGGACTGCCAGATGTCGCCGTTTTCCGCCCCCATTGCCGAAGCCATCTGGGATATGAAGTACCGCTTCAAAGAGGCGGATGGCACGCCGATTGATGGCACGGTTGAGGACAGCTGGCGCCGCATTGCACGCGCTTTGGCTGAGGTTGAGACAGAGCCGAAGGTTTGGGAAGAGCGGTTTTATGCCGCGCTGTCGGGGTTCAAATTCCTGCCCGCAGGCCGCATCACGGCGGGCGCGGGCACAGGGCGGAATGTGACGCTGTTCAACTGCTTTGTCATGGGCACCATCCCCGACAGCATGGGCGGCATTT
>JBMSKG010000219.1:0-5030 GCA_049419625.1 Paracoccaceae bacterium | reverse complement strand
ATTCACCGCGCCATCGTCTGGCAAGACCGCCGCACCGCCGACACCTGCGATGCGCTGAAGGCCGCGGGCCATGAGCCGATGATCACAGCGCGCACCGGGCTTTTGCTCGACCCTTATTTTTCAGCCACCAAGATCAAATGGATGCTGGATCACGTCCCCGGTGCCCGCGACCGGGCCAAACGGGGCGAGTTGGCCTTTGGCACGGTGGACAGTTTCCTGATCTGGAAGCTGACGGGCGGACGGGTGCATGCGACAGACGCCACCAATGCGGCGCGGACGATGATTTTCAACATCGCCACCAACCAGTGGGACGCCGAGATTTGCGGGCTGTTGGATATTCCCATGGCGCTGTTGCCCGAGGTGCGCGACTGCGCCGCGGACTATGGCGTCACGCGGGCCGATCTTTTTGGCTTTGAAATCCCGATTCTTGGAGTTGCGGGCGATCAGCAGGCTGCCACGGTGGGCCAGGCCTGTTTCCGCCCCGGCATGATGAAATCCACCTATGGGACCGGCTGCTTTGCGCTTTTGAACACCGGCAACCAGATGGTGCCGTCGCAGAACCGGCTGTTAACCACCATTGCATACCGCCTGAATGGCCAGACCACCTATGCGCTGGAAGGATCGATCTTTATTGCGGGCGCGGTGGTGCAATGGCTGCGCGACGGGCTGAAGATCATCCGTGAGGCAAAGGAAACCCAGCCTTTGGCCGATGCGGCAGACCCGTCGCAAGATGTCATTCTGGTCCCCGCCTTCACCGGCCTTGGCGCGCCCTATTGGCGGCCAGATTGTCGGGGGGCCATTTACGGGCTGACGCGCAATTCCGGCCCGGCAGAGCTGGCGCGGGCCGCGTTGGAAAGCGTGGGCTATCAGACACGTGACCTTTTGGAAGCGATGCGCTCCGATTGGGGCACCTCGGCCGAAGGGATCTTGCGGGTCGATGGGGGCATGACGGCCTCGAACTGGGCGATGCAGTTTTTGTCCGACATTCTGGGCGCGCCCGTTGACCGCCCGGTGGTGACCGAAACGACCGCGCTGGGGGCGGCCTATCTGGCGGGTTTGCAGGCCGGGCTATGCGCCCCGCCGGACGAGTTCCAAAGCGCATGGGCGCTGGAACGGCGCTTTAGCCCCACCATAGACCCGGCGATCCGCGATGCCAAATACGCGCGCTGGGGGCGGGCGGTGGCGGCCACGATGTCGGTATGACGCCGTTTGCCATCACCAGCCCTGGCCGAATTGTGTTCGGGCGCGGCGAAGCTGCGAAAGCCTCAGTGCTTTTGCGCGATTATGGGCCACGTGGATTGATCGTGCACGGCGCGAACCCGGCCCGTCTGGCGAGCCTCTTGGCGGATCTTGGCGTGGGGCAAGACGGAATAGCCACGATCAGCTGCGCCGCTGAACCCAGCCTGCCGATGCTGGAAGAGGCACTGACCCTTGCGCGCGCCCATGCGCCGGATTGGGTTTTGGGCTTGGGTGGTGGGTCGGTGATGGATCTGGCCAAGGCCTTGGCTGGGCTGATCCCGGCGCGGGGCGGGCCGATGGACCATCTGGAAGTGGTCGGTCGCGGCCAGCCATTGACCGAAGCCCCCCTGCCCTTCATCGCGATCCCCACCACCGCTGGCACCGGATCAGAGGCCACGAAAAACGCGGTAATCGGCCTGCCCGAGCATGGTCGCAAGGTGTCCTTGCGCGATGACCGCATGCTGGCGCGCTTGGCGATTGTAGACCCTGCCTTGACCGATGGCACCCCTTGGGCTGTGACGTTGGCCTCGGGTCTCGATGCGGTGACGCAGGTGATTGAGCCCTTCGTGTCAGTCACGGCCACCCCCTATACCGATGCCATCGCCGCCCCGGCGATTGGCGCCGGGCTGGCGGCCTTGCAACGTCTGCGGCAAGGCGAGGACTGGGAGGCGCGCGACACGCTGGCGTGGGTCAGCCTTTCGGGCGGGCTCGCCTTGGCCAATTCGGGGCTTGGTGCGGTGCATGGGCTGGCGGGAGTGATCGGCGGGCTCTGCCCCGCCCCACACGGCGCAGTATGCGGCGCGCTTTTGGCGCCAATCCTACGTGTGAACCGCGATCATGCTGAGGCGGGAAGTGAGGCTGCGCGGCGGCTGGATATGGTCTTCGCCACGATTGCCGAGCACTTGGGCGGTGCCATCAAGGAAGCGCCCGAAACGCTGGCGCATTGGGCCAAAGCAGCAGGACTGCCGGGGCTGACCGCGATGGGCTTTGCGCCGGACTGGCAGCACAAGACCGCAGAAGCGGCGCTTGGTGCCTCATCCACCAAGGGTAACCCTCTGGTGCTGCCCCATTCAGCGCTGATGGATGCCTTGCACCGTGCCGCCTGAAACGGCCTGCACGCGGCTTGTGCGATGGCACAGGGGCCTGTGATGCAAACCCAAAGCAAATGGGCGCTGATCCTTGTGCTTCCAGCCTGCTTGCTTCTGGCGGTGATCGGGCTTCTGCCGCTGCTCGCAGTGGTGAATTACGGCTTTCATGACATCTTTTCCTTAAGCGATGTGCATTGGGTGGGGTTGGACTGGTTTGCCGATATTCTGGGGTCGGACCGGTTCTTGGCCTCCCTGGGCCGAAGCCTTTTGTTTTCGGCACTGACGCTGGCAGTGCAATTGCCCTTGGGGATTGGCATCGCGCTGATGCTCCTTGGCTTTGGTCGCTTTGCAATTTGGGGGCTGATGCTCTGTGCCCTGCCCTTGGTGGTTCCTTGGAACATGATCCCGATGCTGTGGCTCGGCATGATCGACACGCAATCAGGCCTTTTGGGGCCGGGCTTGGCGGCGGTTGGGTTTGATTACAAATTCACCGCCCTGCACACTTGGGCGCTGATCCTTGTCATGGATACGTGGCACTGGCTGGGGCTGGTGGTGATCTTGTCTTATGCCGGGCTGTCGGCCATTCCGCCGCAATACCGCCAGGCAGCGGTGATTGACGGAGCCACACGCTGGGCTGTCTTTCGCCACATCGAATTGCCACGGCTGTCGGGTGCCTTGGCGATTGTGATCCTGATCCGCTTTGTCGACAGTTTCATGATCTACACCGAAGCGTTCACCATCAACGCTGGCGGCCCAAATGACGCGACGCGGTTCCTGTCCTTGGAGCTTGGTGAAGAAATCAAGGGGTTTTCCTATGGCCAAGCGGCGGCGCGGGCGACGCTGTACTTTCTGATCGTGCTGGCGGTGACCTATGTCTTTGTGGTGGTCACCCGCATGCAGGAGGACAGGCCATGATGCGGGTGCTCGGCGGGCTGGCACTGGCCGTGTTCATCTTGTTGCCGCTGGTACAGGCGGTGCTGCTGAGTTTTACGGTCACGCTGGAAAAAGACGGGGTCGCGGCAGGCGCGGTGGGGCTGATGAACTATGCCGACGTGCTGGCCGCGCCGGAACTGCGCGCAGCGATGCTCAACTCTGCCGTCTATGTCTGCCTAAACGTGGCCTTGTGCATCGGGGTCGGTTTGCCCGCGGCCTATGCGTTGGCGCGGTTTCGGTTCTTGGGGGACCGGCATTTCCTTTTGGCGATGCTGGTTTTTCGAATGACCCCGCCGGTGGTGCTGTCTTTGCCGATTTTCATCCTGTTCTCGAAACTGGGTCTGGTGAATTCTCCCTTGGGCATTGCGCTGGTCCATTGCCTGTTCAACCTGCCGATCACGATCTGGATCTTGGAAAGCTTTATCCGTGCCGTGCCCAGCGCGTTTGATGAGACTGCTTTTATCGACGGCCATTCCGGACCCTCATTCTTTTTCCGCCATTTGGTGCCGATGATCGCGCCGGGCATCGGGGTGGCGGCGTTTTTCTGTTTCATCTTCAGTTGGGTCGAGGTGGTGTTCGCCCGAATCCTAACCGTGACGGCAGGCAAGCCGATTACTATGGCGATCAACGCGATGTTCACCTTTCAAACCGATATCGGGATGGTCATGGCGATGACATGTCTGTCGCTTATGCCGGGGGTGGCAATGATCTGGCTGGTGCGCAATCATCTGGCGCGGGGGTTCACCTTACGCGCCTGAGCGTCTTGGGCGCGAGACCACGGGCCTGCCGTAAATCTCTGCCGCTATTGTCGGTCATCAATGAAGACCTCAGTCAAAGCCGGAACAGTTGGGCTGTTGTGATACGTAGCCTGGTTCGAGATTGCGCGCCCGGTTCGGCCTTTTGCGGCATCGAAGGTGGGCCCGTGGTGTCAACTTGGCACCAAGATCCAAGCAGAAAGGACCGCAGTTATGGCGCAGACCAAAGCTTCTGACACCCCAAAAGACACTCTTCCCCAACACGGCCGCGGAATGGGACTTGCGCCTTGGTCCCCCTTGATCGGACTGCGCGACGAGATTGACCGGCTGTTCAGCGGCCGCGAGTTGGGCCGGTGGTTCGACCAGCCTAAGCTTGGGCTGGCCGGCCAAGAGCGGCTGATCCCAGCTATGGATGTCGCCGAGACTGGCACAGCCTATGTCGTGCAGTTGGAAATTCCGGGCATTGATCCGGCCAGTGTGACCATTACGATCAGCAATGGCATGCTGGCGATTGCCGGAGAGAAAACCGAAGAGACCGAGGACACCGAACAGGATTATCATATCAGTGAGCGGCGCTGGGGCAGCTTCCAACGCGCGATCCGCATGCCAGAGAATGTGGATGATGCGAAGATTGAAGCGACTTCGGCCAAGGGCGTGCTGACCATCACCCTGCCAAAATCGGCCGATGCTCGGTCTGCAGACCGCAAGATTCCGGTCAAGGTTGGCTAAGCGGGCTGATACGCAAGCTCTCGACGCGATCTGGAGTTGAGGCTTGAAGTCGGGGCCATGAACTGCGCTAATGGTACCATTGTAACGGCTGGGCGCTTGGCTTGTTTTGGCGCCCTATCCCATCCCGCTCTATATCGTTTTCTGCATCGCGGAAGCGTGCTGTCCTGAAATTCATGCAGGCAAGCGGCAGATCTGCGAACCGAACGTCTGTTTCAAAGTGATTTGCGTTTTCTTCCAAAGTGGATTTTCAACCGGCCGGTTGCGGTCGGGGCCTTAAAATGAATAG
>JBMSKG010000218.1:0-5031 GCA_049419625.1 Paracoccaceae bacterium | reverse complement strand
GAGATCAGCCAATGGGCGCCGGGCACCTTTGATTCTGTGAACCCCTATACCATCAAGGGCGCGCCGGTGGCGCTGGGCCAGATCTTCTATGAATCGGTCCTATCAGGCACCGCCGACGAGGTGGGCGCGGCCTATTGTCGGCTGTGTGAGACGATGGAGTATCCCGAGGACCGGTCATGGGTGATTTTCAACCTGCGCCGCGATGTCACCTTTTCCGACGGCAGCCCGATGACCGCCGAGGATGTGGTGTTCAGCTATGAGCTGTTCCGCGACAAGGGAATTGCCGAGTTCCGGTCGGTGTTCAACGAGAAGTTCCAATCGGTCGAGGCGCTGGACCCTTACCGGGTGAAGTTCACCTTCACCCCCGGCACGGCTTTTCGCGACATGCCGGCCCAAGCGGGCAGCCTGACCATCATCTCAAAGGCCGATTACACAGCCAACAAGCGAGACCTTGAGGAAAGCAGCCTGACGCCGTTCTTGGGCACCGGACCCTATGTGCTGGAAAGCGTCCGCCCCGGCCAGCAGGTGGTTTACAAGCGCGATGAGGATTATTGGGGCGCAAATCACCCCTTGGCCATTGGTCACAACAACTTTGACCGCATCCGCATTGAGTATTTCGGCGATGATGCGGCGGCGCTGGAGGGGTTCAAGTCGGGCGTCTACACGTTCCGCAATGAAAACTCGTCGAAGAACTGGGCCACGGCCTATGACTTCCCCGGCGTGCAAAACGGCCAGATCATCAAGGCGACGCTGCCTTCGGGGTCGATTGCCTCGGGTCAGGCGTTCTTGTTCAACCTGCGGCGTGAAAAGTTCCAAGACCCAAGGGTGCGTAAAGCCATCGGGCTGATGTTCAACTTTGAATGGTCGAACCAGACGCTGTTCTATGGGCTGTATGACCGGATCAACTCGATTTGGGAAAACACCGCCATGGCCGCCAAAGGTCCGGCCAGTCCCGAGGAGACAGCGATTTTGCAACCGCTGATCGACGAGGGTCTGTTGCCCGCGACGATCTTGACGGATGAGGCGGTGATGGGGGCTGTTTCAACCCCAGACCGCGCGATGGACCGCAAGAACCTGCGCGCGGCCTCGGCTTTGCTTGATGAGGCGGGCTGGACCGTGGGCGAGGGCGGCTTGCGCCGCAACGCCAAGGGCGAGGTCTTGAAGGTGGAATTCATTGAGGACAGCCCCGCCTTTGAACGCATCATCAGCCCCTATGTGGAGAACCTGCGCGCCTTGGGGGTGGATGCCCAGTTGGTGATGGTGGATTCTGCCCAATTGGTGCAGCGCGTCGATCCGCCGAGCTTTGATTTTGACATCATCGTCGGCAATGCGATGAATGGCGGCTATGAGCCGGGGGCGGAATTGAAGCAGGCTTGGGCCACGGTGACCAAGGACAATTCCAGCCGCAACCGCATGGGCTTTGCCCATCCGGCGGTGGACAAGCTGTTGGATCTGGTCGAGGCCGCCAAGACCCGCGAAGAGCTGGATGTGGTGGTGCAGGCCCTGGACCGGGTGCTGCGGGCGCAGAAGGTCTGGGTGCCGCAGTGGTACAAGGCGACCCATACGGTGGCCTATTTCGACATATATGAGCATCCCGAAACCCTGCCGCCCTATTCCTTGGGCGAGTTGGAGTTCTGGTGGCACAACCCCGACAAAGAGGCCGCCCTGCGCGCGGCCGGCGCGCTGAAATAACCGATGGGCGGTTATATCCTTCGCCGTCTGTTTCTGGTGATCCCGACCTTGTTCGGGATCATGCTGATCAACTTTGCGCTCACCCAGTTTGTGCCTGGCGGCCCGTTCGACCAGATCGAGGCCAAGCTGGAAGGTGGCGGCGATGCGATCGAGGCGGTGACGGGGGCCAGCGGTGAAGATCCCGGTGCTGCGGGTGACAGCGGCTATGTCGGCGCGCGTGGTCTGCCGCCTGAGTTTCGCGCAAAGCTGGAGGTGGAGTTCGGTTTCGCCCGGTTCATCTGCCCCGAGGGGTATGAGGGCAACCTGACCCAGCAGGCGCAGGATTGCGAAAAGGAGATGATCCCGGCTTGGGAGCGGTTCACCATCATGATGGGCAAGTTCCTGCGCTTTGACTTTGGGGAAAGCTATTTCCGCTCAGCCAGCGTGACCGATCTGATCTTGGAAAAGATGCCGGTGTCGATCACGCTGGGGCTGTGGTCGACGTTGATCGCTTACCTCATTTCCATCCCCCTTGGTATTCGCAAGGCGGTGCGCGATGGGTCGGCCTTTGACAGTTGGACCTCTGGCATCATCATCGCGGCCTATGCCATTCCGGGGCTGTTGTTCGCCATTTTGCTTTTGGTGCTGTTTGCGGGTGGGTCTTACTGGAAGATCTTTCCCCTGCGCGGTCTTACCTCTCCGGGGTGGGAGGATATGACGATGATGGGCAAGGTGCTGGATTACCTTTGGCACATCACATTGCCGGTGGTGGCCTCCACCATTTCCTCTTTCGCCACGTTGACGCTTTTGACGAAGAACAGCTTTCTGGATGAGGTCAAGAAACACTATGTCATGACCGCCCGCGCCAAGGGGTTGTCAGAGCGGCAGGTGCTGTATGGCCATGTGTTCCGCAATGCGATGCTGATCGTGATCGCGGGGTTTCCGGCGCTGTTTGTGTCGGTGTTCTTCGGCGGGTCGATCATCATCGAGACGATCTTCAGCTTGGACGGGTTGGGGCAGTTGGGATTCAAATCGGCGGTGGAGCGGGATTATCCGGTGATTTTCGGCACGCTCTTTGCCTTTGGCCTGATTGGCCTTGTGGTCGGCATCCTGTCGGACCTGATGTATGTCTGGGTTGACCCCCGGATTGATTTTGATCGGAGACAGTGATGCGGCTGTCACCCATGAAGCTGTCACCCCTGAACCAGCGCCGCTGGCGCAACTTCAAGTCCAACCGCCGCGCCTATTGGTCGATGATCCTGTTTGCGGTGTTGTTTGGCCTATCGATTTTTGCCGAGCTTCTGGCCAATGACAAACCCTTGTTGGTCAGCTACCGGGGCGAGATGCACACGCCCTTCTTGCGGTTTTATTCCGAGCAGGAGTTCGGCGGCGATTTCCTGACCGAGGCGAATTACAAGTCGACCGAGGTGCAATGTCTGATTGTGACGGGCGGGCTTTTG
This sequence comes from Paracoccaceae bacterium, assembly GCA_049419625.1. Classification (GTDB taxonomy): domain Bacteria; phylum Pseudomonadota; class Alphaproteobacteria; order Rhodobacterales; family Rhodobacteraceae; genus Tabrizicola_A. The sequence goes on along the minus strand of JBMSKG010000218.1, from coordinate 1,900 downwards.
GAGTGTTTTGACGATCCGGACGGCATCACTAAGGCGGTAGTGGAGGGCAGTTTTGACACCACGACCGAAGGCTTTGCCGAAGGCTGGATCGTCTGGGCGCCGATTCCTTATTCTTACAACACCATCAACGATCTGGGTGGCAAGGCGGCACCTTCGGCGCCCGATGCCCAGCATTGGCTGGGCACCGATGACGCCAGCCGCGATGTGCTGGCGCGGGTGATTTACGGGTTCCGCCTGTCGGTCGCATTCGCGCTGATGGTGACGGCGCTGACCTCGGTGATCGGCATCGCGGCCGGCGCGGTGCAGGGGTATTTCGGGGGCCGGGTGGACCTGATTTTCCAGCGCTTTCTGGAAATCTGGGGCGGTATCCCGATGCTGTATGTCATCATCATCATCTTTGCGGTTTGGGACCGAAGTTTCTGGCTGTTGGTCGCCATCATGGTGGCCTTTGGCTGGACCAGCCTGATTGGTGTGGTCCGGGCCGAGTTCCTGCGGGCGCGGAATTTTGAATATGTGCGGGCTGCACGGGCCTTGGGCGTGCCGGACCGCACGATCATTTTCCGCCATGTCCTGCCCAATGCCATGGTGGCGACGCTGACGATGATGCCCTTTATCGTGACGGGCACCATCGGGTCTTTGGCGGCACTCGACTATCTCGGCTTTGGCCTGCCGCCGGAACTGCCCTCGCTGGGGCAATTGTCGCGTCAGGCGCAGCAGAATTTGCAGATGCCGTCCTTGGCCTTTGTCACCTTCTTCACCTTTGCCATCATGCTCTCGCTTTTGGTGTTCATCTTTGAAGGCGTGCGCGATGCCTTTGATCCAAGGAAAACCTTCCAATGACGGTTGTTCTGGATGTGCAGGGGCTGAACGTCAGCTTCCGTCAGGATGGCCGGGTGATCCCGGCGGTCAAGGGCGTGTCGTTCACCGTGTCCAAGGGGGAAACCGTGGCCTTGGTGGGCGAAAGCGGATCGGGCAAGTCGGTCACGGCGCTGTCGACCGTGGGGCTGTTGTCGGACAATGCGATTGTGGAAGGGTCGGTCACCTATCAGTCGGCCCAGATGATTGGCGCGTCTGAGCGGGAATTGCGCCGTGTGCGGGGCAATGACATCAGCTTTATCTTCCAAGAGCCGATGACCAGCCTGAACCCCCTGCACACGATTGAGCGGCAGATTTGCGAAAGCCTTGCCTTGCATCAGGCGTTGGAGGGCGAGGCGGCGCGGGAGCGGGCGCTGTCGCTGCTTTTAAAGGTTGGCATCCGCAACGCCGAGGAACGGCTGACCGCCTATCCGCACCAATTGTCCGGCGGGCAGCGCCAGCGGGTGATGATTGCCATGGCGCTGGCCAATGGGCCGGAGCTGCTGATTGCCGATGAGCCGACGACCGCGCTGGATGTGACGGTGCAGGCGCAGATTCTGGACCTTTTGGCGGAGTTGAAGGTGGCTGAGGGGCTGTCGATGCTGTTCATCACCCATGATCTGGGCATCGTGCGCCGCATCGCCGACCGGGTTTGCGTGATGAAGGGCGGCGAGATTGTCGAGGCCGGGCCGACGGCTGAGGTCTTTGCCAACCCCCAGCACCCCTATACCCAGACGCTTTTGGCCGCCGAGGCGAAGGGCCGCCCGGACCCGATTGCGCCGGATGCTGTCGAGATCATCCGCGCCGATCATCTGAAGGTTTGGTTTCCCATTCAGAAAGGCTTTTTGCGCAAGACCGTGGGCCATGTGAAGGCGGTGAATGATGCGAGCCTGTCGGTGCGGGCGGGTGAGACGCTGGGGATTGTCGGCGAAAGCGGGTCGGGCAAGACCACAATTGCGCTGGCGCTGTTGCGGTTGATCCAGTCTGAGGGGCGGATTGACCTGTTGGGCCAAGAGATCAGCGGCCTGCAAGGCCGCGCCCTGCG
>JBMSKG010000217.1:0-5109 GCA_049419625.1 Paracoccaceae bacterium | reverse complement strand
GTCGGTGTCCGATGCAGGCGGCGGCAATGCCGGGCATTATTCGCCCTTTGGCCGGGGGTCATATGAGATCGCCATGGTCTCGGCAGGTTTGGTGAAGCAAGGGGTTGACGATGTGCTGACAGGGGCTGTGACCAATGGCTATGTCCTGTCGCGCCCGCCGGGCCATCACTGCCTGCCGGATGCCTCGATGGGCTTTTGCCTGCTCGCCAATATCCCGATTGCGCTGGAGGCGGCGCGGGCCAAGCATGGCCCCTTGCGGGTGGCGGTCGTCGATTGGGACGTGCATCACGGCAATGGCACCGAAGCGGTGTTCTATGATCGCGACGATACGCTGACGATCTCGCTGCATCAGGAAAGCTGCTTTCCGCTCGACAAGGGCGCGGCGGCGGATCGCGGCGCGGGCAAGGGGCTGGGCTATAACCTCAACATCCCGCTGCTGCCCGGCGGCGGTCACCGGGCCTATATGGACGCCTTTGATCTTATGGTCGCCCCCGCCCTGCGCGCCTATAAGCCCGATATGATCGTGGTTGCTTCTGGCCTTGATGCCAATGGCGTCGACCCCTTGGCGCGGATGCTGGCCCATGCCGAAACCTTCCGCGCCATGGCCACCCGCATCAAGGCGCTGGCGGAAGAGCTGTGCCATGGCAAGCTTCTGTGCGTCCATGAGGGCGGCTATTCAGAACTGATGGTGCCCTTCTGCGGCCTTGCCATCGTCGAGACCTTGTCAGGCGAAAAGACCGGTGTGATCGATCCGCTCCATGACACGATCGAAGCCCAACAACCCCCCGCTGACATGATCGCCTTCCAGCGCGCGCGGCTTGAGGCGCAGGCGGGCCAAGTCTTCTAGATGTTGGATTTGTGAAATTCCTGACTGTTTGATGCGGAAAAATCAAGCACCAACGCAGAAAAATCATAAATCCCGCCCTTTCATCTTGGCCCAAATACCCCCGCCGGAGGCCTCCGCCGCGCAAGGCTCGGCGACCGGGCTCAAGGCAGCCACCCCGCGGTTAGGTGCCAAAAATCTGGGCCGAATGTTCGGCCAAATAGATCCGCAACCACGGCGTGAAGGCATCGGGTGTCGCGGCGATCTCGGCGCGCAATTCCTGCACGCCCACCCAGCGCGCCGCCCGCACCTCGGCGGGGTTCAGCGCCAAGGGCAACTCTGGCCCGGCCTTGGCGCGAAAAAGCGCCACCACCTCATGCTCCACCATGCCGCCGCCCACCTCGGCGCGGTACTCCACCGTGCCTGCGCCCTGCAAGGTCAGCCCGGTGATCCCCAACTCCTCGCGCAGGCGGCGCAGGGCGCAAGCCGCATCCGCCTCGTCCCACACAGGATGGGTACAACAGGTGTTCGCCCAAAGCCCCGGCGTGTGGTATTTGCCCAAGGCGCGCTGCTGCAAAAGCACGCGATCCCCGTCCATGACAAAAACCGACACCGCCTTATGGCGCAGCCCTTGCCGATGTACGGCCAGCTTTTCCACCGGGGTCAGCCGACCCTCAACCCAAGCCGGGATCATCTCGTCCATCGTCCCACCCCTGCTGCACTTGGAGCCCGCCCGGCCCTACCCCACAACGCCCCCCGGTTTCAACCCTTGCCAAAGCCCCATCCGGCGCGCTAGCTCAGCCCAAACCGCCAGCGGAGAGCCCCCATGAACGCCGTGTTCAACCGTTCCATCAAGATCGCCCCCTCGATCCTGTCTGCCGATTTCGCCGATTTTGGCCGCGAAATTCAGGCGATCGAGGCTCAGGGCGCCGATTGGGTGCATGTTGATGTGATGGATGGCCATTTTGTGCCCAACATCACCTTTGGCCCGCCCGCCGTGGCGGCCTTTCGCCGCCATGTGACAACGGTGATGGATGTCCATATCATGATCTCGCCGGTCGATGCCTACATCGACGCCTTCGCCAAGGCGGGCGCCGATATCCTGACCGCCCATGTCGAGGCGGGTGCGCATTCGCACCGCACGCTGCAGGCCATTCGCGGGGCTGGCATGAAGGCGGGCATCGCGCTCAACCCCGGCACCCCGGCCGAGGCGGTGGCACATCTGCTGGACCTCACCGACCTTGTCTGCGTGATGACGGTAAACCCGGGCTTTGGCGGGCAAAAGTTCATCGACATGACGGCCAAGGTGCGCCAGCTGCGCCAGATGATCGGCGACCGCCCGATCCATATCGAGATTGACGGCGGGGTCGACCCGGTGACCGCGCCCTTGGTCGCCGCCGCCGGGGCCGATGTGCTGGTGGCGGGATCGGCGGTGTTCAAGGGCGGCTCGGTCGCCAACCCCGCGCCTTACGGCGACAACATCCGCGCCATCCGCAAGGCGGCCGAGGCCGCGCTTTGAGCGAGACCAGAGTGAATCTCGCGCATCTGTCGGTGATCTTTGATCTTGACGGCACACTGATCGATTCCGTGCCCGACATCCATGCCACCGCCAACCGGGTGATGGCCGAGTTGGGTTTTGCGCCCCTCGCCCGCGCCGAGGTGCAGGCTTTCGTTGGAAAGGGCCTGCCCAACCTCGTCGCTAGGCTTTTAGAGCGTCACGGCCAAGACCCGTCGGGCGCACTGCACGCCCCGACCATGACCCGGTTCGAGGCTGAATATCTGACCGCCCATAGCCTGACCATGCTTTACCCCGGGGTTCTGACGGCGCTAAGCCAACTTGCGGCGCGTGGCGCGGCGCTTGGGGTCTGCACCAACAAACCCCTCGCCCCGGCGCGCGCGGTGATGGACCATCTGGGCCTGACGCCCTTTTTCCCCACCCTTCTGGGCGGCGACAGCTTGGCCGTCCGCAAACCCCACCCCGACCATCTGCATGCCACGGCCCGCGCCCTTGGCCGCCGCCAGAGTGTCTTTGTCGGTGACAGCGAGGTAGACGCCGACACCGCCCGCGCCGCGGGGGTGGCCTTCTTGCTTTACACCGAGGGTTACCGCAAATCGCCCGTGGATCAGATCACCCACAGCGCCGCTTTTGCCGATTGGGCCGACCTGCCGGGGCTGGTGACCGCTTGGGCCTAAGGCCCGTCGCTTACCTTTCATCTTGGCCCAAATACCCATCTTGCAACGCCCACGCCACACGCCCCCTTTCCGGCCCGGGCCTGATCCGTTACACCCCGGCGCATGGTTGTCACGCTCACCTCTCTGTCCGATCTGGCCGGTTTCGGCTTTGACGACATCATCGATGCCCGGGCTCCGGCGGAATATGCGGAAGATCACCTGCCCGGTGCGATCTCGCTGCCGGTTCTCAGCGATGCCGAACGGGCTGAGGTGGGCACGATCTATAAGCAAGTAAACCCATTCACGGCGAAAAAGCTTGGCGCGGCCTTGGTGTCGCGCAATGTGGCGGGGCATCTCTTGGGCCCCTTGGCCGACAAGCCGGGCAGTTGGCGGCCATTGGTCTATTGCTGGCGCGGCGGGCAGCGGTCCGGGTCTTTTGCCATCATCCTGTCGCAGATCGGCTGGCGGGTTGAGACGCTGAAGGGCGGCTATAAGGCTTGGCGCGGGCTGGTGGTGCATGAGGTCTATGACACGCCCGTGCGCGCGCCGATGGTGGTGCTGGACGGCAATACCGGATCGGCCAAGACCGAGATCTTGAACCTTTTGCCCGCCCATGGGCTGCAGGTGATTGACCTTGAGGGGCTGGCCAATCATCGCGGCAGTCTCTTTGGCGCCATGGGGCCACAGCCCAGCCAAAAGGCCTTCGAGGGCCGCTTGGCGCAAGCTTTGGCCACGCTCGATCCGACCCGGCCTGTGGTGGTGGAGGCAGAGAGCTCGAAAATCGGCAATTGCCGTCTGCCGCCGGAAATCTGGAAAGCCATGACGCGCGCCCCGCGCGTGGCATTGACCGCCGCACCTGCGGCGCGCGCGCAGTATCTGACCACGGCCTATGCCGATATGGTGGCCGATGCCGCGCGACTGGCGCGCGTCATTGACCTTTTGAAACCGCAGCACGCGCAAGAGGTGATTGCCGAGTGGCAGGCCATGGCCGGGGCCGGTGCCTTTGCCGATCTGGCCGCCAGTCTGATGGAGCGGCACTATGACCCTCGCTATGCCAAGCACCGCGCGCGGATCGAGGTGCGTCTGGCCGAGGTCGACGCCGGGTCCTTGCGTCCCGAAACCCTGCCCGACACCGCCGCCCGCGTGGCTGGGGCGGTGCAGGCTTTGCTGTAACCGCAGGCTCTTCGGTACCGTTGGTCCCTCATCGCGGAAGATCTGCCGCGCAGCCGGGGGGCTGTCTGCCCCCCACGGGGTCTGGCCCTTGGCCAGCCCCCTCCCCCCGAGGATATTTCACCCGCGTTGAAGGCGGATCAGCCAAGGTGGAGATGGGGCGGACCTGCGGTCACGGTGCCAATGATCCGGGCGGCTGGCAGGCGCGCGAGGAGCGCGGGCGCGGCGGAGGCCGGGACCGCGGCGAGGAGCCCGCCGCAGGTTTGCGGGTCAAACATCAGGGCAGCGCGGGCGGAGCTTTGGTCGCCCGTGATCCGACCAAGACAGGCCGCGCGGTTTTGCGGGGCGAGGCTTGAGGCTTCGCCTGCTGCGGCCAGCGCCTCGGCGGCGGGGAGGAGCGGCAGATCGGCCAAGCGGATGATGGCGCCTGTGTTGGAGGCCTCGCATATCTCGAGAAGATGCCCGGCAAGGCCAAAGCCCGTGACATCGGTCATGGCATGGGCACGGGGTGCAAGTGCGGATGCCGCCGGGGCGAGGCTTTCGCCCATCATGGCAAGGCAGGTGGCGACCGCCTCGCCCAAGATCACTCCCGGCAGGCGGGTCAGGGCCATCTCGGCTGCCATGATCGTGCCGCTGCCCAAGGGTTTGGTCAGGATCAGCACATCACCCGGCTGCGCCCCTGCCTTGGTGATCGGGTGGTCGGCGAGGCCGGTGACCGTAAAGCCGATGGTGAGTTCGGCCCCGGTCGAGGAATGGCCCCCGACGATATCGGCCCCGGCGTCGGCAAAGACCTTTGCCGCCTCGTCCATGATCTCGGCCAGGGTGCGTGCGCCTAAGGGTTCCGAAAGGCGGGGCAGGATGACTTGGGCAAGCGCCGCCTGGGGCTTTGCGCCCATGGCGAAGATGTCGCCCAGCGCGTGATTGGCTGCGACGCGGGCCATGAG
>JBMSKG010000216.1:0-5126 GCA_049419625.1 Paracoccaceae bacterium | reverse complement strand
GCAAATACCCCCGCCGGAGGCTCCTGCAGGCTGATGTCGGATGCCTCCGGCGGGGGTATTTGCACCAAGATGAAGCACCGCGCGCCCAGATGACCCCCCTTTAACCCGGTCTCACGATCTTGCGGCTGTTCGTTGGGGGCCATTGGGGGCTGAGATGAAGACGGTGAGAGAGTTGGCGGCAGAGATTGTCGCGCGCGAGGGGGGCTTTGTCGACGACCCGGACGATCCGGGCGGGGCGACCAACCACGGGGTTACGATCCACACCATGCGGCGGCTTGGGATCGACATCACGGGCGATGGGCGGGTTGACCGCGCGGATGTGCGACGGCTCAGCCAGGCACGGGCGATTGAAATCTATATCGATCATTACTTCCGTCGTCCGGGCATCGGGGCCTTGCCCGAGGTGCTGCAGCCATCGGTCTTTGACATGTATGTCAACGCCGGGGCCAATGCGGTGAAGATCCTGCAGCGGCTGTGCAGCCAGATGGGGTTTGCTTGTGTCGATGATGGGGTGATCGGGCCTCAGACCATTCGCGCGGCCCAGCGGGCTTATGAAGCGGCCCCTGCCCATGTCGCCGACGCCTATGGCATTGCCCGGCACAATTACTACTACGCTGTGGCCGATGCCCGGCCTGCCAGCCGCAAGTTCGCCCGCCGCCGTGATGGCGGCAAGGGAGGCTGGATCACCCGGGCCGAGGAATTCATCGCGCCGCGTTACCACCTGAGCGAGGCTGAACATCGCGCGAGGGTGTCCAAATGGGTGTGATGCGGCAGCTTCTGGGCGGTCCGGCCGCCATTGCCTCGCTTGGCACGGCTGCCAAAGGGGTTGCTGAGGTGCTGACGCCCTCGGCCACGCGGCGGATGGAGCTTTCAGCTGAAGCGCAGATGGCGGCTTTGGCGCAGTTGGGGCAGGAGTTTCACGTGCCAAGCTTGGGCTGGTTTGACCGTGTGGTGAACGGGTTGAACCGCCTGCCGCGGCCGTTTCTAGCCTTTGGCACGATTGGTCTGTTTATCTATGCCATGCTGGATCCGCAGGGTTTCGCCGCGCGCATGGTGGGGTTAAACGCGGTTCCCGAGCCTTTGTGGTGGCTTTTGGGGGCGGTGGTGGCATTTTATTTCGGCGCGCGCGAGACGTTCTATTTCCGCAACCGGCAAAGCTTGGGCACGCCGCTGCCTCAGGTGGATCCGGGCGCGCAGAACCAGGTCCAGGGGGATGAACCTTTGGCGCGCGAGCCCAACGCGGCTCTGCGTGACTGGCAAGCGGGCGACCGCTAGCAGTCTTGGCCGAATGTCTGGCAATTGTCACATCCTGCGGCTAGCAGTTGGCAAGACGCAGCCGCGACAGGATGTGACCCATGCCAAACCCGATTGCCCGTCTTGTTGGCGGTGTGCCCATGCCGTTGATCGTCATCGGCCCTGATCTTTTGGTGGCTGAGGCGAATGCGGCGGCGCAGGCGCTCTTTGCGGTGTCGGGTGAGGGCCTGGTTGGGCGGCATCATGGCCTTTTGATCCGCGCGCCCGAATTGCTGAGCGCCATTGAACGCGCTTTGCGACATGGCCAGGGGGCGGTGGTTCGACTGGTGACAGCACAAGCCAGCCATGACCAAGTCTACGAGGTGACGGTCACACCTCTTGAGTCCGCTGTTCTTCTTGCCTTTGCCGATTTGACCGAGGCCGAACAGATGGATCGCATGCGGCGCGATTTTGTGGCCAATGTGAGCCATGAGTTGCGCACCCCGCTGACGGCGATTTCCGGCTTTGTCGAGACCCTCCGCGGCGCTGCCAAGGATGACCCCGACGCGCGTGAGCGGTTTTTGGCGATCATGGCCGCCGAGGCCGAGCGGATGAACCGGCTTGTGCGCGATCTGTTGCATTTAAGCCGGGTGGAGGCGGAGGAGCGCATCCGCCCCGAAACCCGCGTTGATCTGGCGGCCATCGTTCGCAGCGTGGCCGACAGCCTGCAGCCTTTGGCGCGGTCGGGCGATGTTCGGTTGGTGCTGACGGGCGCGCATGACGAAATCTTGGTTCGGGCGGATGCCGATCAGATGGTGCAGGTGCTGACCAATCTCACCGAGAATGCCATCAAATACGGCAGCCCCGCCGGGGCCACCGTGACTTTGGCCTTATCGCGCGAATCTGGGCCGCGCGGGCCTGTGTTGCGGGTAGATGTGGAGGATCAAGGCGCGGGAATCGATGCCCGTCACATTCCGCGCCTGACAGAGCGATTCTACCGTGTCGACAGCCACAGAAGCCGCGCCAAGGGTGGAACCGGGCTGGGTTTGGCCATCGTGAAACATATTGTTCAGCGCCATCGCGGGCGTTTGGTGATTGAAAGTGAAATCGGAAAAGGAAGCAAATTCAGCATATTACTTTCTTTGTCCTAGCCTGCGCGGGCCGTTGCTGTGCGACCCTTTCGTCAAAGGGTCGCGCTTGTCATTGAACTGTTACACAACTGTCGCAAAAGCCTTGCTTAGGGCCCCTAGACCACGGGGCAGACGACGGGCATCCGGCCCTTCGCGATCCTGATGGAGTGACAGATGTCTTTCACCAAACTGCCGTCCTTGAAACTTGCTGCGTCGACCGTGGCGATCCTTGCCGCTTCGACCTTGGCCGCTTCGGCGCGTGACCAGGTGCAGGTCACCGGCTCGTCCACGGTTCTGCCCTATGCGACCATCGTGGCCGAGGCCTTTGGCGAAAACTTTGAGTTCCCCTCGCCGGTGGTTGAGGGTGGCGGTTCGGGTGCTGGCCGTAAGAAGCTGTGTGAAGGTGTCGGTGAAAACACCGTCGACATCGCCAACTCGTCCAGCCGCATCTCGCAGTCCGACATCGACCTGTGCAAGGCCAACGGCGTCGAAGAGATCATGGAAGTCCGTATCGGCTATGACGGGATCGTCTTTGCTTCGGACGTGAACGGCGCCGATTTCGCGCTGACTCCGGCGGATGTCTACAACGCTCTGGCAGCCAAGGTCGCCAAGGACGGTGCTCTGACCGACAACGCGAATGCTCAGTGGGCCGAAGTCAACTCTGCCTTGCCGGCACAGGACATCTTGGTGTTTGTTCCGGGCACCAAGCACGGCACCCGCGAAGTCTTTGACACCAAGGTGATCGAAGCGGGCTGCAAGGAAACCGGCGCGCTTGAGCTTTATCTTGCCGTTGCGGAAGGCAAGGACGACAAGGAAAAGGAAGGCAACGCGAAGAAGGCCTGCCACGAACTGCGCACCGATGGCCGCTCGGTCGACATTGACGGTGACTATACCGAGACGCTGGCCCGTCTGGATGCCGACAAGAACGCCGTCGGCGTCTTTGGCCTGTCGTTCTATGAAAACAACACCGATAAGCTGAAAGTGGCGACGATGTCAGGTGTCGTTCCCACGACGGAATCGATCGCCAAGGGTGACTACCCGGTGTCGCGTCCGCTGTACTTTTACGTCAAAAAGGCGCATATCGGCGTCATCCCGGGCCTGAAGGAGTATATCGAGTTCTTCGTGTCCGACGACATGGCAGGCCCGGATGGCCCGCTGGCCGAATATGGTCTGGTGTCTGATCCGGCCCTGGCCGAGACCCAGGCGATGGTCGCCGCCGAGACCCCGATGGGTCCGCTGGAATAAGACGGTCTTTGGGCGGGGCCACTTGGCCCCGCCCATTTTTGTTTCTTCTCCGAGATAAGGCTTAAAGATGTCTGTCGCGATGCTTCTTGCGGTCATTGGCGTGCTGGCGCTTGCAGGGTTTGTCCTGTCGCGTCAAAGGGCGCTTGCATCGGCCGGGGGCAATCCGCGCGAGTTACATTCGTTGCCCAATGCCTATGGTTGGCATGGGGTTATCTGGGTTCTGGTGCCGGCGCTGGTGACGTTTGTGCTGTGGCTGATTGTGCAGCCGATGGTGGTCGAGAGTCGCATCTCTTCCGGTCTTCCGGCTGACATGGTGGCCGATGACACTGCCCGTGCTTTGGTGATGGCGGATGTTCGCCGGGTTGCCGGGGGGCTGGATGAGGCGGTCGCCGCAGGGGCGATGACCGAAGATGATGCCCGACGGATGACGACAGGCGAGAGTGATGTGCGTGCGCGTTTGGCCGAAGTGGGCGTGGCGCTTGGCAGTACAGTGACCCCCGAGGTGCTGTCCGCCGCGCAGGACTACCGTGCGCTGACCGCTTGGGGCGCTGCGGCGCGGACGATCCTGCTTTTGGTTGTGGGGGTGGCGGGGCTTTTCTGGGGTGTCAGCCGCGCCCACAAGAGCTTTCGCGCCCGCAACGCGGTTGAGCGGGTCATCTTGGGTCTTTTGGCGCTGGCCTCGTCCATCGCCGTGCTGACCACCTTTGGCATCATCTGGTCGATGGCGTCGGAGACCTATGATTTCTTTACGATCTACCCGATCAAGGATTTCTTCTTTTCGCTGACTTGGTCACCGAACTTTCGCGGCAATTCCGATTTGGGGATGATCCCGCTGCTGTGGGGCACGCTTTACATCAGCGTGGTGTCGCTTTTGGTGGCGGTGCCGATTGGCCTCTTCACCGCGATTTATCTGGCGGAATATGCCTCGCGCCCGGTGCGCAACTGGGTCAAGCCGCTGATCGAGATCATCGCGGGTATTCCGACCGTGGTCTTTGGTATCTTTGCGCTGGTAACCGTGGGGCCTGCGCTGCGCGATTGGTTTGCGCAGCCTTTGGGTCTGGGCAATTCCGGGTCTTCGGTCATGACGGCAGGGATCGTGATCGGGATCTTGAACGTACCGTTCATCTCGTCCTTGTCCGACGATATCATCAATGCTGTGCCGCAATCCTTGCGCGATGGCAGCTATGGTCTGGGCGCCACCCGGTCGGAAACGGTGCGGCAGGTGATCTTGCCTGCTGCACTGCCCGGGATTGTCGGCGCGGTTCTGATGGCCGCAAGCCGCGCGATTGGCGAGACGATGATCGTGGTGATGGGGGCAGGAGCGGCCGCACGGCTGTCGCTGAACCCGTTTGACGCGATGACCACCATGACGGTGAAGATCGTCGGCCAGTTGACGGGCGATACTGACTTTGCCTCGCCCGAGACGTTGGTGGCCTTTGCGCTGGGGATGACTCTTTTTGTCATCACGCTGGGGCTAAACGTCTTTGCGCTCTACATCGTGCGCAAGTACAAGGAGCA